>NZ_JBHUBB010000045.1:0-58162 GCF_042789485.1 Streptomyces sp. NPDC056835
CCCGCAGCTCAGCCATCTGTTCAGAGGAAAGATCCATACCCGACTCAACGACCACGGACGCCTCAGGTTCCACAAACAGAATCACAAGACACTAGAGAAGCCATATTCTTGCTGTTCGGAGGCATATCTCGCCTACGTGGCCACCCGTGGTCAGCTCGCTTCATGAAAGCGCTAGGTTAGCGGTCAAACTGCGGGGCAGCGCAGAACTGACCCAGAACGGAGACGCCGTGACGGACCTCCCTGAAGAGGGCCAGCCCATCGAAGCCGTACCGACGGTGTACAGCGGTACTACCTTCCGTTCTCGTCTCGAAGCCGACTGGGCCCACACCCTCGACGCCCAAAGCATCCTCTGGCAGTACGAACCCGAGCAAATCACCTTGCCGTCAGGGGTGCATTACCTGCCGGATTTCTGGCTGCCCGAGATCGGCACATGGCTTGAGGTCAAGGGGCCGGCCACTCCCCGCAGGGAAAAGGCTGTCGAACTGGGCAAGGCGCGCGCCTGCCGGTGCGACGGTCCCTGCGTCTGCGCGTGGCCCGGTGGCGAGATGGTCCTTCTCGGCTGGGTCTCGGAGCGCACCCACGGCGACATCAACGTGGCACGCAGCCGGTCGGGCTACGCCAGTTGGGCCGCCGCGCACGGGCCCAGCGCGTACTTCGCGTTGTGCCCCTGGTGCGGGCTCAGACAGTGGATCACTCTGCGCCGCCCCTGGCAGTGCCGAGCTTGTCGCCGTAGCTTGGAAGGCGAGGAATTGCACCAGCCCCACGACCGGGTGCTGCCCTTTGGAAGCGGCTCGGCCTGGTCGCTTGCGGACACGTTGGCGATCCGCAGGGAAGTCGCCGACCAGATGGCCGAGGCGGAGGCCGCTGGCTCAGAAGAGCTTCGCTGGGAGGACTTGTACGAAGAGTGAAGGCGCGGGCGCATAGCGCTCGCTCTTGCTCGGGTGGAGGGGTCCCCTCGCTCGGCACCAACTGGGCTCAGTGTGGCCGCCACAGGCGGCGGCACTTCGACAGCTCTTGAGGGGACGTCCGTCAGGGGCGCTGAATCCCACAAATCTGGAATAGGTTCGCGCGCTCGGCGTTTTCGCGATATGGCGGCCCAAACGCTGTGGGCCGATTCCGCCGAAAGAGGCGCATCACTCGCATCTACCCCTACGCCGTCCTGGTCGACGGCGCCCCCTTCTCAACCAGGATTTGAGCCCCGTCGTTCGCCTTAAGCACGCCGTTCTGACTGCTGACCTAGAGGTCGATGTGGAGAGCGACACCCCCCGGGGTTACTCCGCAACATTCTGGAGGCCCCGAGCGGCCTCGAAGCTCTACGCGGTCACTCGATGTACTCCTCCATGAGCCGCGCCAAGTGCAGCAGGTAGGGCAGCCGGGTTGGTGTTGCGGTGTGCAGGTGGCAACGGCGCAGCCCGTTCACGTAGGCGGCCAGGTCGGCGGTGTTGTCGGTGGGCTGCTGGAAGGAGATATGGATTTCCAACGACCTTGGGTTGGCTCCGTGGCGGGTGACGTCGCGGTCGTCTCCGAGGTATTTGGAGACGGATTTGGACAGCTGGTGGGTGTCCGGGCGGGGGTTGACGGCGAGATAGGTGCGATCGTTCCAGGGGATCAATCCGGAGTATCGGCCCCATTCATATGGGAGCACGTTGTCCGGGCTCGGCGTCTCAGGCTGGTCCGGCGGGTTCTCGCCGGAGACGACAGCGCCTTGAGCGGGGGCGTCAGCGCTCTCGGCATCCGAATTCTCCAACGGATTCATTCCGAAGATGAGAGGGATCTCATCGGAGTCGTCGTTGATGCGGACAATGCGCAAGCCTGGCAGATCCGTCGGCGTGCGCCGACTGACTGATTCTGCCGAGCTGCAGTCGATACCCGGGAGGACGAGGGCATCCGGGGCGATGTGGTCGTTCTGCAGCCACGACCAGATCTCTCTGTTGCGCAGGGTCTGAGCGCGTGCAATCAGGAGTCGGTCCGCGGTGCTGTCGAGCGCGAGGGCTTGGGTGAGGAAATCAGCCAGTTGGGCTCGGTCCCGAGCGCGGACGCGGCCTCGTCCCTCGACCAAGGCCTTGGGCAAGTCGACCAGTGGCATGGGGGCTTCGTTCAGATGGCTGATGGTGGGAACCAGTTGGGCGGTAACCATGCCGTCTGTGTTTGCGCGGAGCAGGAGGGGTACGAGGCCTCCGCGTGATCGGGCCAGGTGCACGGCGGTGAGTTCGAAGGAGCCGGTGACGCCTCGTGGGCGAGGTAGTTGCGGCAAGTGTCCGACGGACCGGAGGATGTCGCGCACGGCGGAGGCGGCGCGCTCGACGTCGTCACGGCGGATCTGGGAGTTCTGGAAGGGCTTGCCCCCGTCCTTCTTCGCGTCCGGGTTGGCCGTCCGGGTGACGGGGTGCAGACATTGGACGTGCCGGCCAAGCGTTGGAAGGACCTTCTTGAGCAGAGGCTTGGGGTCGTCTTGGTGTGCCGCTGAGAACGAGGCCGGTTTACCGATCTCCATGAGCGCACCGATCAGTTGTGCCTCGTCGGGGAGTGCCTCGCGCAGTGCGCGAATCCTTTCCGCGCGGTGCTGACGCCGGGCCTCGCTGCGTTCTTCCGACGATTTTTCGGTCGGCCAGGGTGTTCCGGATACCAGAGTGTCAGGGTTGTACAGGCGCAGATGGACTTCGGTGGCACCGCGATAGACGTGAACGTCGCGTCCGGTCTCACTCCGGTGGTCAGCATGGGTGTAGCCGAGCAGGCCGGTCAGGGCCAGATGTACGGCTTCGTACGTACCGGGGGCGGTGTGTCCCAGCTCCAGGCGGTACACGGCGCCGGGGGCGGCGGGTTCGAGCCGAGGTGCACGGCGCTGCGGGATCTTACCGATGGAATCGACCGGTTCAAGGTGCAGTCCGGGCAGGGTTTCCTTCAGTTGTTCGAACAGGAGGAGGTGGTCGATCGGCTGGAGGCCCGTCTCGGCGGGGTGGCCGGCGGACTTACGTCCGGTTTCGCCGTCCGGTTCGTCCAGAAGATAGGTGTAGCCCGTGGTGTGCAGGAGAAGGGCGACGGGATCCCTCTTCGTCCTGTCATCGCGGCCGAGGCCGTTGTAGGCCCGCGGGTCTTCTCGGACGGCGTTCGGGTCCGGGTAGAGGTGGGAGGTGGGGAGGGAGGGCAGCATCCGGGCGATCCCGGGGGTCCAGCGCCATGTCATCTCATCTGCGCGGCCGGTGGCCACGACAGGTGCCCGGAGGAATTGGGGGTACTCCAGGCCGCTGAGTACGCCACCGGGTACGTGGAGCAGCACGGTGGCGGTGGGTGGTTTGTCGGGACTGCGTCGCGGTAGGTAGACGGGCATGGTGCCGCCGAAGCGGGTGATGTGCGGGGTTGCCCGGATGAGGAGCCGGTCGTCGTGCGGCATCGTTGTGACGCGGAACGTGGTCTGGTGGGTCCACAGGCCGAACGCACCGTCATCGGTCAGTTCGCGGGGTGGCCAGAGGTAGACACTGCGTTGACCGCGGTCTCCGATGGTGCCAAGGACGGTGGTCTCGTTCTGCTTGTGCCCGGGGAGCACCCACTTCTTCTCGATCCATCGGGTGGCCAGGTAGGACGCGAGGAGTCGGTAGACATGGGGGCGGGGCCGCGCTGTGTCGTTGGGTGCTTTGCCGTGTCCCAGCAGGTCGAGTGTCGTGGGGGACCATTCCAGAGGGAAGGCCGCTTTGATGCAGGAGGGCCAGTCGACGTCGCTTTGGTGGGGTGCGACCTCGGTGGTGATCCAGGTCTCCAGGGCGATTTGCAGAGCCAGTTGGTTCTGGGGCGGACACAGGGCGTAGAGCCAGGCGTCAGCGCTCAGGTCGTCGCCGACTGCGAGGATGCCCGCGCCGACGCACTCCACGAGTTCACGCAACCCACGCGTCGGAAGGTAGCGCGAGCGAGACTTGGGGTTACTGTCCCAGGCGCGCTGGAGGCGGGGGAGGATTTCGCGGGGGAAGGCGGCCGTGTAGAAGTCGAGTGCGAGCTTCTGCCCGGGGAGGGCCGAGAAGACCGGAGGAATGGTGTTGTTGTAGCGGGGTGGTGGTGACGGCTTCTTGGACTCGTTGCCGGTGCTGGTCACAGGTTTTTCATCCCCAGTCGATGTTCTCAAGGAGGTTTCCGAGCAGCCCCCACACGGTGGTGTGGATCGCGTGCTTGACGCGGGTCTGGGCGTCCGCCCTGGGGCCCGGGTCAGCGAGAAGCTCGCGTACCAATGCCCGGCCTGCGATCAGGATGCTGGTGCGGTCGGTATCGAGGGCCGAGTCGCGGGGGTCAGCAGCGCGGGGTGCGAAAGCGGCGTCCAGCAGGTAAACGCGGACGGGTACGTTGCCGCGGATGCCGCGGCCGGTGGTCTGGTAGAAGGAGTGGAACTGGTCCGCGACGAAGGCCTGGCGCAGTTCTTCGGTGGGCATGGTGCGGAAGGTCAGAGGGCGGCCCATCATTCCGCCCCAGGTCGCGTAGGCCCGGCGGGTGAGCGTGCGGACTTCCTGGGTCGGGTCGGTGCCGGGTACGTCGCAGCAGATGGGGTCGAGCAGACGGGCCATAGCCTGGGAATTGAGCACGGCCAGGGGGAAGGACAGGTCGTCTGGCGGCGGGTGCAGGCGGGCGAGGTAGAAGATGACGGAGACGGCAGCGACGCCGCGGGCGTTGAGCATGTTGTGTGCACGGCCCACGGAGCCTTCGGCCGCCGCCATCACGGTGGCCTGGAGGGTGGGGAATTCGGCGATGCGTCGGTGGGCGAGGCCGTAGGGGCCCGGTGCACGGCTGTCCGGGACCACATGGCAGGCGGTCACGCTGGTGCGGGTGTTCATGTAGTGGGCGCTGGTTTCGGCGTCCTGCGTGCTGAGGACCACGAACAGCGCCTTGCGTCGGTCTTCATCAGCACTCTGGAGCGCCTGCTCAAGAAGCGAAAGGGTGGCACCGGGGTCCGGGGTGCAGACTGCGTCGGTCATCGTCCGCACCGCGTTCTGCCGAGCTTCGCGCCCCCCTGCTCCCGAGACGCGCACGCCTCTTTCGTGGCCGGGACGCCGGCGCGGCCGATACAGCAGTCGGCTGGTTCTCAGTGCCTCTGCGCACTGCTCGGGCTCGCGCAGGATCAGTGAGGGGAGGATGTCGATGTGATAGCGCGCCGAGTACGGGTCATAGCTGGTCGCGGACGTGAGCAGGACATGGGGGCCTTCGACTCCTTCGCAGGCGAGCATGTCGTGCAGGTGGTATAGCAGCCAGCGGCCCACACCGCGCAGCCACAGTACGTCCAGGGAGCCGCCGCTGCCTTTGCGGCTGGGGGTCCACTGCAACGCCATCATGTTGCCCATCGGCAACTCTGGCACAAGGGCGCGTAGTTCGGCGTGTGGCTGATGCGTCAGGGCACTTCCGCCCATGGCGAGTGGCATCACCTCTCGCAAGGTTTCCTGCATGGCGGAGAGCTCGAAATACGAGGTGGTCACGCGCGCGGCCCAGATGCCGGCGATGAGCAGGTGCGCCAGTTCGGTTCGGCAGGAAGATGGTCTGTCGGGAATCGGAGGCGGTGCGTGCCGTGTGAGCCACTCTTCGGCAACTTCCTGGGCTGTCCGCTCGGCGGCGTACCCGGCCGTCATGGTGTCGATCAGTTCAGCGATATGGCTGGGTGGGGCGTCGAACGGTCCTGCGGTCAGCGCGACGAAGTACTTGTCGAAGTACTGCTCGGCGGCTTCCCACCTGTCGGCGTCCTCCTCGCGCTCGGCACGGTCCGCGATGCCGTGCAGGAGGCGGGCCAGTCGGGTCAGCAGAGTGTGTCCGCTGAACGGACCGTCGTCGACGGTCTGAGCCAGGGCCTCCTCAGCAGCCCTTTTGGCCTCCGGCGTGTCCCCGGCGGGCAGCATCAGCAAGGGCAGCAGGCCCGCAAGGGCTTGAGAGTGATAGGTCGCGTATTGCTGAAACCGCTGCCCATGCTTGTGTGCCATGGGCCTGTACCAGGTGGTGGCGAGCCCCTCGTGCCAGGCCACGGCGATGCGACTGCTCCATCCGTCCGGCTGAGTCAGCGGTTCGTGATGCAGGAACTTTTTGTCGAACTGCGTCATGACCCGGTCGGCCTCGTCAACCACCAGAAGGTCGAGTTCGTGCTGAGCCGCAGTGATCCAGCGGGCGGCATACGCCGAGGGCTCCGCTCCGCTGGCCAGCAGGGCGGCGGGCGTGGTGACCCACACCTGGGCGTCGGGCACTTCGCACGAAGCGATCTGCGAGGGACACACCGACAGCAGCGGGCAGTCCACTCGCTCCTTTCGCTTCGTCGCGCCGACGACACGCAGCGAGTTCCGGCACGGCCGGTCTTCCAGTGCCAGCGGTTCGGCAACAGGACCGGAGGACTCCAGAAGCATCTCCAGGGGGCACAGGTCCGTGGTGAACGGCGAGGTAGCGTCCGTCTGCGACGGCAATGGGGCGACGTCTCCTCCCTCGCTGACGTACAGCACGTCATCCCAGTAACGCGCCAGGTGTTCATCGCGTGTGGAGCTGCCGATGAGCGGGACCGCCCGGATCCCGAGGGCGCGGAAGAAGCGCACCTTTGCCAGCGCGTCGCCGACCGATGAGACGAGGTAGCCCACTTTCAGGCCCCGGTCGACGGAGATCTTCACGAGGATGTCGTTGAAGGTGGTCTTGCCGGAGTTCATTAGGCCGACGACATGTGCAACGCCGTCGATTCCGAACACCCCGAGCCCGTCGCGGAGTTCACCAGCCTCCGGATCCGTACTCGCGAAGACCATGTTCTCCAGGCGACCGGAGAAGTTCTCGCCTCGATAGCGCGGATCGTCTTCCAGCAGGCGGTCCATCTCCTTGGCCGCCTGCTTCATGTCATCGTCGGTCACCGGAAGGAAGGGGGTCCGGGTACGTCGCTCCTTGGGCTGCAAGAGCGGCGGCTTTGTCGCTACGGCCACCCAGTCGGGTACCCGCAGGCGCTCCTTCTTGTCGTTGTGACGCTTGAACCAAAGGGCCGAGCCGGCCCGAGCCGGCTCACGCGCTGGCCGCATCTCGTACGGCACGGGATCATGCAGTGCGTCCTGATATGCCTTGACCCTGCCGGGCAGCACGGCGCTGCCGCGTGGGCGGAAGGCGCTGCCGTGTACTACTCGGCGCGAGTCCGGGTTATCCAGCTCGAACTTCCGCAAGTGAGCGGGCAGTTTGCAGTAGTCGTTCAGGCGCACCTTCCACTCGCCGCCCCGAGCTGTGGGTCCCATTCGGCGGCGGAGGTTGCGCACGAGCGGGGCGGTGTCTGGGCCCGCGCTGAGATAGCCGTCCAGGACCTTGCGCAACACCGTTGCCGACTGGCCGGGCATGTACTTGGTCAGGAAGTGCAGGCCCAATTCCACACGGAAGAACTCAAGGGCTGTAAGCGGCTGCATCAACGGGGTCAGCCCCGTGTCGTCGGCCTCCTTCACCAGCGGGTCGTTCCACGCCGTGATGTCACGAGCCATTCAGTCACGCTCCGACGCGTGCCGAAGTACCGCAGCGATGAAGTTGTCCTCGCCGACGACCTCGACACCACGAACACGTCCGTCCATGGCATCTCTCAGGTCATCGACGTAGCCCCGTGTCTCGAACCGGTGCTGGGCGATCACCAGGAACCGGCGACGCGCGTCAGCACGCGGATCCCAGCGGAAATACCTTCCCAGCAGCGTGGCGCTCGCGTGATCCTTCACGTCAGCGGCCCACCACTCTCCCGTGCCCATGTGGTCCGTGCCATCGAAGTCGTAGGCCACGTCCACGGCGTCCATGCCCCACCACGGGTGCATGCGCTGCCCCAGCGCGGACCCTGTTGCGTCGAGGACCCGGCGTTCCGCCAAGCCTGGGTCATGGAAGAAGCGGCGTACGGCCTGCCGCTGGACATACAGCTCGGACATCGCCTCGACGGTCCACTGCGTGGCCGATCCCCTGCACCCCGGAGTGCCGCAACGCCCTCGCCTGCTGGGCAGCGGGTTACCGCACTTGTCGCACACATCCAGCACTGTCGGCCCTGACGCGGGGCGATGTTGATAGCCGTGCAGGAACCACTCCTTCACCCACGGCTGACCATGAGTGTTCTTGGCGGGGAAGCGCCGGATGAGGGAGGCCAGGTCGAGGTCGGACGCAATCGGCTTGTCGATCAGGAAGCCGCGCAGCTCGACATAGTTCTTCTGGACCTGCTCTTCGCAATTGGCGTTGCGGTCCGCTGTGGTCATGAGCAGGTCGAAGGAGCGGTTCTCGACCAGTTCGGCCTCGGGGTCCTTGGACATGGCCAACCGGGCGGCCTCGTCCGCGAAGGCGGAGGGCCTGCCGTCGTCCACCAGCAGGAGGCCTCTATCGCTTTCGGTGATGTCGAGAGCGAGTGGCCACTGCCCGAGCGGTCGCGTGCACCAGGCGAACACCTCCATATGGGTGATTGGTTGAGCCATGCCGCTCTCCAGCGCGCGCCACCACAGCCGTTTCACCCCGGCATTCCACGCCACAGGAAGCCCCACAGACTGAGTGCTCAGTGACGGCGTACTCCACATCGCGCCGAGCTGGTCCGTCTGAATTCGCGCGAGTCCAGCTGCGAGCAGCTGCACCGTCATGTAGTCGTCCGGCAGATCAGCCGACACCTGCGTCAAGCGCGCCGCACGCGACACGTCCGTCACTACGCTCCTAACAGGCATGATCTGTCCCCTCGGTGACCTTTTGTCGCGACGGATAGTAGCCACTGTGATCGACACCTCCGACCACGTGGAGGACGAACTCCTCCCCGGTTCGCAGTGCCGAACCCCCCCCCATGGGCGAGCACTCCCGTGCCCCACGTGAATGTCACGACTAGCCTTCGCTCATCACCCGAACGGTGCGCTCAGCCGATTGCCGACGTTGACGTAGCACATTCGTGACTACGCCACACAGCAGCGCGTCATCATGAGCTCCGTGGACTTCCTGCGTCGGCGAGTCCGGAGTGGTAGTCGGACTCCCGAGGCCTCAGCTACCAACGGGCTCGCCATGCCCCCGAGCCGCCGTCCACGTACTGCTACCTGCAGGGGGAGCAGAACCACTCATGAGCGAAGCCAACCCGCGAGCTGCGTCGGACATCTGGGTAGGGTCGCGGTACCCGAGCTGGAGAGGTAGCCGCATGGACGCCGAGATCGTGATCGCGCAGACGACGAGTGACGACGAGGAGCAGGCGAAGACCCTCGCCAGAGGCGCTGTTGAGAGCAAACTGGCGGCGGGCGTCCACATTGATGCGCCCATCACCGCCTTCTACTGGTGGCAGGGGAAGGTCGAGGCGGCTCAGGAGTGGCGGATCTCCTACATGACGTCGTCGGATCGCCTCCCCGCGCTAGAGGCATGGCTGCACGAGAGGCACCCGTACGACGTCCCCCAGTGGGTCACGCTGCCTGTAACCGGAGGGTCGGAGGCGTACCTGTCCTGGGTCGTCGACGAGACGCGCCCAGGGTAAAGGCCCTCACTACGGCGCCTCGCTCTCACCGAGCCTGTGCGCTTCGACGCTTCACAGCGTCGCGAACGTCAGCAGGTGGCTGGCCAGGTCATGGTCAGTGTCGGGGAGCCCGGCAGCGATGGCCTGAGCCCGCTGCCGGCCCATGGTGTTGGGCTTCGACTCCGCCGCTGCGGCGAACTGGTGCGCTACGTAGGCCCCGCGATCTACGTCACCGCCGCGCAGAAGGGCGGACGCCAGGTCACCCAGGACGACCACACCGGACTCGGGTAGTTCACCGCCGAGGCGCTCGACTGCGGAGTCGGCCGTGGCGGTCAGCTCCTGACGCTTGAGTTCGCCGTAGACCGAGAGGGTTAACGAGTCCATGCGGTACGGCGTCACGAAGCGGACCCACGCCTGCTCGCTCGTATGGTCGGCGAAGTCATAGGCGAACTTGGCCTGGTCGAGAGCACGAAGGGCGCCGGCGTCATCGCCTGATTGAGCGGCCTCCTCTGCGTACCGGCCCAGGGCCCACGCTGCGGCGGTTGCATTGCCACGTCCGCGTACGTCTTGAGCTGCCTGCGAAAGCATCTCCAGCGCCTTCGCAGGGCTGGGGGCACCGTAGCTCGCGTAGCCCAGAGCGAGGGCGCGCAGCGGGGGGTGTCCAGCCTTCTTCGCGCACTCCGAGGTCACTTCGTAATAGGAAGTGGCCTTGTCGTGCTCGCCGAGGTCCCAGGCAACCCATCCAGCAAGAGCAGCGGTCTCCCCCGCCGCGATGGTCAGGGCTCGCTCGTGGGATCCGGCGCGGGGAAGGGCTGCGGTGATCGCGTCCAAGTGCGCCTCGACCCGAGACTGCAGGCTGAGCGCGCTCTCGTTCAGCTCGTCCACGTGCAACCGGGCCGCATGATCGATAAGCACCCCCGCGGACTCAGGGTCGATCTTGGAACCCTTGCTGAGTGCGTAGGCCAGCCGGCCCCACGGCTCGGCCGCCGCAGCCGCACCGATGACTGCGCCTCCCAACAGCGTTCGGCGTTTCACGTCGTCCAGGTCCTCCGCCTCGGCCTTGTTCTTCTCTTGCCGCCTGGCGCGGGCGGCTTTCGCCTCGCGCAGCAGCGGCTCCAGCGGGACGCCACAGGCCAAAGCGATGTTCCCCAGGGTGTGGTCCGTCGGAACGTTGGCACCGTTCTCGTACCGGTTCACCTCTCGGCGGGTCATCGTTGCCCGGCCGGAAGCGGCGTTGATCGCACCGGCCTGCTCGTCCTGCGTCCGATTCGCGTTACGCCGCAGGTGACGGAGCAGCTCGGCAAATGGATCCACTGCCATGAGTCTGACCCCTATCCGTGGGAGAAAGCCAATACTCCTTCAACTCCCCCCTGATTTTCCCCCTTGACAAAGATTTCCCCCCTCCGGTTTCCCCTGTTCCGAATCGCGCAGCCACGGTGCGATATGGGCATGACCACGCACCGGACAGCAACGCCACCCCGACCTGGGGGCGACGACGGTGGCGCCCACGTCGTCGGCGCCGCGACCGCTCGGTGTCCGCTGGCCTCTCAAGTCTTCGAGATGGCCATGGAGCCGGTAGATGTGCACGTCGCTCAAGCACGAAGAACCACGGCCACCGTGCTGAGGCACTGGTCGTTGCCGGAGACGCCGGCAGAGGACGCCCGGCTCGTCGTCTCGGAGTTGGTGTCCAACGCGATCATCCACGGTTCCGGGGATGTCCGATTGCGACTGCGACACGACGACCACGAGCTTCGAATCCGAGTCACCGACGACAGCACCGCACCGGCGAGGCGACGACGTGCAAGTGCCGCCAGCCTCGGTGGTCGAGGGCTGCACCTCGTCGCCTGCCTGTCGCTTCGGTGGGGTGTCGCGGACGGCGGCCGAACGACATACGCGGTCATCCCCACTCTCACGGAGGCACCCCCATGTCGCCGCACAACGCAGTCAAGCACGGAGCCGACGTGTTGAGCCTCGTTGCCTTTGACCGGGGGCGAGAGAAGCACACGGGCGGTGGGGCGCCGACTGCTGGCCATGACCGCCCGAGATGGGCTCGCACCTCTCCCCGAGTGAAGCGTCAGTCCCGAGCTGGCCAACTCCGAGGCTTGCGTGAGCACTTCTACCGACAGGTCGTCGACGCGCAGGCCGATCAGCCGCTGCGCGTGCTGGCGTACAGCTTGGTACCGAGTCCGAGGGCCCGACCTGACGAGGACTGGGGGACGCTGCAGGCTGAGGCCGACCAGCTCGGTTACGCGATCGCCGCCCGGCTCCACGATGTGGCGGTCCCGGTGACCACGACGTACTTCCCGGCATCCAGTGCGAGCCAGGGCGTCTACACGCCGCCTTGGGATCGTCCTGGTTGGCGGGAAGCCCAGCGGCAGCTCCGAGCGGGCTTGGCCGACGGCGTGCTCGTCCTCGACCGGCACACCATCAGCTCCGATGACGACGAGTACCACGCCGTGATCAAACACCTGGGCGAGCACTGCCGGGCGTTTCTCCACCTCGTGATCTCCGAGGAGCCCGTCGCGCCGACTTGAAGGCGTCCAGTGCGCTGGATGGACAGGAAGGGCTGGGGCTGGCGGCAGATCAGCGCCCAGATCGCCCTGATCGCCACCGTGAGCGTCGTGCTCGCCTTCACCTTCAAATACACCTGATCGAGGGCTGACCATGACTTTCGAGGGACACACCGATCGTGCACCGCGCCTCCTGCCGCATCGCGAGCAGGGCGAAGCGCTCCTCGCCATCAGGGAGGCCGCCCCGTCGGCACCCAGCGAAGAGGGCATCGACCTCTTCGCCGTGCCCGCCGGTGAGGTTCAGGGGCGTGGCTTCAACCTCTCGCGCTTTCACCGGCTCTCGCGCCTGCCGGCCGCGCCGAACGGATCGGTCTCGCCTTCGGCTGACGGCCCGCCGGACGCGGCTTGACTTTCCTCAAGCGAGCACGACGGCGCCCACCGCTGCCCCGGATGCCGTCACCGGTTGCCTACACCGTCCCATCCATCCTCGAGTAAAGGTCGCAGATGAACCGTCCCGTTCTCACTCTGGCCACCACCATCGCCCTCGCGTCCGCGGTACACATCGCCCAGCGTCACCTGCAGCACCGCCAGTCCATGGAGTTGGCGGTGCACCAGGCCCACGGCCGCATGCTCGAAGTCGCCACAACGCACCCGGACTTGGCCCCGATCTGGGTGCGCAACCATCCCGATCACGTCAAGGACGACGAATCGGGTCCGCTCCTGATGTGTCAGTGGCGGCTTGAGTTCTGGCGCACCGGCCTCAATCTCAGGGTGTTCACCCCCGCCGTCCTGTGGCAGAACGCGCGGAACTTCATGCAGGACCCGACGGCTCTCAAGGCGTGGGCCCTGACCCGCCATGGGCGTGCTCTGCAGTCCCGGGGGCGGTGGGACCGCATGCACGTGGCGTTGCTCGACGCGGCGTTCGAGGAGGCCGGCGGTCCGTCCCAGTACCCCGAGTTGGAACTTGCCCCGGCCTCGGCCCTCTGAGGCACGACGACACCCTGACGAGAGGATGATCATGACCGTTCCCGCTCACGACTTGCCACCGGCTCCGGCCGCGCCGAACGACCAGAGGTCGCGCGCTCTTCTCCTCGACCTCGACGGGGTCCTGCTCGATACGCGTCCCGTGATGCGGAAGGCGTGGCAGAGGGTCCAGGAGATCCATGGCGTCGCGCTCCCCTTCCGTGACTACGAGCGCCACCTGGGCCGGGAGTTCGGCGACATCATGCAGCGGCTGGGTGTGACCGATGCCGAGGCGGTTCGCCGGACGTACGAGGCGGAGTCCGTGGCCACCGCGCACCTCGCGGAGGAGTTCGCCGGCATCGTCGAGACGCTCCACGCCTTCGTGGCCGCCGACTGGCGGCTGGGCGTCGTGACGTCCAAGCACGTCGACCGGGCGGCCCCGCTCCTCGCGCGCCTCGGGTGTCCCTTCGCGACCATCCGCACGCCCGCCGGCGCGGGCCGGACGAAGCCGGCCCCGGACCCGCTCCTCCTGGCGCTGGTCGACCTGGGAGTCGACCCCGCCTCCGCCGTCTACGTGGGTGACATGGCGGTCGACCAGGAGTCGGCCGCACGCGCCGGCGTCCCTTATGTGCACGCTGGGTGGGGCTACGGGCAGCCGACGGCTCCCGCCCCGGAGACGGTCTCGTCCCCCAGGGAAATGCTGAGCCTCCTCCCCGCCAAGCAGCTCGTCGAGGGGAGCACGGTGTGAGCCCCCGCACCACTGGTGGCCTCGGCCTGGTCCGCTCCTCCAACGTCGGGAAGCCGACGTGGACTCTCGTCAGAACCGGCGCCCTGGCGCACGCGCGAACCGACCACATCCACACGACGGACCTTGATGCGACGGCCGTCGACAAGCAGTTACTGCGCTCCGGCGTCGAAGACGTCATGGAGGCCGTCGACCGCTACAGCGCCAAGTGGGCCGCCACCCCGGGCGGAGCCGACTGGCTCTACGTTCAGCACGTCCCCGTGCGACGCTTCGTCGCCGAGATCGTGCGCAAGCTCCTGGCCCTGAACTCCTGGGCACCGTTCGCCTCCGCCCCAGGGCCCCTGATCCTGGCCCCCTACGAAGGTCTCGTGGGACTGCGTTCGAGCAGCTCGCGGGAGTACCTGGCCTACACCGTGACATGGTCCGGCGTCGCGTACGTGCTCGGTGCTGCGGCACCGCACAACCCGACCCACTCCGCCCAGCTCCGGAACCGCGCCCGGACGAGTACGGCGAACACGGAGCCGAGTCCCTTCCCCTCGGATCTCGGACGGCAGGACGTTCTGGCGCTGTCGTGGACCTCCCGCCATGCCGCCACGCTGACCCCCGTTCTCGCCGAGCTGGCGCGAGGCGGGCAGAGGAGCCTCCTGCTCGATCTCGCCACTGATGCCGCCGAACGATGCAGCGCGGGACCGGCAATGGGTTTCGAGCTGCGCGCGGCTCCGAGCGACCTCTTCACCGTCTCCGGCACCGCCGAGGGCCTCCACCGCCCCGACGACGAGCACGTCGTCCAAGTGGAAGGCCACGGCATCCAACTTGCCCGGCTCGTAAGGCTCTTGTCCGTTCTCTTGGAGACCAGCGGGGGCTGCACCCAACCGTCGTGGCGGACGGTGGTGCGGGCGGAGAGCTGGCTCGACGACATCCTGTCGACCACCCGGCCGCACACCGTCCTGCTGAGCAACGACACCAGCCCACTGGGCGTGCTGGCCGCGCACGCCGCCGAGCGGCACGGAGCGAACTCGGTGCACGTCCAGCACGGGGCGTGGACGCCGGAATCGGTCGCCTGGCCGGCCCTGCACAGCCGCGACATCATCGTCATGGGCGAGCGGGACCTTGCCCTGGGCCGAGGGTGGGCGCGCCACCCCGAGGCCGAGGTGCACGTCCTCGGGCAGCCCCGCTTCGACGTCCTCAACAGCCTGAGCCGCCAGGCACAACGGCGGTACCTGGAGAACCTGCTCGCTCCGGGGGGCCGACGCGCGCCGACCCGGATCGCGGTGTGGGCCTGCCAGCCCTTCAACCCCGATCACCTCAAGTCCCACGCGGACCTCCTCCTGGACGGGCTCGCCGAGGCGGACGGCGACTGGGGGCTCGTCATCGCTCCACACCCGGCGCAGGGAGCTGACGCCTTCACCGCTCTGGTGAAGCGGGACGCCGGGCCGCCCATCGCGGTGGCCGATCCCCGAGTCGGAGCCCGAGGCTGCCTCGCTGGCGCGGACGTCCTGGCGAGCGCGTACTCGACGTGCGGGATCGAAGCCGCGCTGCTCGGCATCCCGGTCCTCGAAATCGGCCCGCCGGGCGAACGCACCCTGGGCCTGACCAGTCACGGACTGGCGACCCGGTGCGAGGCCGCCGGTGAGGTCGCCGAAGCACTCTCCGGCTTGCGCGCGGGCCCTGCGCCGATCCCGCGGGCGGCCTTGGACGCGGTCTGCCGGTGGCGCGGCGACAGCGCCGCTCGGATCGCCCGGCTCATCACCGACCGCGCCCCCTCCGGCCCGAGGGCCGACGACTCCACCCACCATCACCCGGGCGCCGCTGCGTCGCCCAAGGACGAAGGAGCATCCGTCCGATGACATCCCTCACAGCCGACAGCATCGCCGAGCTGTTCTCCGGCGCCGTCACGCTGGCCAAGTCCGGCGAGAAGATCAGCCCCCGGGGCATGGCCACCCACGAAGTCCGCGATGTGCACCTGCTGCTCACCCAGCCGCGTGCCCGCCTGCTCTACGCCCCGCCCGCCCGCATCGTGAATCCGGCCTTCGCCGTGGCCGAGACGGTCTGGCACCTGTCCGGCTCCGACGCCCCGTGGATCTTCGACTACAACAACCGGCTGCGGCAGTTCGCCGACGAAGGCGTCCTCCTGGGGGCGTACGGCCCCAGGATGCGGAACTGGGCCGGCAAGGTCGACCAGCTCGCCCGCGTCGTCGAGATCCTCCAAGCCGACCCCGACTCCCGGCGAGCCCTGATCCAGCTCTACGACCCGGCCCAGGACGCCGCAGGGCACAAGGACGTGCCGTGCACCCTTGGGTTCCGGTTCCACCTGCGCGCCGGCCGCCTGCACATGGCGACCATGATGCGCGGCCAGGACGTATGGATCGGCATGCCGTACGACGTGTTCTTCTACACCGTGTTGCACGAGCTGGTCGCCGGATGGCTCGATGCGGAACTCGGCGAGTTTCACCTGCACATCGGCTCGCTGCACATCTACGACGAGCACATCGAGCAGGCCGACATGCTCACCTCGCTCCCGGCGAGCGAGATCATGTCCGACCTGCGAACACCCTGGAACGGCTTCGGCGGCCTGCTCGACCAGGTCGAGGCCCGTGACGTGACCGGCCACCCCGGCTGGGACGCGATGGCCGAGACGCTGCGCAGCTACCGGCTGTGGAAGGACGGCAAGCGAGAGCAGGCGTGGCGGGCGGCCGACACGATCGACGGGCCCCTCGGCCAAGCCCTCACCGCCTGGTACGGAGAGCTGGAGCGGCGCTCGACCAATCGCGCCGCGACGGCCGGGGCAAGGTGACCGCCGCCATGAAGCGCACCCTCTCCGTGATCCTCGGCCTGTGCTCGTACACCCACGACTCGTCGGCCGCCCTTCTCGTGGACGGTGAACTCGTCGGCTTCGTCGAGGAGGAACGCCTCTCCGAGCAGAAGCACACCAAGCTCTACCCGGCCCGCGCCGTGGGATGGCTCCTCGACCAGGCCAAGCTGAGCGCCACCGACGTGGACGCCGTCGCCTACAACTTCCAGCCCACTCGCTACCTCGCCGAGTCGCCCGCCGCCCTGCGCATGGCGCTCTCGCCAATGACACGCGACCGGAGCCTGGCCCGCGCCCACGGGTTCGCCAAGGTCGCCCTGCGCACCCGGCGGCGGCTACGCGTCCTCGGCAGCCAGTTCCCCTCGGCCCGCGTCACACCGGTCCTGCACCACCGCGCCCACCAGCTCACGGCCTACGCCGCCTCCGGCTGGGACGAAGCGGCCGTACTCGTCGTCGACAGCCTAGGCGAGCGGCAGACCACCACGATCGCCCACGGCCATGGCGTTCAGCACCCCCGCGTCCAGACCCTGGAAGCGATCAACGACCCGGCCTCCCTCGGTTACGTGTACGGCGCCGTCACCGAGCACCTGGGCTGGCGCCGGGGCGACGAAGAAGGCACCGTCATGGCGCTGGCCGCCCTCGGTGCCCCCGCCCGCTTCCGCCACCTGTTCAGCACGGCCGTCCGCACGACGGCCACGGGCTTCCGCATCCACCCCGGCTACTTCCCGGCGCGCACCCTCACCTCGGGGTACCCGAGGACATCCCGGCGGTTCGTCGCCGAGACCTGCCCTGAGCGGCACCCGAGCGAACCGCTCACTGACGTCCACCGAGACCTGGCGGCTGCCCTCCAGGAGCGGACCGAGCAGGTGATGGTCCACCTGGCCCGCCGCGCCAGAGTGCTCACCGGCTCCCGGCGCCTGTGCGTGGGCGGCGGCGTCGCCACGAACTGCGTGAGCATCGGGAAGATCATCGAAGCCGGCATCTTCGACGAGGTGTTCGTCCCGCCGGCACCGGGGGACGCCGGAACTGCGATCGGGGCCGCCCTCGCCGTGCACGTCGACGCGCGCACGCCTCGCCCTGTCGCCGGCATCGCCCGCCACTGTTACCTCGGCCCCTCCTACGAGGACCAGTCCCTCGACCTGACCCCCTGGCCCGGCCTCCGCCAGAAGACCCTCGGCATCGAGACCGCTGAGTTCCTCGCCGACCAGCTCGCCCACGGCATGATCGCCGGACTCTTCCAGGGAGGGGTTGAAGCCGGGCCGCGTGCCCTGGGTAACCGCTCGATCCTCGCCTCCCCGCTGGAGCCCGGCGTCGTCGAGCGGCTCAACGCCACCGTGAAGTTCCGTGAGCCGTTCCGGCCCTTCGCCCCCATGGTCCCGGCCGAGCGCGCCGCCGAGTTCTTCACCCTCGGCCAGCAGGCCCCGTACATGTCCATGGCCTCCGGGGTGACGGACCTGACGCACGAGCGGGTGCCGGCCATCGTGCACGCCAACGGCACCTCCCGCCTGCAGACCGTCACCCGGTCGCAGAACCCGTTCATGCACGCGGTGCTGACCGCCTTCGGCCGCCGAACCGGCATCCCCGTGCTGATCAACACCTCCCTCAACGTCAAGGGCAAGCCGATCTGCGGGACACCCGAGATGGCCCTGGACTGCCTGGCCAACTCCGGCCTCGACGCCCTGCTCCTCGAAGGGCGGTGGATCACCAAATGAAGATCGGATACAGCTTCTGGGGCTTCCTCGGCAACGGCGTCACCGACACCCCCGACGGAGGCCGCAGCCACCGCCGCCCCTTCATCGACGCCCTCCTTGCCCGCGGTCACGAGATCGTCTTCCTCCAGCCCGACCGTGACCGCCTCGAAGCCGATGACGACCTCGGCGGCGCGTACACCTTCGACGACGGCCTGCCCGGCATCGACGCTCTGTTCCTGGAGTGGCGCTGGGCGATCCCCGGCCGCAACACCACTGTGTGTGGCAGCGAGGGGCACACCTGCGACCTCCACCGGCAGGCCCAGCTCATCAACCACTACACGGCCCGGCACCGGACGCCCACCGTCATCTGGGACAAGGACCGCACCCTGCGCGCCGAGAGCGTGTGGCGCCGTACGGACCACACCCGCGTCTGCGAGGCCGCGCTCGCCCCGACGCTCGGCGCGCACTCGCTGCTCTTCCCCGTCGCCGAGGACCTCCTCGCCCAGGCTGATCCCCTCACCCTGGCGGCGCGGCCCCGGGATCTCGGGCTCGGCTACGTGGGCAATCAGTACGACCGCGACGAGTCCTTCGACCGCTTCTTCGCCCCGGCAGCCGCTCGCGTCGAGCACCTGGTCGCCGGGAAGTGGACCAAGACCGGCCGCTGGCCGCACGTCCGGTTCGCGGGCCGGATCCCGTTCGAGGACGCCGCTGGCGTCTACGGCCGGTCCCTGGCCACGGTGCTCATGCTGCCCGAGCGGTACGCCGCCGTCGGGCAGATGACCCAGCGCATCTTCGAGGCCGTGCTCGCCGGCTGCCTGCCGCTGGCCCCGGCGGACATCCGCTTCGCCGACCGGTTCGTCCCGAAGGAACTGGTCGTGCGCTCCGGCGACGACGTCCTCGAACGCCTCTCCTACCTGAGCGAAATCGCCGGCACTGAGCAGCACGCCGCCCTGATCGCCGCATGTGTGGACCGCCTGCGCCTGTTCGGCCTGTGCAAGCAGGTCAACACCCTGGAGTCCGTCCTGCACGGCCTCCTCCAGACCACGGCGACCGAGCGGGGAGCTGCCTGATGCAGACCGCTCGATCGACCATGGCGCGCGGATCCTCCGGGCGCGTCCCGGAGGATGGGTCCGCCGGACACCCGAACCTCTCTACGCTGGAGCACCATGAAAAAGGTCGCCATCGTCGGCTGCGGAGGCAGCGGCAAATCCCACGTGGCCCGCGAACTGGGCAGGATCCTCGACGCCCCGGTGACGCACCTGGACGCCGCGTTCTACGACGACGAGTGGAACGCGTTGCCCATGGACAAGTTCACCGACGTCCAGCGCGAGCTGGTCGCGCAGCCGCGGTGGGTGATCGACGGCAACTACAACTCGACGCTGCAGGTACGACTCGAAGCCTGCGACACGGTGGTCCTGATGGACGTGTCGACCGTGGCGGCGCTGTACGGGATCTTCTCCCGGCAGATCCGGCACGGGGCCGGGCACAAGGGCAACGGGGTGCACAACCGCATCCACTGGGGCGTGATCAAGTACGTCGCCACGTACCGGCGCAAGATGCGGCCCCGCGTGATGGCGAAGATCGAGGAGTTCGGCTCCGGCACCGACGTGGTGCTGCTGGCCAACCGGCGTCAGACGCGCCGCTGGCTGCGGAAGGTCGCCGCCGAGCAGTCCTGACCGGCCCGCGCCCCCGGCCAGGGGGTGCGGCATGAACGAGCCCAACCCGTTCCTGGACCCCGCCCGACAGTCGGAGCTGTACGGACACGCCTCTCGGCTGGCCGGGCGCACCAGCGCCCTGATGCGCGCCAAGACCGCCGGCCACCCGGTGCCCGAGACGATCGTCAGCCTGGTGCAGACCCATCACGCCCGGCCCGACCGGCTCGGCGTGGTGCTCGACATCGGCTGCGGTCGTGGCACGAGCAGTCGCGTCATCGCCGAGCAGCTCCGGCCCGAGCGCCTCGTGGGTCTGGACGCCGCCCCCTCCCTGCTCGCCCAGGCCCGCGAGCGCGCCAAGGACCTGCCCGACAGCACGGTGGACTTCGTCGAAGGCGACTTCCACGACCTCCCTCTGCCCGACGGGTCGAGCGACATCGTCGTCGCGGCGTTCTGCCTCTACCACTCGCCGCGCCCCCAGGACGTCGTCGGACAGATCGCCAGGGTCCTCGCCCCCGGTGGTGTGGCCGTGCTCGTCACCAAGGGCCTCGACAGCTACCGGGAGATGGACCAGCTGGTCGCCGCCGCCGGCCTCGATCCGCATGCCGCCCAGCACGAGAGCCTCTACACCGCAGCCCACAGCGGCAACCTCGCCGACGTGGCCGCCTCCTCGCTCGACGTGATCGCCGTCCTGGACGAGGAGCACGTCTTCACCTTCGACGGCCACGACCACACGGCGCAGTACCTGGCCACCAACCCCAAGTACGACCTGGCGCCCGGCCTGTACGGCAACCCCGGTGCCCTGGCGGCGACCCTGCACGAGTTCCTTCCCGACCAGCCGCTGACCACCCGGTCCCGGATCACCTTCGTCGTTGCCCAGCCGAAGGAAGGAGGAGAGCCGGCATGAGCCACGCCTCGTTCACCAAGCACTACGCGGAACCGGAGCGCGCGGCGGGGGCGGTGCGCCACTACCGGTGGCTCACCGCGCACGCCAAGCCGCTGCGGCAGCCGGCCCTCCACACTGCCGGACCGCGGTTCCTGACGTTCGAACGGATCGAGGGCCGCCCCGTACGTCCCGAGGACCTCCCGCGCGTGGCGGAACTGCTCGGCCACGCCCACGGTGCCGCCTGGGCCAGCGACCTGCACTCCGCGTCGCTGGACACCCCGCACCACTTCGAGGACGGCACGCTGTTTGACGACTACCTCGGTCCCCGGAAGGTCGCTCTACGGCGACGCCACGAGCAGGGCTACCTGCCCAACAAGACGGCCCTGCACGCGATGCTCGGCCTGCTGCAGGCGACCGCCGAGGGCCCGTGCGCCTTCTACAAGGACAGCAACCCGCGGAACTTCATCATCACCGCGCAAGACATCGTCGCCGTCGACACCGACGACCTGTCTCTCGCCCCGCTGGGCTACGACCTCGCCAAGCTCGTCGCAACGCTCCACCTGACCTACGGGCCGCTCACGGACCAAGCCGTCACTACCGCCCTGCTCGCGTACAACGCGGCAGCCCGACGCTACGACGCCCGGCTGGGCACGACGGACCGGGGCCAGCTCGACAGCTTCCTGGGCCTGCACGCCGTGCTCACCGCCCCGTACGTCGGCCGCAACGGCTACCACTACACCCTGCCCCTCCGTTTCACGCACCGAGGAGCCTCATGATCACCACCGAACTCGTCTTCGTCCGGCACGGCCAGGCCCAGTGCAACGCCGACGGCCTCGTCGGGGGCCCGCGCACCTGCACCGGCCTGACCAACCTCGGTTACGCCCAAGCCGAACAAGCCGCACGCCGCCTGGCCACCGAGCACCTGAAGAAGCCCTTCGACGTCATCTACACCGGCCCGCGGATCCGACTTGTCCAGACCGGCGAGATCATCGCCCAGACGCTCCAGATCCCCGTGCACCACGACGAGCGACTCGACGGACCGGTCCACGGCGACGCCGACGGCCGGCCCTGGGACGCGGTGAAGACGGCCGCCGACGGCGGCCCGCACGCCCACCCCGACACGCCCTGGGCCAAGGGCTCCGACACCTGGAACGGGTTCCTGGAGCGCGCCAGCAGGAACCTGAGCCAGCTCATCAAGGAGAACCACGGCAAGCGCGTCGTCTTCGCCGCCCACGGGGAGACGGTGATCACCGCACACACCCTGCTGCTGGGCATCCCGATCGGCTCGCCCGCCGGATTCACCCACAACCACGCCTCCATCACCCGCTGGCAGCACCACCGCAACCGCCTGGGCCAGACCCGCTGGATGCTCGACCGGCACAACGACACCGAGCACCTCAGCCTCCTCACGCCGGAGCCGACCCCGTGATCGCGACCTCGCGCGACCCCCGGATACAACTGGCGCACCTCCTCCTCGGCACAGTCGACATCGCAGCGGACCCCGCGCTCCCGCCCCGCGTCGTACGCCTGGTGGCTGGCGACGGGCGTCAGTTCATCGCGAAGCAGCACGCGGAGCGAGACCGGTACGCCGGAGAACTCCACGCCTACGGGGCGTGGGTCACCCATCTGACCGGCCATGCACCGGTGTTGGTCGGCCGGGATGATGCCACCCACACCCTGCTGCTCACCGCACTCGCAGGCGACCGCGCGGACACCTTCGCTCCGGGCTCGCCCGAGGAGGAGCTGGCCCACCACGAGGCCGGGCACGTGCTGGGCAAGCTGCACCGAGCCACGGCCATGCCCCAGGGCGGTGCCGTCGGCGCCTCGCTCGCCGAGCGGTTCCAGGGGTGGATCGACCGGGCCGTCCACGCCGACCTGCTCGACGCGGCCGAGGAGAACCTGCTGAAGCACCACGCGGTGATCCTGGGCACCAGCCACATGGACAGCGCGATCTGCCACCTCGACTATCAGCCGCGCAACTGGCTGCTCGGCGACACCTTCGGCATCTACGACTTCGAGCACATGCGACGCGACGCCCGGGTCCGCGACTTTGCCCGGCTCGAATTCCGACGCTGGCAGGCCGCCCCCCACCTCCGCACCGCCTTCTTCGACGGCTACGGACGCTCACCCAACGACCTCGAACGACGCCTCCTGGAGTCCTTCGGCGCCATCGAGGCGGCCACAGCCCTGGTCAAGGGCCACCAGGAGAACGACGCCGCCCTCAGCGCGCACGGCAGAACCGTCCTGTCCCGGCTCACCTGACCAGCCCCTTAGACGACACCACTCTGGAGATCTCCGTGCCACAGCACGAGCAGCCCCCGACCAACGCTTCCCCCCGACGGGCCGTGGTGACCGGCTCCGCCGGATTCATCGGCTTCCACCTCGCCCACGCCCTCGTCCAGGCCGGCACCACCGTGATTGGCGTGGACCGCCGAGACCCGTCCACCGACCCGACGGCCGCTGCCAACCTTGCCGCGCTGCGGGGCCGCCCGGGATACCACCACGTCACTGCCGATCTCCTCCACTGCGCGATCGACCCGCTCGTGATCGACGCCGACGTGGTCTTCCACCTCGCCGGCATCCCCGGTGTACGGCCCTCCTGGGGACCGCAGTTCGGTGACTACCTCGCGTCCAACGTGCTGGCCACCCACCGCGTCCTCGAAGCCTCCACCCGGATCGGCGTATCCCGATTGGTCGTAGCCTCCTCCTCCAGCGTCTACGGCCCGACCGACGGCGACGCGAGCCGCGAGACCGACTGCCCCAACCCCGCCTCCCCGTACGCCGTGACCAAGCTGGCCGAGGAGCAGCTCTGCCTCGCCTACGCCGAGCGCCCCGTCGGCCCCAGCGTGGTCGCCCTGCGGTATTTCACCGTCTACGGCCCCCGGCAGCGCGCCGACATGTTCACCCACCGCGCCCTGTACGCCGCCCTGACCGGACAACCCCTGCGCCTTTACGGAGACGGCCACCAGCGTCGCGACTTCACCTACATCGACGACGTGGTCGCCGCCACGATCGCCGCCGGTACCGTCCCGAACGCGCACGGCACCATCAACGTCGGCGGCGGCTCGAACGCGTCCCTGCTGGACGTGATCAACATCGCCAACAGCCTCACCGGCCGCGAGATCCAGCTCCACCAGGACCACGCGCGCAGCGGGGACGTCCTCCTCACGCGTGCCGACCCCGGCCGCGCGGGAGAGGTCCTCGGCTGGCAGCCGCGCGTCGACCTCCACAGCGGGCTGCGCGCCCACATGCAGGCTTTGGCCGCCCCAGTACCGGACTACAGCCGGGCCGCGTAGCCCTGCGCCTGGGAACCCGAGAGGAGTGCCCATGGAGACCCCCGAGCGAGCACGGCTGGACGCCTTCTTCCGGAGGATCACCGCGCAGTTCCCCGCCGGGCAGGCGATCACGACGTTGGTCATCACCCACCTGCTCCCGGAGCGCCCCGCGTTCTTGCGCGCTATGACCGCGGTGTCCACGATCGGCGCCGTACTACCCAAGCCCCGGTCGATCCACCAGCAGACCCTCGACACTGTCCGCCACACCCTGCCGGTTCACGACCTGACCCGGGAGCGGTTCACCGACGAGACCCAGGCCCTGCACTATCTGGAGGACACGGCCGGCGGCCAAGACGTCGTCTTGGTCGACATCGGCGGGTACTTCGCGCCCAGCCTCGACACCCTCGTGAACAAGTTCTCCGGCCGCATCCTCGGCGTCGTCGAGGACACCGAGAACGGACACCAGCGGTACGCAGCACTCGGCTCGCTGCCGTGCCCGGTCGTGTCCGTGGCCCGCTCCCCGCTCAAGGACTGCGAGGACCACCTCGTCGGCCGGTCCATCGTGTTCTCCACCGACGCCCTCGTCCGCGCCCGAGGGGACATCCTCACGAGCCGCAGCGCCTGTGTCATCGGCTTCGGAAAGATCGGCCGCTCGATTGCGCAGACCCTGCGCGCCCAGGACCTGCGCGTCACCGTGTACGACAACGACGCGGTCAAGCGGGTACAGGCACACGCTCTCGGCTTCCGCACCAGCTCGTCCACTACCGAGGCCGTCCACGACGCGGAACTCGTCCTCTGCGCCACTGGCAATCTCGCCCTACGGCACGAGGATTTCGCCGCCCTGCGCAACGGGGCATACCTCGGATCGGTGACCTCCTCCGAGGACGAACTCGAACTCAGCAGCCTCGATGACCTCTACGAACGCCAGCTCGTCGGACCCCAGTTGACCCGGTACGAGGTCACCGGCCACTACTTCTACGTGCTCGCCGACGGCGGTGCAGTCAACTTCGTGCACGGCGCCGCTGTCGGCACCTACATCCACCTCGTCCAGGCCGAGATACTCGCGGCCACCGCCGCACTCAGCCACGCGCGATTCCAGCCCGGACTGCACGAGATGCCGGCGGCCGACCGCGACACCATCGCCAGAACCTGGCTCCGCCACTTCGAAAGGTGACTTCGTTGCCACCCTCCACCGGACACGTCCGCGCCGTCACCGAGGCGTACCTAGCCCGCCACCCGGACGAGCGCGCCTCCCTGACGATGCTGTTCGACGTACTCGCGGGCGCGGGCGATCCCACCAGCCGCAAGACCTTCCCCGCCCACGTGACCTGCAGCGCCATCGTCATCAACGGTGAACGGCACGTGCTCCACATCCTGCACAAGGCGTCCGGGAAACTTCTGGTGCCCGGTGGGCACAACGAACCGTCCGACCAGCGCCTGCGCGACGCCGCCCTGCGCGAACTGCACGAGGAGGCCGGCATCCCGCCGAGCGCCGTCGTTCCCCTCGCCGGCCACGAGGACATCCCCCTCGACATCGACGTGCACGCGATCGACGCGAACCCGTCGAAGAACGAGCCGGCCCACCACCACGTGGACTTCCGCTGGGCCTTCCACCTCGCGACCGATCACGCGGTGATGCTGCAAGAGGAGGAGGCCGACGGCTACCAGTGGCGGCCGTTCGCGACCACTTCCTCACCCACCGTCCGCGCCAAGCTCGCCCAGCTCAGTTGAAGCCCCCGAACCCGACCACCAGGAGGACGCCGTGGCCGCCACCACAGCCCGACAGACCGACGCCGAACGGCGCCGGCACATCGCCGTCATACCGTGCCGCTGGGGTGCCTCCCGCTTCCCCGGCAAACCACTGGCCCTCCTCGGCGACAAGCCGCTGCTCTGGCACGTCCACCAGCGCTGCCTGGAGGCCAAACGCCTCGACGGAGCCATCGTCGCGACAGACGACGAACGCATCGAAGCAGCGTGCCGTGAACTCGGCATCGACAGCATCCGTACCGGGGAGCACCTCACCGGAACCGACCGCGTCGCGGAGGTCGCAGAACGCCTGCCAGCCGACGGGTACATCAACGTCCAGGGCGACGAGCCGTTCATCTCGCCGACCGCCATCAACGACGTCTCCGAGGCCCTGGAATTTACTCCGCCCGGCACCTTCGCCGTGAACGCCTACACCGAGCTGGTCGACGTCGGCGCCGTCCTGGACCACAACGTCGTCAAGGTCGTGGTCACGGCCCGCAGCGAGGCCCTCATGTTCTCCCGCCAGCCCATCCCGTACCCCAGGGGCGACCGGCCGAAGTACCTGCGCCAACTGGGCCTCTACGGCTTCACCGGCGAGGCTCTCCAGCACTTCCGGTGGCTCCAGCAGGGGCCCTTGGAGCGTGCCGAGGGAGTGGAGATGCTGCGCTTCGTCGAACACGGCCACGCCGTGCGGATGGTGCCCGTCCTGGACGACGGGGTGGCAGTAGACACCCCCGAGGATCTGGCGCGAGCCGAACGCCTCCTCGACCAGCGTCACTGAGGCATCCGCACGAACGCAACCCTTCCTGTTGGACGACTCGTTGCATTTCTCGGCCGTCAACTAGGTTATTTAGGCGACGGGTTAGCGAAGGTTCTCGGACTTTCTTGGCAACGGTACTTGGTGAGAAACAGAGTGCCTCCCGAGAGCGCACTCCAAAGGCATTTCAAGATCAATAGGAGAGTCTACCGGCTGCTTTTGATCTTGCCTTGCTCTAGTGATCCGTCACACCCGGGTGACCTTTGCAACACGTTCTTCTCTCATGATCACTTAATCCCCCTTGTACGCTTAGGTGCGGACAGTGCGTGCCGGTCTAGCGCCGTGCGCATCGAATACGGGCTCCAGCCTGCCAGCGCCTCGCGTACGCGCGTTGAGGTATGGGGTCTGCAGTGAGAATGGAGCGACTATGCGTTGGCGTAGGGATCCTTCACGTCGCGCCCTTGTGAGGGAATGCGAGAGGAAACTCGCTGATCTCCCTATACCAACCCCCTTCAGTGTCGAGGCGCTGGTGAGCAATATGGAAAGCGCGCTGGGGCGTCAGATCCAGTTGGTCCCACTGGACGACCCCGACGGGGGCCTGGGGACAGCGTGCGGCCTTCGGGTGAAAACTCCCGAGGTGACCATCATTCTCTATCGTCGCCGCTCAAGCAGAAATCAAACAGAACACATAATCCTCCATGAGATCGCACACGAGTGGATGGACCACGGCACCTCTCTGACGGCCGTCGAAATCGAGCGCTACGTCCCTGAGCGCATCCGGCAAGAAGTGCTTCGGCGCTACCCATCAGCCCTCATTCAAGCGCGCGTCGATTTCGACAGCCACGAGGAGAAGCAGGCTGAGCTTTCAGCGTCATTGATCAAGCGCCTGGCACGTCGCCAGTCCGCTACCGGAGACGATGTGATCAGCCTGTTGGAGTATTCGTTGGCGCATCCGGTTGCCCCGCCGCGGCGTCGGCGGTAGCTCCGCACGATCCGCAATCTCGCACTGACCAAGTCTGCACTCTGCAGGGCCCGTGAGCGGCGACAGGTGTGGCACCTATAGATCGACTGATTCCGTGTTCAACTTCTTCAAATACTTCACTGCGGCAGTTATGACGCTGATCTCCATCTGGCGTTTCCCGGCTGTCAGATATGGCGATGCGCATCGTAGGGCGCTCTGGGGCGGCTACGCCGGATTTGCGGTGGCCCTGTGTCTATACACCCCAGCAGCAATGGACGCGGTCGATCGCATTCCGGTGGTCGATCTCAGCGCCCTGCTCCGGCACTTTGCCAGCACGGCGGCGATCATGGCGGCCCTGACCTACGTCGCCACCAGCTACGGCAAGACCGCTGAGGCGGTCGTGCCCAGGCATGTGGAGTTCTCGCGGTGGATCGCCCGAGCGTCGTACAAGGCCGGAGCCGTCGGCGTGGTGCTGCTCGCGATCCTCTTCTTCACCGTTGTCCAACGAGATCGGCCGAGCGAGGACTTCCTCGTTGACCATGCGGGAGAATGGGGCGTCGCGGTCTACATGACCATGTTCTACTTCTTTCCGCTAGTCACCACCGCCGTATGCGGCTATCAGTGGACGAGGGCGGCACGCCGAGCTGAGAGCACGAGCATGCGCATCGGGCTCGGTTTGATGGGTTTCGCGATGTGGATGGGGCTCGTTCACACGATAGCCAGAATTGCCATATTGTGGAGTGCCGTAATATTCCCTCTCGGTCAATCGACGGTGCGATTCCTGGTCGATGCCACAGCGATCTGGATGAATCTCCTTTTCGTCATCGTCGCAGTAGGGGCAAGCATTCCGACGACCCGCGCGGCTGCTGCGCGATGGAAGACGTTCCGAACCCTGAACTTGATCTATCCGCTCTGGTTCGATCTAGTCGAGGCTTTTCCCGGAACAAGCCTGTACCCGCCCGGCCGACGGATCACGGAACTCTTGCAGTTTCGCGTCCCCATCGATGTTCGCTTGGACCGATGGACGCAAGATATCTCCGACGCCTGCGAGAAACTGCGCTACTACGTGCCGTGCGACTTGATTTTTGCTGCGGAGGACAAGGCGTCCCCGCACTCCGATCCCGAGCCTGCTGCGGAGGCTTACTGGATAAAGGCTGGCCTTCTTGCCGCTAACGCAGAATCCGTCAGGCCGTCGTCGGCCACCCTGATGAGAGACAAGCCGTTCGTGGACACCGAAAGTGAAGCTGCGTGGTACGTGCGAGTCAGCACGGTCTACACGCAGATCACCGGTGACCAAGCGCGAGAAGTTCTTCATGACTCCGAGAAGTTGGAATCGGAATCTCGGCAGTAGTTCTGGAGCACAGTGTGCGTCGGGTTGCCTTATCCGTGTTTTCGGCGTATACGCCCTGTCACTCAGAGATGCGATCTTGTAGGGCTGCGTGAGATTCGGCACCATCGGGCGTGCGGTCGCGACTGGTACCGTGGGCAAGGCGGACAAAGAGGTTTTGCCCCGCCCTGCAAGTGCACTTCCTGGCCTGCGATGCGCAGCTTCTGCGACCGCCATGTGCGCCGGGTCCGCGACGCTGTCCGGTCTGGATAGGCGTCCGAAATCTCAGCAATGGAGTTCCCCGCATGTCCAACCGCCGTACCGGCCTCATTCTTGATTTCGGAGGCGTTCTCACCACCCCCCTGCTGCCCGCTGTGTTGGCGTTCGAGCAGCGTGAAGGGCTTCCCCAGGGGGCCTGCCTCACTGCCCTGTACAAGGACCCGGAGGGCGTCCGGATCACCAGCGATCTGGAACGCGGAGTGGTGTCCCAGCGCGAGTGGAACGAGTTCGCCGGCAGGATGCTGAATGTGTCGGCGGACGGGCTGATGGGGAGGATCTTCGGCGACCTCCGTCCTGAGCCGCTGCTGATCGACGCAGCCGCCGCAGCACGCCGGGCCGGGATCACGGTCGGCATCCTGTCCAATTCCGTGGGCCTGGCGCCGTGGGACCTGTATGCCGGCTACGAGCTGGAGAAGCTGTACGACGTCGTCGTCATCAGCGAGCACCACATGATGCGCAAGCCCGACGTCCAGCTCTTCGAGACCACGCTGAAGCTCATGGGCCTGCCTGCCGAAGAGTGCGTCTTCGTCGATGACACCGAGGCGTACGTCCAGGCGGCGGAGCAGCTCGGCCTCGCGGGAGTGCACAACCAGGACCCGAAGCAGACGGTCGCAGCCCTGTCCGAGCTGCTCGACGTCGACCTGGCCGCTTCATAGATCGGCGTCGATTCCGTCCGTATGAAGGGACTACGGCTCGGCCTCCCCGGAGGCCGAGCCGTAGTCCCTTCGTGCATCCGGTCCGAGAAATGGGCTGGCCCGGCCAGAGCCGAGGAGCGATAGGCGGTCAGGGGTCCTCGGACGCGCCCGCAAGGCGGCGGTACCGCAACTGATCTACACCCGCCCGCTACTAGCGGGGCTACTCCTTGTCCTGAACCTCGGACAGAGCGTGCCGCAGCTCTCCTACGAGCCTGTTGATGTCGGCCATCGATCTCCGGGAGAGGATCTCGCTGCCGCGTGCGGCCAGGCCGAGGATGTGCCCTTGGTGAATCGAGCCGATGAAGCGAACAGCCTCCAGGAACTCCTGGACCATGGGGCTCAGTTCGGCGTCATCGCCGAACAGCCAGGAGGGGACCTGGAAGGCGTGCGCCAGGCCGGCGCGCACTTCATCCGATGCCGCGGTTTCGGTTCCGTCGCGCAGCTCGCCGATGCCCTCGGCGGTGACGGCTGCGGTCGGCGCATGCTCGTTGACGAGTCGCGCGATCTCCGCATCGGAGAGCGCCTCCTCGCCGGTGGAACCGTACTGCAGGAGAAAGTTGATCTTTTCTCCGATCGTGCGAGGCGCGGCCTCTTGATCGCCATGTGGGGCGGTGGTGCGAATGCCGAACGAGCGATCCTGCGCCGCGAGCAGCTCCTCCTCGGCCACCCCGTACGCCGCCGCCAGCGGCTTCACATAGCTGGCGTTGAGCCTGCGCCGCCCGGACTCGGCGTTGCCCACCGGTCCCCGGCTTGCCCCGATGATCTCGGTGGCCTCCGCCACGCTGAGACCGGCGTCACATCGCAGGAGCTGTAGGTCCGGCGGTCCCTCGTGAGGGAACAGTTCGTCCAGTGGTTCGTTGAGCGCCGTGGCGATCGCTGGCAGCTTCTCGCCCTTGGGGAAATCCTTCCCGGATTCCCATCGTGCGACGGTGGCGCCGCTGACGCCCACCAGTTCGCCCAGCTGCCTCTGGTGCATGTCCCTGCGTCGGCGGACAGCACGCACGAGGCTGCCGTCGAACTGACGAGGGGGCACTGGGACTCCTGGTGCGAGGTGGCGATGGGCTCGGTGTCGGGGTCAACTGTAAGCCAGGGTTGATGCATTTTCGAAACTGACGTACGTTTCCGTATCGCACCTGTTGATCAGGCCCGATTCTACGGTGCCGAGCCCTGGGGGACCTCTGTGCATATTCGTATGCCATAACCGCTCACGCGACAAGCGCTTGCAGCGCTTGCCGGGCGGCGCGGATCTACGTCGGCATCACGCTCCTGAGAGCGGCCGACACGGAGTAAGGCGACCGCAAACGATCTTTCGGACAACGGGATGGACTTGTCCGCGGGCTCTACGTATGTTCGTCGTCCCACGCCGGGCGGCGCTCCGGAAAGGGGCCGATGACCAGCGAAAAGGAGGCGGGACGGATGCCGGCATACGACCCGTGATCTGACCCCGAAACTGAAACCGGCGCCGAGGAGCTACCAACTCCCAAGCGCCGGGCTGGCACCCCGAGGGGCGCCAATTACACATCACGCGGGCGGCAGAACTTCTTGCACGAGACCGCCGCACCGCGCTCCTTCGAACAACGGAGTATCGCATGCTCGCCACGCCGAGCGGAAGCCCGGCCTGCGCAGACGACGGCCGTCCGCGCCGCCTCGCCGCACAGCTCGCCGACATGATCCCGGGGGCGGCCACGATCCGGGTCAGCCTCACCGACCCGACACAGACGTGGCCTCATCTGCACGCCGTCGTCAAGGACGAGGCCGGAAGGACCCTTGAGCTGGGCCGCCCGACCGCCAGGGTCGCGGCACGCTGGATCCTGCGGGTCTGGCCGGAGGTGGACTGGATGCGCCCCCACACCTTCTGCCTTGCCGACGCCACCCTGACCCGCAGCGACCTGGTCGCCGCTGAGCGGGGCCGCTGAGATGGCCCGGATCCGAACCGTCAAGCCGGAGGCGTTCACGTCCGAGTCGCTCGCCGAAGTGACCGTGGCGGCCGAGCGGACCTTCTTCGGCCTGCTCACCCAGGCCGACGACCATGGTCGCCACCGGGACAACGCCGCGATCATCGCGGGGCTCCTCTGGCCCCTGCGCGCCGAGCACACCTCGGTCCACGTCGAAGACGACCTCCACCAGCTCGCGAACGCCGGACTGATCTGCCGATACACCGGATGCGACGGCCGCCTCTACCTCCACATCGTGACCTGGTCCGAGCACCAGAAGATCGACAAGCCGAGCCAGTCGCGCCTGCCCTCGTGCCCGCAGCACCAGGCTGCCGACCGGTGCGCCCCCTGCAAGGGCTCCTGCTCCCGGAGGGGGAAGGGCTCGCCCACCACTCCCCGAGGACTCGCTGAGACCTCGGCGAGGGCACCCCGAGCCCTCGATCTGCCTGCCGCACCCTCCTCGACGGTGTCGGAACAGGCAGACGGGCCAGCCGCCGACCGGCAGGAGGCCGCCGATGGAGCCAGCAGCGCACCCGGGCGGAACGGAGTTAAAAGTGCAGGTCAGAGGGTTGCCTCCGGCGGCTCCCCGAACCTTCCCCGAAGCCTCCCCGAAGGCTCGGCGCCTGGATCTAGGATCTTGGATCCTGGATCTCTTGTCCCTACGGGGCGCACAGCGCCCGCAGCCGGCATCTCCGCCAAGGACCTCGTCGGGGAGTACGTCGCCGGGTGCGACCAGCGCCCCCCGAGCGACGTGATCGGGCACCTCGGACGGATCATCAAGAAGCTCCTGGACGAGGGCATCGCACCGGGGCACATCCGAGCCGGGCTGGCGAACTTCACGGCCAACCCCAAGCACCCGAGCGTGCTGACCAGCATGGTCAACGAGGCGATGAATGCTCGCCCCGGCGGTTTGGCGCGGCCGGGAATCCGGCCTAACGTGCCCGCCCACCAGGCGTGGACCAACCCGGCCAACGCTTCTGCCGCCTACGCCGAGGAGCTGTGATGCACACCCGTCACCGCGAACCGCAGCTCCTCGGCAACGAAGCCACGCTGGAGCGCATGGCCCGGATCCTGGCCGCCCGCAACATCGACCCGGCCGACGCCGCGCTGCCGGACGACGCCGAGCCCTTCTCGCCGCTGGACGCTCTGCTCGCCGGGATGCCCCCGCGCTATCAAGCGGCTGTCGCCGACCACCCCACGGTCCTGGAGTGGGTGCGGAAGGTCACCGACGCGGCCGCCGCCCCCAGCTGTGGAGCCCGACGACAGGTCACCACCGGACCTAGCTTGCTGATGGCTGGGGTCGTCGGCGCGGGCAAGACGCACCAGGCGTATGGCGCGGTCCGAGCGCTGGTGCAGAGCGGGATCGGCGCGCGCTGGCGGGCAACCACCGCCGCCGACCTCTACGCCGATCTCCGCCCCCGGCCCGGGGTGGACAGTGAGCGGGAGCTGGCGGCCGTCAGTCGGTGCCCGCTGCTGATCATCGACGACCTCGGCGCGGCCAAGGCGAGCGAATGGGTCGAGGAGATCACGTATCGGCTGATCAACCGGCGGTACAACTACGAACTCCCCACGCTGATCACGACCAACCTGGCGATCAAGGACCTGCGTTCCTACCTCGGGGACCGAGTCGCCAGCAGGCTCGCGCAGATGACCACCCGAGTCGAGTTCGAGGCCGTCGACCGCAGACGCCACAGCGCCGCCGCCTGACCCTCCACAGGCCACCCCGCCGGACCGCGCCCTCGCAGCGCCGTCCCCCCCGGGGCACCTACCGCCAGCGCACCTCTCCGCCGACGCCCCTGCGCGCGGAGAGCGATCGGAGCACCCTGCATGACCAGCACGATGAACGGCCCCGCCCACCACCGTCAGCTCGGCGACCAGACCTGGCAGGCCGACGCCGTCTGCCAGAGCACCGAGTACAACCCGGTGGACCCCGAAGTCTTCTTCCCCGAACCCGACGAGACCGCCAAGATCGCCACGGCCAAGGCCCTGTGCGGCCAGTGCCCGGTCCGCCGCACCTGCCTGGACGCCGCTCTCGAAGGGGGTGACACCGACGGGATCCGTGGCGGCCTGACGGAAGAGGAGCGCGGGCCGCTGCACGACAAGCTCGCCAGCCGCCTCGACTACAGCCGCGTCAATGCCACCATCGCCGGACGCGACGTGCACCTCACCCATACGGAGCGCCGCGCGGTCGAGTACGCGGCCTACCGCCACGGGGTGAGCGAGCAGCGCCTGGCCTGGCTTCTGAAGGTCACCGAGGAGCACGCCAAGAAGCGGTACCGCGAGATCCGCCGGGCCGAGCGCAACCGAACCCTGAACCAGCCCACCACGAACACCACACCCCCCGAGACCAGCGGCGAGCGCCTGATCCGCGACGACTTCGGGACGGCGGCATGAACATCGCAAGCGCGTCGAAGACGGCGCACATATCCGGGTGGGACCGCGCGGCTGTCGTGGCGCTCGGGGGCGCGGGGTGCGCGCTGTCGTACGACGCCCTGCAGCAGATGGCCGTGGCCATCCACATCCGAGGCTTCCTTACCTACCTGTTCCCCCTGGTGATCGACGGGTTCATCGCCTACGGCATCCGAGCCCTCCTGGTCCTGCGCAACGCACCCCTGCGCGCCCGGCTCTACGTCTGGACGCTCTTCGGCACGGCCACCGCCGCCAGCATCTGGGCCAACGCACTCCACGCGGTGCGCATCAACCAGGACACGGTCGCGGGCACCGGCCTCCAGCTCGGTGACGCGGTGGTCGCGGTGCTCTCCACCATCGCCCCGCTCGCACTGGCCGGAGCGGTCCACCTCTACATCCTCATTGCCCGGGGCCCGGTCGAGGACTCTGGCCAGCAGAACCTCGGTCAGCTCGGTCACCTCGGTGAGACCGACCGGGGCGACGCTATCGAGGTCACCCGGACCGACCGAGCCGGTCAGCAGTGGTCAGCGGCCGGTCAGGTCAAGTCCGGTCAGTCGGTCACCGCTCTGACCGACCGGCTGCCGCTGTCCCCGACCGACGAGGACACCGCCGCCCGGTCAGTGACCGGAGACTCGACCCCGGCGACCAGCGGCCAGTCGGTCACCGACCACCACCACGGTGCCCCTGACCTGCCGGGACAGGCGGACAAGGGTCGGACGGTCACTGACCGCCCCGGCAGTGCGGCCCAGGTTGGTGATGACCAGGGCAGCCCGGCGGCGGTCAGTGCCCCGCCGGTCACCTCGCCGCCGGTCACTGACCGGGCCGCTCGGCCGACTGGTGACCGGCGTCCTGACCCGGACACCGAGGAGCTGCTGGCGATCGCCCGGTCGGCGGTCAGGGCCGAGGACAAACTGACCCGCAAGGTGGTCGCCCAGGCGATCCGAGGTCAGCAGATCCCGCTGTCCAGCGACACCCTGACCGCGCTGATGGCCCAGCTGCGCGAGCAGCACCGCCAGCCGGTCACTTCCTCCCGGCCCTGACCGAACCTGCACGGAGTGGGTGGCCGAGCCGGTCACCCCGGCCGGTCACCCACTCCGCATGTCACCGACACACCCCGCCACAGCAGAAGCGGAGAGCACCCGATGCGCACTCACCCGGCCACGCCCGCCGAAGTCGACTCCTGGCTGACCGTCCTGCACCAGCACGGACACCTTCACCGCGCCCAGTCCGGCCCCGACACCACCTGGATCGTGCAACGCGAGCAGCACGACCGGCCCTGGACCCTGCACCACCCCGTCCTGGCCATGGACTGGATCGAGGAACTCGTCCGCGAAATCCAGCAGCAGGACCCGGAGACGAGCCGGTGAACACCAACGACCCGGTGGCCACCTCCGCTGGACAGCAGCGTGACCCCACCACGGCTCCTGGCGGAGCAAGCTATCGCGTACGACGGTCCTACGGCCCGACGTACGCACTTGCCCCCGCCCAGGAGGGCGGGGGAAGCCCGGCTGGTCCCCGAGCGAGGGCGCACGGGGACCAGCCGGGCAACCGGCACCAGGGGGCGCCGGTCACCGGGGGAGAAGCCGACCGCGACGACCACCGCGAGCAGCCGAGCCCGAGCACGCCCGCCTACCCCGACCGCAAACCGCGCCGCCGCACCCGCAACCCCAGCGAGCGCACCCGCAAGACGACCACCCGCCTCTCCGACACCGAGAAGACCGAGATCGCCGAGGCCGCCACCAAGCGCGGCGTCACCGTCGCCCGCTTCCTCGCCGTCTCCGGCCTGAGCGCCGCCCGCGGATGCGCCCCCGTGCACAGCAACGACCAGCTCGACACCGCCATCGACGAACTCGCCGCTCTGCGCACCGCGCTGGCCCGGATCGGCAACAACATCAACCAGATCGCCTTCGCCCTCAACAGCGGTGGCCAGCCGTGCGCCGGTGAACTCGAACACGCGCTGGGCGCGCTGACCGGACTTCTCGCCCGCGTCGATGACGCGGCGAACGACCTGGTGACCCGGCGGCTGTGATGGTTCCCGACATCGGACGCGGCTCCCGCACCCACGGCCTCCTCGTCTACCTGTACGGCCCCGGACGGCGCGAGGAGCACACCGACGCACACCTCGTCGGCTCCTGGGACGGCTTCGCCCCCGACCCCGGCCGCGACACCGGCCTCGACCCCGACCCGAAGGTCACCCTCGCCCGGCTCACCGCCGCCCTGGACCTGCGGGTCAAGCAGGCCGGCGACCGCGCACCCGCCAAGCACGTCTGGCACTGCTCGGTCCGCACCGCCCCCGGGGACCGGCGGCTGGACGACGAGGAGTGGAACGCCGTCGCCCAGCGCATCGTCCACGCCACCGGCATCGCCCCGGCTGGAGACTCCGACGGCTGCCGGTGGATCGCCGTCCGCCACGCGGAAGACCACATCCACATCGTCGCCACCCTCGTACGCGGCGACCTGCGCAACCCGCGCCTGAACTACGACTTCAACAAGGCCCAGGCCGAATGCCGACGCATCGAGAAGGAGATGGGCCTGCGGCGCCTGAACGCCGGTGACGGAACCGCAGCGAAGAATCCCAGCAGCGCCGAGAAGTTCAAGGCCGAGCGCACCGGCCGCCCGGGGACCTCGCGCGAGACGCTCCGCGAGGCCGTTCGTCGAGCCGTGGCGGGAGCGGATTCGGAAGAGGAGTTCTTCACGCGGCTCCGAGAGGCGGGGGTACGGGTGAAGCTGCGGCACGCACCGTCCGGTGACGCGCTCGGCTACAACGTGGCCCTGCCCGGCGACCGCAACCGCGACGGAGACCCGGTCTGGTACCCCGGCTCCAAACTGGCCCCCGACCTCTCCCTTCCGAAGATCCGTCTACGCCTCACCGACGGGGCCGCCGAGCCGAGCGCGCCCGCGGTCGGCGCTGACCGGACGAACTGGTCACCGCCCGCCCGTCAACGACGCAACGCCACCGTCATCGCAGAGCGCTCGGCCACGCTCCTGGAACGCGACGAGGACGGCGAGGCCGCCCCCCAGCTCGTCGGCGTCGGAGAACTCCTCGACGCAGTGGCCCAGACCTCACCGGCCACCACCCGCACCGAGCTGGCCGCCGCAGCCCGCGCCTTCGAACGGGCAACCCGCAGTCATGTCCGCGCCGAACGCGCCGACACCCGGGCCCTCCGCTCAGCCGCCCGAGGCATTGTCCAGGCCGGCGGGGCGCTCGGCCGAGGCGAGGACGGCGGCACCACCGCCATGCTCGTCTCCACCCTCGTCCTCGTCACCCTCGCCGCCGCCCGCTGGCACTCCGCCCGCGGACACGCCCAGCAGGCCCACGCCTCCCGACAAGCCGCCGCGCACCTGCGCACCGCCTACCGGCAGGCCGCTGCCACCCCGATGCGAGTGCTGCACGACCAAGGTCGGGCTCTTCCAGAAGCCCAGCGCCGCGCGCACGAAGCCACCCTTCGTGCCGCTTTGCCGGAGAAGGTCGTACGGGCAGGGGGCATGGAAGCGAGGACCGACGCCTTGGTCGCCACCCTCGCCCAGGCCGAGCAGGCGGGCCACGACTCCGAAGCCCTCCTGCGCCAGGCCATCGACATGCGCGAACTCGAAAGCGCTGATGACGTGAGCGACGTCCTGGTCTGGCGTCTGCGTCGCATCGCCCAGCTCCCGGCACACCCGGGTGACGGTGCCCGTCGTCCGCAGGCCGCCACCCGCCAGGCCACCACGCCGAGCAGCCGCACCAGTGAACGAAACGCGACGGCAGCCGTACCGCTCGGGACTACTCAAGACCCCAACCGCCGCTCGCCACGTCGTTGACTAGGTCGAACCGGTAGTCGACCACCTGCCGAGCGGGCGCTGCAAAATGTATGGACAGCCGGTTCCACCGGCTGTCACGGATGAAGACAGGACCGACAACCGGGAGATGACGCTCGTGCTCAGAACCACCACCCGCACCACGGAGCCGGCACCCGCGCTGCCCGTCCTCCCCACTGGTACCGACCCCCTGCTGCAGCTCCAGGCCGAGACGCGGCGGGCCGACGGGCCGGGGGCGATTCGCTGCGTCGGCCACTCACGCGAACTCGCTCTCGGGGGTATCCCCGTGATGTGCTCCGCCTGCCGTGCCCGACGCGACTGGCTGCTCATCAACCACGGGCGCAACGTCTGGGTCCGCTGCCGGTGCGGCAACCAGTGGCTCGAGCCCGAGATCGGCCGCGCCGACTTCGACGCCCTGGTCGGCGGCCCGCACGGGACGACGTACCCGAGTGTTGAGGCGGGTCTGGCCGCGCTCGGGTTCGACGGCGTATTCGCCGGCATCTACCTGGAGTAGGCGAGCACCAGACCGAACGCCGAGGGGCGCCACCGGCATATCGCACACTGTTGGTCTATCGGGGCTCTGCGTGACGTCGACCTTAAAGACCCAGTTGTGGTCTTGAAGGCCGACAATGTCGTATGGGGCGATCCGCACCATCCACTGAGCAGCGCTTTGCCCCGCCGACCAAACGATCGACGGGGCGAAGTAGGCAAGCACCGGATTAACCAACGGCATTCGCAGATGCCCGGCCCGTGCGGTGGTGGTTAGTAGTCGGCTCGTTCGGAGTGCGGCCCGTACTCCTCGATGAGGTCACAGGTGTACGTCCCGCCCGTGTAGGAGGCCTTGTTGAATACGTCGTGGTGGTTCCGCTGTGCCGGTGACGTCAGCGGCACAGCGGCGGGCGCCGGGGCGGCCTCGCCCTAATCCATGCTCAGCCTCGGGTCGCGTCGGTAGTCAGCCGTTCTACGCTGCCCTCATGGCACGCACATGGACAAGAATTCACGAGCATCTCGGATGCCCACCCGGGCCTCTCACCTTCGACATGGTCCGCCGGGCCACGGACGACAACCTGGACGAGTTCGACGACCTGGACTGGAAGGAGCCGCTCCCTCAACCGCCCAGGGATGGCCGTTGGAATGAGTTCGCCAAGGACGTCGCGGCCATGGCGAACACCCGTGGTGGTCTGATCATCTACGGCGTAGAGGACAAGACGACCCGCTTGTTGGGCATAGACCCCCAGGAAGCCAACCTGCAGCAGTACGCGCAGTGGATCCGCAACCACGTCCACCCATACCTGCCGGACCTGGACATGTTCGAGCTGACCGATGGAACGAAGTCCGTCTTGGTCGTCGATGTGCCGGCCAGCGAGATGGCACCGCACCTGGTGTACGGCACCGCCGCCAAGGACAAGGATCAGCAGGCCGCGGTTGTCCCCTATCGGGACAACGACCATACCGCCTGGATGGCGGAGCATCAGGTCGAGCGCGCCTACCGCGACCGCTTCGCCCGTGTCGGTCTGGCAGAGGAACAACTTCAGCGCCACATCGACTTCACGACCAGGACCATCACCGCGCATGCTTCCGCGCCTTCGGCATGGTTCATCGCGGTCTCCCGACCGCAGCGGCCCCTGCCGCGCGGTGCCTACACGATGAGCCGGGGAGAGGCGCGGGAGGTCCTCAAGTCCGCCGAGAGGCGAGCCCGCGCTCTGCACGGGAAACCGTTGGTGCCAGGGCCTCTGGTCGGTATGGGGCCGGACACGCTGCTCAACCCGCGCTCCGGCCTGCGCCGCTGGGTGTGCAGCAATCTGGAGTCGCCCATCAACCGGGAGATCATCACCGAGCTGCACTACGACGGCACCGTGGTGATGGCGGCCAACCTGTCCTTTATCCGGGAGAGCGAGGAGCCTCCCGGCCAGGACGATGACCTCCTCGTATCCGAGCGCCTGGTGACGGCATGCTGTTACGACTTCGTCGCCACCGCGCAGGAGCAGCAGAGGAAGCTGCGCCTGGACAGCGCGCTGCAACTCACAGCGGTGATCATCTCACCGGACAAGCCCAGAGCTTTGGCACCGCTCACCTCGCAATGGGGTGATCTCCAAGGGCGGGAAAGCACGCCCCCTTACGCCCGCCGCCCCCACTACATCCAACCCGCGCACACATCACTCTCCCCGGTGTCGGCAGAGGAGGAGGGACGCGGCAGTGCCGACGAACTGTGCATGGATCTGATGAACCAATTCGGGCTGTAGTCCAGACCGGAGGCCATCGGCTGTGCCATTCTCGGCACTGCCTGGCCGGCTCTCCGCTGATCGATCGATGAGTGCCCCCGCCCGGCACGGAGGACTGTCACAGGCACACGGCATTATCAGGAGATGGCCTCCAAGCAAGCGCCCCCGCCGACCTACCTGGATCGGCTGCGGTCGGACCTGGACCTGATCGAAGCAGGCTTCGTGCAGATCCTGGCGGACTCGCAGATCCGGAATACCGACCCCAACCGCGGACGCGGCTACGTGATGCACATTGGTGCTCCGAAGTGGGGCTGGGTGCCCAGCAGCCCAGAACTCGAGGCGCGTCGCATGGAGCTGCTGGGCCGCGTAAGGGAATGGGAGCCCTTGTTCCGGCTCCTGTTCCCGCATCCGACGCCAGAGGTCACCAAGCGTCTTGAGCAGAGCCTCGGCCTGTTGATGCGCTGGCTTGAGCGCCCTCGTGATACGACGGTGCCTTCCACCACCGACAAGGCCACCGACTACGTGCGTCACGCCGTGACCACCCTCCGGCAATTGGGCGAGCTGCTGCCCCCTGACCCCTGGGCAGTACGTTTGGTGGTCGACACGAACGTCTTGCTGGACGACCCCGACGTAGCGATCTACACACCGCTGCTGGGGAAGCGGTACATGGTCCATCTGATGCCCGCTGTGCTGCGGGAACTGGACGACCACAAGCGCGCCGGACGTAACCCCGATATCCGGGACGCGGCGCAGAAAGCCGACCGTCGTCTGAAGGGGTTGCGGACCAACGGCGACATGCGGCGCGGCGTCCGTGTCGCGGGTGAGGTGCACGCCGTCTTCGAGCACATTGAACCCAAGGGCGACGGGCTGCCGAACTGGCTGGACCTGACCGTGCCTGATGACCGCCTGGTGGCCTCCACCCTCCTACTGCAGTCCCGGCATCCGGGATCTTCCGTCTACGTTGCGAGCGACGACATCAACCTCCAGACGAAGCTCGCCGCCGTCGGACTGCCATTTATCCAGGCACCATGACCGGACCCCGGGCGTTTCGTACGCTCAGGACATGACGATGACGCCGCAGGAGTTCGAGGATCAGAAGGAGACCTTGGAGCTGATCAACAGCGAACTTGCGGCGCGGCTGGCGCGACAGTCGGAGTCGGGGGCGAAGGTGGACACCAAGGCCATCTTCCTGGTGGGGTTCGCTGCCACAGCCGCCCAGTTCCTGGCCTCCCGGGGCTTCGAGCCGTTTACCGGCACTGCGGCCTTCGTGGCGTATGCGGTTGCCATTGGCTTCGGTATCTCGGTGTTCAACCTCGCCGCGTACGAGGACATCAAGCCGCGGGATGTCCTGGACACCTATGGGCGATCGGCGAAGGGCGCGGCGCTGGGGGCTCTTGCCGGAACGAGGGTGGGCATGTTCGAGAAGAACGACGCCCTGCACCAGCGGAAGACAAGACGTTGGACGGTCACTCTGGCCGCTGTCGCCGCAGGAATCTTCCTCTCGACTGTCAGTCTCGTACTGCACACTGACGGGCATGACAAACGCACAGAACCAGGGGAACCCGCCCCCACCTCCTCCACCGCCCCCGCCCAGCCTCACTGACTCCCTGAATAATCCGGCTCTTGTGGGCACGGAGAAGAGGAACGAAGGCGAGCCCGCGCGCAACAGAGCGGAGAACAGGGGACAGGCCATGGAACGGCGCTGACCCGCCCCACCACACCTCGCTCGCCGTGGCGAGACAGCAAGAGGCCCCGGGCATCTGCGGATGCCGTTGGTTAATCCGGTGCTTGCCTACTTCGCCCCGTCGATCGTTTGGCCGGCGGGCGAAGTGCTGCGAAATGGATGGTGCGGATCGACATCCGCACCGACCCCATAAGACAACGTCGGCCTTCGTCGGGTCGAGCGTACGCAACGAACGGGGGGACGCATGACGAGGCCGCCCCTGCCTAAGCGTCGCGGGGCGGCCTTCGGCGGTCCTCGGTCAGACTCCGGAGAGCCGGTTGGAGAGGTCGAGGGCGTCGGTCGCGAAGGAGAGGGCGGCGCACAGGCCGGTCACCTCGTACAGGGTTGGACGGACTAGGCGCGGCCAGTCGTCCGGGGCGGCGGGCCAGGAACCGAGGAGCACCTCGGCAGTGGTCAGCCCCAGGTACGTCGTGACGTCCCAGCCGCTGAGCGATGCGGGCTCCCAGCGCAGTCGAATGCGCCCGAGGGGGAGTCTGGAAGTCTCGGCGGCGAGCCAGGTGATGTCGAGGGGGCCGTCGGGGCGGGTGGAGATGCGCAGGAGAAGCGCGCTGTGCACGCCGTGCGGCATGGGGCGCGCCGCGACAGTGTGCAGTGCGAGGCGGGGTGCGGGGCGCGAGAGTGACGAGATGGGAAGCCTCCGTGATGGTAGGGAAGCGATCAGGCCCAGGTGAGGGCGTCGCGCGCCCCCACCGGGAGGTAGTCCTCCTGGCCGTCGTCGGCGATGTACGCCTTGCCGTCGCCGACGACGACCTCGACCCCTACGAAGTGAGCGAAGGGGAAGTCGGGGTTGACGGCGAGACGGACCGGCAGGTTGGGGTCGAGTTCCTGGAGCTGGCGGAGCAGGTGGCCGACGGTCAGGTACTGGGGCAAGGGAGTCTCCGTGAACGGTGGACATTGAGGGGGCTGGTCGGCTCGACGAGGGGGAGTCGTCGCGCCGTCGGTGGATGTATGAGCGGAGCCTGATCGGCAGTCAGCACGAGGAGTTGGTGACCAGGGCGGCGAGGAATCCGGCAACGGCCTCGGTGGGGGTGTGGAGACCGAACTCTTGGACCCATGCGTCGCCATCGGCGGGCTGCACCCGGACGTGCCAGACGATGTTGCGCTGCCAGGCCGACGGGTCCTCGGGGAGCCAGCCGACGTAGACACAGCCGTCGGGGCTGGTCGCGTGGACGTTGGCCTCGGGGGTGTCGCCGATCGCCCACCCGAGTGCGTCCAGGAGATCGAGCACCGGCCCCGCATCGTGGTCGGCGGAGAGCCAGTGGAGAGTATCCGCCGTGGGGCGGACAACGGCCGGAAGGAGGGTGGAAGAGGTGCTCACGGTTAGATGGATCCCTTCGTTGACCTGCGGTTTTCCCGACACCCGTACGTTGGCATGCAGCATGCCGAAGTGCGTAGTCGTTTCCCGGCAAGGACGTCTGCCGCGGGCGAACGCGGGGTCGTCGGCAGGTGACGGGAGACCGGGGAATGGACAGGCCACCGCGGTTGTCCTACATGGGTTGCGGTGACGGGCCGCAGGCGAGAGAAGGGGGACAACGATGGCCGAGGCGAGCAGACACTGGGACGGCGCCGGGCTGGAGCGCAAGATCCGGGCGGCCGGGCGGCCGTGGACCGTGGGCGACATCGCGATGGTCGCCGACGGCCAGTGGGGAGTCGGCGCACAGCCCGACCGGTGGCCGGACGAGGAGACGGTGGAGCGCCGGGTCGCGGAAGGCCGGCGCGTGGAGCTGACGATGGAGGAGCTGGCCCGCGCGGTGGGCCCCCGGGCCGAAGAGGGCCACCGCGACGAGAATCGGAGCTAAGCGTTCAACGCCGGGGCCCCGTTGTGGGCGCCGACGGCCCGACGACAGCCGCCGGAGAGGACGGCTCGGGCACGGCCCCCGGGGCGTGCTGCGTCTGCCCGGAGCGGGCGACAGCGGCCTGAGCCAGCCGAACCGCCGGTGGTTCAACCTCGGGTGCGGCGACCTCCCGAGCCTCCACCACGCGCCGGATCGCCTGGAGGTACGCACGGCTCTCCGCGTGGGCGACGCGGAGGCTGACCGCCGTTTCGGTGATCCGGTCGAGTTCGTAGAAGTCAGGCACGTACCCATGCCGGGACAGGGTGTGAAGACGGTCCTGGTGAGCGGTTACCGCGCTGTCCGTGATGGCCAGGGCCGCGCGGGTGTGCATGGCGCAGCGCAGGAGCGGGTCCTCGCTGGAGCGGCGGACCCCTAGGACCTCAAGAGCTTCGATGGGCTGGCCCCAGGCGTTCTCGATCATGGCCGTGGCCTGGTCGAGCATGGTGGTGGGCATGGTGGAACTCCTGTTGGGCGGGGACGGTCGCGGGTGGAGTGCGGCCTGGGGTGGAAGTCAGCGTCCGCGCCGGGGCGTCGGCGAGCTGGCCGGCAGCCGGGCAGAGGTCGCGGGCGGGGGGTGTCCCGTCCGTTTCTGCGCCGCCCCCGTGGAGCGGCTCTGCGCGGCCATCACCCGGAGGTCGGCTGCTGTGCGTGGTGCCCGCGCGGCACGGTGTACGGCCTGGGTGACCGCGGTGCGGCGTACGTCCAGCGGAGTCGGAGCGCGCGAAACCTGAGCCTCGGCGATCGGCGTGGCCGAAGCGACAGGGGTCATCGTGACAAGGTGCTGCATCCGCCGGTCGACTTGGTGGCGTTCACGGACCACCGGGGTCGACTTCGCCATCACAGCGGCGGTTGCGGCGATCAAATGCGATGGGGTGCGGGCCGTGAAAGTCGCTTCGGCACGAGTGCCCCAGCCCGGCGGGCCAGCCCACAGCTCGACGGTCGTGCGGTCGGAGCCGTAGCCGCGCCGATCGATAAGGATGCCCGCTTGGTCGTCAGGAGCGATGATCTCGACGGTGCCGAGTTCAGCAGCTCCGTCAAGGTTCCAGCCGGCATCGGTCAGCGGCCGGACGGTGTCCCTCCAGGGGACGGTTGGCCCTGTCAAGAAGCGGCCGGGGGTGTCGGAGGCGATGGCTTCGTCGTAGTCCTGGACCAGTGCGGCGGTGAGGCCGGCGACCATCTCGGCCGGGGTGACGTGGTTGAACGTCGCCGTCCAGCGAGGCGCCGAGAAGGCGTCCTCGGCTGCGCTGATCTTCCACAGTTCGAAGTCGTCGCCGAACCAGCCGATCCGAATCCGTTGGTCGGGAGAGGTCACGAGGAGCTGGCAGGGGCCCTCATCGAGGTACTGATGGGGCCAGTGGGCGACGGGCGCGAAGCCAGCCTCGCCGGTCCCGTTGGAACCAGCCAGATACATGGGGCTGACCAGTACCTCTTGGTACCGGGTCGGGTCATCAGGGGCGTACATGGTCGAGTCTCCGGAAGCGAAGGAGGAGAACGGACCCGCGTATGCAGCGGCGGGAGCCGCCGGAGCGCACGCGGATGCCGTAGTGGTGGCGAGTGGCCTCTAGTTCTCACCCCCGTCACCGGCCCCGGCCCGGTGCCGACTGAGCGGTCACGGCCGCCGGCACCCGCGGTTCCGGCTGAGGCGCGTGGCTGAACATGACGTTCGACGCGGCGGCGCTCCGTCGTAGGGCCGCCGCGGTCCGGGCGCTGTCGGCTCCCGCCCCCAGCGGAATACCAACGTGGGTGCGCGTTGCTGCCACTGGCGCTGTTCCACTGCGCAGCGCGAAGGGTTGGCTCCAGTGCTCGACACTCGCGTAGACGGCCCCCAACGCCTGGCCAGCATCGGTGAGCACGTACGGGTCTCCGTGCCGGGAGCCCGTCCGCGTGACCAGGCCATCGGCCTGAAGCCGGACAAGTCGCTGCCGTGCGAGGCCGTTGTCGAGACCGGCCGCCTCGGCGATGTGAACGAACCGCATCTGGCCGTCAGCCGAGTCGAGGGCCTGAATCACGGCAGTCGAATGCCGTAGATGCAAGCGGCGCAGCGCGTCTTCGACACGCTCGGCTTCGGCCATCGGTTCCTGTGTCAGGTGGGTGCGGGACCAGTCCGAGACCGTGCGGAGGACGGGGGCCAGAGATGTGCCCAGCGCGCTGAGTCGGTACGGCGCGCCCCGCCGGTCGTCATCGCGGATCACCAGTCCGTCAGCGTGCATCGTGGCCAGCCGTTTGCCGACGAACTGCTCACTGACGAAGGGGAGCTGCGCAGCAACGTCGCGGACGCGCACGGGGCCGTTCACCTGGGCCAGGGTCATCGCGGTCCAGGTGGTCCACTTGGGCCCGATCCGGGCGAGAGCCTCCTCGACGCGCTGGGCGTCGATGGAAGCGATGGAGAAGTTGGGAGGCAGGCCGGGGGTAGGCACGGTGGGGTCCTTATCGGGATGAGGTCAGCGTGAGCGGGGGGTCGCGAGGGAGGTCCTGGCGACGGGCGCGGCGGCCGAGTCGGAGAGCGCGCCTGACGTGGTCCGCGTGGTGGTGCGGCCGAGGGCGGCGGACGCCCGTGAGGTCGTCGCGCGACCATCACGCAGGGCGGCTTCACTCTGCGCAGTGAGCGAGAGGAGCTGGCCGGGCCGGTACACGTTCTCGGTGGTGTCCTGATGCAGTAGCCCGTCGGCGACCAGCCGCTGCACGGTCTGCGGGAAGAACGCCGGGTCCTGCCGCTGGGCTTTCTCCCGCGAGATGTACGGGTCCTCGCCGATCGCGTTGCGACGAAAGCGAACACCTCCGGCCGCAACCGCTTCGAGGGCTACCAGCCCGCACTCCCCGGCGACGGCCCAGTCGTCGTCCCGGTGGGGCCTCGTCTTCTGGCCCTGCCCGTGGTTCTTGTTAATCGACCGCTGAGCAGGCTCGGGCGAGGAAAGAAGCCGGCGGTAGGCGGACAGGGACTCGACGAGCTGGCTGTATGCCCGGTCCTGCTGGGCCAGGCCGTCTCCGAGTTCGGGGAGTGCTGTCCGCAGCAGCGCGTACGACACCTGCGCGCGGCCGACTTCACCGCGACCAGTGCCTTCGAGCAGCCGCTGAGCCCGCTGGACCGCGTCGAGCACGCTCTCGTGTCGCTCGTCCAAAGCCGCTGCGGCTTCGATGACGCGTGTAGCGGCCTGGTGCAGCGGCTCCTCCGGACCATGTGCGAGGGCGTGCACGCTGGCATCCCCGACACCGAGCACTTCGACGACGAGATAAGGCCCAGGGTGTGTGTCTGCGTTGTACGGGTTCACTCCGTCGTCTCCATCCGGCCGAGCAGGGAGCGGACCAGAGCGGGCAGGCTCCCGGGATCGTTACCGAGCCGAGGGCGGTCGCTCACTTCGCGGAGGAGATCAGCGTCATCGAGCAGACCACTGGAGATCTCCATGCAGGCGTCGGTGATCCGGGCCGCGGCGAGCAGCGACTGGGAGAGAACCTCGACGTAGTCGTCCGGCGCGAGGTCGGCGGCCTCGGCTGCGCTGCGGACCGCCTCCAACTCAAGCGCGCTGAAGGCGAAGTTGAACTCGTCGTCCCGCTCCGTACCACTGGACGCGGCGACGATCGGGGCGCAAGGCTCCGTAGGGATGCCCACACGGGTACAGATCTCGTCGACCGAGGAGGTCAGCTCGGCGAACGACTCGGTGAGCCACCCCAGCGCGGAGGCGTAGGAGGCCAGAGCGAACAGGCCCGCCGAACCAGCGGGGCGTGGCTCGGTGGCCACGAAGCCCTCGAACCGGTCGTTCAGCTCGGTGATCACGCGGGGCCCAGCGGCCAGCGGACCCAAGACGGGATGCAGGTAGGAGCGGGCGGCAGCCGTCGGGTACTCGGCGGCAGGGATGCCGCCGACGTTCTGAGCGGCCGCGGTGAGGAGATCCGCCAGCTCTGAACGGGTCAGCGCAGTACGGTCGTTGATCATCGCTGGGCGGCCTTTCGAGGAGCAGTGGCCGAGGGCGGCGCTGGTGACGGGGCAGTCGCGCGGCCCGTTGTCGGCCGTTCGGTGGTGAGCGTCGAGCGAGACCGGGCGGCCTGCACGCGGGCCTCCGTGGCAGAGTCCGGGCCGACCCCTTGCTGGGGCTCGGTCCGCAGGTGGGCCGCGCGGTAGACCGCGTAGTCCTTCCGGCTGCCAGCCGCCACGAGGTAGATCTCGCGCTTGTGGGTCGAGGTCGGTGGCGCTTGGCGGAACTGGATGACCAGCCGGTAAGAGACCTCCGGGTCGACGTACACCTTGTGGAAGCCGGCGAGACGGCCCTTCAACGGCAAGCAGTCGTCGCTTCCGTGGACCAGGTTCTGCAGCTCCAGCAAGGCCAAATCGCGCATCTCAGACAGGAGTTCCCGCAGGTCGGCGATGGCGTCAGGGTGCGCGGCGAAGGCGAAGCGGGCGCGGCTCACAGCAGCCTCCCCTGGACCGCGCGCTGGACCGGTACCGCCGCTGAAGCGTGGGGCGCGTCGAGCCCGGTCTGCGGTGTCGGAGAGGTTCCGGCGGACCGGGAAAGGGCGATGCGGGCCCGGATGACAGCACCGGTGTGGTCGCTGTACTCCGGAGGCTCGGGCAGCGGTTCGCTGCGCTCGTCCAGCCAGGTCTGGGCGACGCCGACGTCGGGGAAGGCGCCCTCGCGCATCGTGTACGTGCCGGCATCGTGGTTCCACTCCTCGTAGAAGAGGCGAACCGGTGCCTGGGTGGCCTGGGAGTCGTTGACGAGTGTCCACGCCTCGCTGGGGTTGTCGTCAGAGGTGTAGGTGTCGAGGACCTCGTAGCGGGTGCCCGACTTCTGGATCTGCTGTTCCACCTGGAGGGTGAGGTCGTCGGCGGGCGCGATGTAGTCGCCACCGCGCAGCGCGATCCGTTCGAGCGGGCAGCCGCGTTCTGCCAGCCAGTTCTGTGCGAAGGACGCCGTGGCGTGGTGACTCGTCTCGAACGTGAACGTGGACTGCCGCAGATCCCGAGCGACCGCGATCGCAACGAGCTGTGGCTCGCCGGGTATCCCCCAGGTGACCGATCGGTCGTGGGCGAGGACGAAGCTGTGCGAACCGTTGGGCGTGGTGTGGTGCTGGGACAGCACCGTCAAGTCGCCAGCCCAGAGAGCCTCCATCGCTTCCTCGGAGTCGTCGTCGACCGGCGAGAGATCGTCGAGGCCGAAGTCGAGAATGTCGTTCACGCCGCCACCCCCGCCTGCTCGGGCGCCGGGGTGGCCAGCACCCGGTGATTGGGGCGAGTTGCGCTGGTCGTGCAGGCCGCGAACGGTCCGTCGGGCGCACGCAGGTGCGCCAGGGTTTGGTCCAGGTGGTCGCGGTGCCAGGTCGAGGGGCCGGACAGGCCGGCCTCCGTGTCGGTGAACTGCTGCCAGGCGAGCCAGAGTGCGTGGAGCCGGGCGACGGCCTCGGGGTGTTCGTGCCAGTGCGCGCACCAGGGACGGCTCGTGCTGATCTCCCGGCCGTACACCGGCAGGAAGAGGTAGTTCACCCAGTCGCTGAGGGCAGCGAGTTCGACGGCATATTCCTTGCCGCCCAGGGCGAGGATGAACACCGAGGCGGGGCCGTCGGGCTTCTTGCCGTCAGCCGCCTCGGCTTCTGGAGTGCCGTCCGGCGGCTGGATGGCGCCGGATTCGGGCTCGGAGCCGAGGCGGTCGAGGATGACGCCGTGCTGCCTGACCTCGGCCATGGTCTTGGCGAGGGTGCTGGCGAGGTCGTCGAGATCTGCGTCGGGGACGCGGTACGGCTCGGGGCCGGGGGAGGTCGGGCTGGTGTCGGCCATGGGGGTGTGCTCCATCTGTGAGACGGCGACATGCCCGAGAGGATCCGGAGAATCAGCGGTTTGGTCCGGCCGGAAGAACGCGGTAGTGGAGCGCTATCGGTCGGCGCAGCGGGGACAGCGGGGGAAGGGTGGTGTCAGCAACTGCAAGGCGCGCGCAGCCTGTTGTGGGACGACGCCGTTGCCGAGCGCGGTGAGCTGCGCTGGACGGCCGAGCCCCGGAGTCGCGGTGACCCAGCCGGCGTCGAGGCCCTGCATCCACTCCACGAAGTCCGCGCGGAGCCGACCGGCCGCGTCCGTGGGGGCGGGGGCCGGTCGGGTGAGGCTCTCCCATCGGGTGATGGCGGATCCGTACGCTCCCCATCGCCGGTCCGCGCCCCCGCCTCCGGCGTCTCCTCCGCCCAGAGAGGCAGGACCACCACCGACAAGGGAGGCCGCCATCCCTTCCCGGGGCGGCGGCCCGGGGTGCCCGTGTCGCTGGCCCTCGGGGTCGGCAACAGAGACGCAGCGGCACTGGGCAGGGTCATGTCGCCATTGCCGTGCCGCTGGTTCGGCGAGCCCTTGATCCCGTCCGACGCCTTCGGGGTCGGCAGCAGCAGCCACTCGACCTCGTCGGCCAGGTTCGGACCGTGCCCCCCGCTCTTCCGCTTCGATGGATGCTGGCTGCCGCCGTTCTTCCCGATGTTGCTGGTCGGCGTCTTCAGCAGGGTGCCCGGCGGGCCATGCGGCGAGGAAGGTCCGCTCGCGGCGGTGCGGGGCCCCGACGTCGGAGGCGCGAAGCACGAGCCACTTCGCGTCGTACCCGAGGTCGGCCAGGGATCCGAGTACGGCACCGAGTGCCCGCAGAGCAGGCTGACCTGCGGTGTCTCCCAGACACCACGGGCAGGGTTCCACGTCGCCAGGGGAACCGGCGGGGGAGGTGAGGAGGCCGCGCACATTCTCGATCACAACCAGGCAGGGTCGGAGGGCTGAGACCGCACGGGCGACGTGCAGCCAGAGCCCGGAGCGGGTCTGGGCGTTGAGTCCGGCCCGGCGGCCGGCGACCGAGACGTCTTTGACAGGGGAAGCCAGCCGTCAGGACGCACACCCGGGAGACGGTGCACCAGTCAACGGCGGTGATATCGCCCAAGTTCGGGACGCCGGGCCAGTGGCGGGCCAGGATGCGTGAGGCGTTCGGGTCGACCTCGGCGTGCCAGGCCAGCGTGCCGCCGAGCGCGGACTGCACGCCCAGGTCGAGGCCGCCGTACCCCGAGCAGAGAGACCCGATCAACGGGGCGGCGAGGCTCGGGGCCATGGCGCGTAGGTCCGGCGCGGGTGCGGAGATGGAGTAGATCAAGGCGAGTTCCAGGGGCAGAAGAGGCTGGTGGGGAGGGGATTTCACGAGTGGCCGCGCGAGGGTGGTCGGGCTGCTGACAGCGTGGGGAGACGGCTGGCCGGGGCTGAAGGTGACGCGCCTGGGCGGGGTGTGCTGCGGGCGCGGGCGGCCTTCACTCGGTCGGGCGGCGGCTCGGCCGTCGGCGGCGCGGATGCCGTGGCCTTCGGAGCCGGACTGCTGGTCGCGGTGGCCCAGCGGGCACGAACCTCGTCGAGCGGACCGAGCGCGTGCAGGGCGTGGTTGATCAGCCGGCCGGGCCCCAGAACCTCGTCCTGGGCCAGGGTCCGGATGGCTCGCGCGGAGGCGGCGGCGGTGCGGGTGACGGAGGAACGCATCACCCGCTGTCCGAACCAGTCAGCGCTGCCGGGGACCATGCCTTCGCAGACGGCGGTCAGCTGCTCGCTCGACACTGTGCCGTCGGCCAGCAGGCCGCGTCGCTGGGCCTCCCAGAGCAGGGTGATCCGATCGATGGGTTCGCCCCGGTGGTGCAGCGCGCCCAGGCACCGGTAGAGCTGCCCGTGGGTCGGGTCGGCGAAGTCTCCCGGCCGCAGCCAGGCCACCACCTCGCCCATGGCCCCCGGCTGTTCGGCGAGGACGGCCAGGAGGAACCGCTCGTCCTCGGCGACCTGGCCGCTCTGTGCCGGAGGCGGGATGTCCGTGGCGGCAGAGGGCCCAGCGGTGGGTGGGACCGGTCGAGGATCGGTTCCCCAGCGTCGCGCAAGGTCGGTGAGTACGCCGCTCAGGACGTCTGCCGTGCGCAACGCTCCCTCGATCTCGCCCTGGACGGCGTCGGCCCGAGCCGCCTGGTGGAGACGGATCGCGTGCTGGGCGACGGTGCGGTGAATCGCCCCCTCCAGCACCATGCGGCCGTACACCGGGGCGTGCTCGGTTCGGGGACACGCCTGGATCAGGGTGTGGGCGTACGCCGCGGTCAGCCCGCGCACGTGCTGTCCGGCCTCCTCGACCGCGTCGGTCACCCACGACAGCGGCAACGGACCATCGGCCGAGAGCGCGGGGTGCCCGTCGTTGCGCAGCTTGCGGAGGGCGTCGAACAGCGCCTGGTGGACGGGCCGATAGAAGTGGTCCGCAGCGAGCCACTCCAGGTGCGTGAGCTGCTCGGGGTTGAGGAGTGCGGCGCCGAGGACCGCCTGCTCGGCACTCATCAGCGGGTTCACCGCCGGCCTCCGGGATCAACGGAGGACGCCTCGTCCTGCCGGATGAGGAGGTTGGCGACTGCCTGGTCGGCAGCGGCCATCGATAGGGCGAAGTCGTCCAGGGCGGCGGTGAAGGCGGGATCGGAGGCGGGGACCGAGCCGGCCCCGCTGTCAAGCCACCACCGGCCACCGCGTAGGACGACCGGGGCGTGGGCCAACCGCCCCTGCTGTGGTGTGGGCGCGCTCATGCCGACAGTCCAAGATCGTCCTGGCCGATGCTCTTCGCGAGGGCGCGCTCGGTGATGGCCTTCGTGGCGCGAGCGGAAGCCGGGCCGACCACCTTGGCGGAGGGCTCCTTGTACCAGGGCTTGAGGTTGAGCATGGCGACCCGGATGCCGGTGGCCAGCAGCAGCACCTTGCCCTTGGGCAGGGCGCGGATGGCGTCCGGCGGAAGGATCCGCTCCGTGCGCATGCTCACCGAGGTGGACTTGCCGCCCTCGCTGGTCGACACCGAGGTGGTCTGGACGTCGTGGTCGCCGACCTGTCGGCTGAGCCGGTCGGCGAAGTCGGCGTCGTCGATGCCAGATCCGATGATCTTGATGGTGGCGGCGGAGTACAGGGCGTCCATACCGGCCTCGCCCCAGCACCGCTGGCCCTGACGGTATGACTGCAGGATCGTCATCGGGATGACGCCTCGGCTTCCCAAGTGGCTGTAGAGATCAGGGAGGTCCGAGATGCGGCAGACATTCGCCGCCTCGTCGAGGACGCACAGGGCGGGCGGGTCGAGTCGCCCGCCGGAGCGCTCGGCGACGATCACGGCCGCGCGCATGACGGCGTCGGCCGCCGCCGTGATGATGGCGGACGCACTGCCGCCGCCGTCCTTGCTCAGCAGGTACAGGGTGTCGCGGGACGTGGCGAAGGCGAACGGCTGGAACTCGGGAAGGTCGTCGTTCGGGGTGACCCAGGCGGCGACGTCCGCGTCGAGTAGGCAGCTCGCGTACTGCCTCGCGGTCTCATAGATGCCGTCACGCGTTTCGGTGGCGCCGGAGACGGTGCCCTGGAGTTGGGCGGCGACCGCGTGGTGGCCGGCGTCGGTGAGCAGGTCCACCGGGGTGCGGTCGGCCGGCATGGCGAGCCAGGCCAGGACGTCGGTGATCGGCCGCCGGTGGGACGCGGCGGCGAGGAAGAGGGCGCCGAGGGTGTTGCTCGCGGCGGTTGACCAGAAGTCGGAGCCGCTGGACTCGTCCACGCTCGCCGTCACGAAGTGCCCCGCCAGCCTCTTCGCCCCGGCGAGATCGCGGGCGTCAGCGAGGATGTCCCACCACATCTCGCGCGGGTGGTGGGCGATCTGCTGCGGATCGAGGGTCCAGATCGTGCCGACCTCGGCGCGGGCGTCCACCGTGGCGGTGAAGGCGTCGTTCGCGGCTTTGTTACTGGTGAGTAGGGCCGGACCCGGTGCCGAGAGGATCGCGGGGATCGCCAGCCCGGACGTCTTGCCGGAACGCGGAGCCATGATCGCGACGATCACGTCCTCCCAGGACGCGCGGACCTCCGCACGACCGGGATCGAGGGTGCCAAGCAGGATGCCGCGGTCAGCGGGCAGGACCTCTTTTACTCTCCCGGCCGCCCAGGCTCGGGCGGAGGCTCTTCGCCTTGGCGACGATCTCCTTGTCCAGCAGCGGCGCCAGGTCCGCCTTGCGGGCGAGGCCGGACTTGGACCCGGCACGCCAGCGCATCCACATCACCGCAGCGGTGACCATCAGGGCAACGGTGAACAAGCCGGGGACGACGCGGGCACCGACCATCAGCATGCTGGTGCTCAAGGTCGGCCACAGCACCTCCGGGTGCAGCAGCGCGTCCGTGACGCGGAAGGGGGCCCATGTCCCGCTCCCGACGAAGTTATTGGTGAGATTTCCGGTCAGCCAGGCCAGGGAGCCGAAGGCCATGGCGGCGCCGAGGATGCCGAACAGGAGGTAGAGGAGCGCGTCCGACCCGGTGGTGGTCGAGGGCGCGCTGGTGCGCGGGGAAGGCACGGCGGTTCCTTGGGTGTGCGAGCGGGCGGGGGCGGGGTGCGCTCGGCTCTCATGCAGCTCATGGGGGTACTCCTGGACGTCTGAGGCGGAACACTTCAGCGGGGTCGGCCGGCAGAACGAGGCGCGGGCGGAGGTGCTGCGGTGGCCGGCGGACTGCCGGTCGACGGCGATGTTCCGGCGCGCGGCGAGGAGGCGCGGGCCGCCCGCTGCCGGTCTGAATCGACGTTCCGGGCAGCGGACGGCACAGGAGCAGCCTCGGCACCGAGGACATCGTCGAGCAACTCCCGGCTGCGCAAGACGTTGACCATCTGGTGGTGCCGGGGGTCCGTGCGCTCTGCGGGACAGGCAGCGAGACCGTCCTCGGCGACTTCCAACTGCTCACGGACGTCCTGGAGCATCCCGTACGCGGCTGCCAGTCGTGTCCACGTCTCGAAAGTCGGATTGTGATGCGGGTCGTCGAAGTCGAGACGGGCGCGAGTCCAGTCGGCGGCAGAGGCGACGAGTTCGGTCAGCTCGGGCAGAGCCCCGACCAGTGCGCCGTTGACCTCCTCGATGATGCCCGCCACCTCATCGGGCGAGGCGTCCTCGTGGAGGCGAGAGATCATTCCGCGGACCGAGTACGGATCGGCGGAAGCGCTGGGCAGGCGCCTGACCTGCAGCGGCTTGTCGGAGCCCGATGCCGCGCTTCGGTGGGTGAGCCGGATGTTGTGCTGCATGGCCGCACCGACGGCCTCGCCGATGCTGGAGTAGTACTCGGGCACGTCTGCCTCTTCGGGTGAGTGGTCTTTGACGGGTGAGTCGAGCGGGGACGCGGGACGTACTGGTGGCCGACGGCGAAGAGAGCCGCCGGGGTCACCGTCGGGGCGTTGCGGCGCGCGGCGGGTGACCCGTCGTAGTGAGCGGCGCCGTCTGGGAACTGGACGCCGAGGAGACCTTGGCCTGGTTCGCCGCAGGAGAAGTGGCCAGAGCGGCACCACGGTGATCACGGACGGTCCGTGCTGCCGAGTAACTCGTCGAAGCAGCGCCGACGCGGCGTAGCTCGGCCTCGGAATCGACGAGTTCGGACTGGGCCGAGCTGACGAACTCCGAGGCGAAGCCGAACCGGTCAGCGAGCGCATACGCGTCGTCGTCCAGGTCGTTGACCTGTTCTCCCGCTGCTTCCAGCGCCTCCCGGACACGCTCCAGGGCACCGTGCTCGGGGTGAAGGAGGTGGTCAACTGCCCGCTGAAGGCTGGCTCCGTCTTCGGCCGCACGGATCTGGTCCGTGATGCAGAGAAGTTCGGCTCCGGCGACGTAGGGCCCCAGCACATGCACCGGAGGGCTCATCCGGGCCGTGTCCAGAGACGGCGGAAGGGTGACGTCATAGCGAGCGGCTCGAAGCATCTCGGCCGCATGGCTGGCGATGGCGACCTGGTCGGCGCGCGGAGTGGTGGTGGGAAGGCGATGGCGTCGGCCGTGCCAGTCGTCGATCTGCTTGAAACCGGCGTGACGGAGGAGCTGCGCGGAGAGGTCATCAGTAGCGCCCTTGGCAACGACGCTGCCGCTGAACTCGGACGTGATGGTGATCGAGGTAGGCACGGAAGTCTCCGGGGCAGAGGGAGCGAAGGACCCGTTGGAGGTGGGCCAGTGGGCAGAGCGTCCGGCAAATCCGGGTTTTGGTCAGGCCGAGAATCGCTGGTAGAGGCCGCACGGTGGCGGTCAGCCGGGTGCCCCGCCGCAGCAGGGCACCCGGTCGGTCAGAAGAAGGGATTCTCTGTCGGCCGGTCGGCCCCGGTGGCGGCTCGGAGCAGTTCGGTGAGGTCCTCGGGCTCGGACGACCTCTGGTCTTCCACCACCCGGCACGTGTCACCATACGAGCGCTCTCCTCGATCTCCGCCCACTCCGCTTCGCTGGTCGTGCCTTCGGTGACCAGTGCGGTGTAGGCGTTGGTCAGGATCTGGTGACGACAGCGCACGCCCCAGGGAACGGCCCGCTCGGTCCCCTCCAGGGGAGGCATCCGGTACTGCTCGGACCAGGCTTCGGACGCCGCCTGCTCCTCGGCGCGCTTCGCCTTGAGCCAGGCGGCCTTGTCCTGCTCGTCACCCTCGTTCGAGGCGCGCCAGCAGTCCGTGCACTCCTGCCTGGCGAGCCACTCGGCGAAGCCGGCGCGGCGGTCGGCCGGGCGGTCGGACAAGTCGCGGTCAGCATGGTGACCGCAGGTGTGGTCGATAGGCCAGATCGTCTTCACTCCTGAGCATTCCCGGCTAAGCGGCGTCTGGTTTAAGGTCCGCCTTACCGCTGCTGGGCGTGGTCAGCCGATCAATGCCTTGATTTCTTTGTCCACGGCTTCAGCAGCAGGGGTCAGGTCACCATCCAGCGAGTCCAGAATCAGTCCAAGGGCAGCCTGCGGGTAATACTCCCGCCCGTGCAGCGGCCGATGGCCTGCCCTCTTGAGGCGCGCCAGCATCCCCTTCTCCGCCTCTCGGGCAGTCCCCTCGGGAAGACCGGTGAAGAGCCGGTGTCGCGTGTTGTAGCCGTTGCAGGCGTGCCGCGACAGTCGGGTCTCTCCATCCCCATTGCTGATGCCGAACTTGACCCCGGGTTTGCCGGTCACCCGGTCTGTGCCTGTGACGACATAGAAGACGTCTTTTGGTTTGGCGGCCCGCGCTTGAGATGCCCTGGCCTTCCGCTCGGCAGTAGCGGCGGCGCGCGCTTCCCGTGCCTGGGCCGCAGCCGCCCGGTCATCCTTCAGCTTCTGCAAGGCAGCTTCGGTCTCGGCCCGCTCGGTAGCCTCACGCTCAAACCGAAGGGAGGGTTCACGCGCCTCTGTGTAGTTCCGCTCAGTCGCACGCACACGCATAACCTGCATGTAGACGCGAAAGCGGTCATAGTCGATGCCTGGCTCGAACCGCACGATCGCCTCGGCGATGTGAGCCACGTTCAGCGTGTACTCGCCATCCTGGTGTTGGTCATCTTTCCAACTCGCCTCGACGACGCCCCGGAGCCTCGACGTCTCGATACCTCGCAGGCCGGCCAGGTGGTAGTTGACCTGAATGAGGTATCTGCCGACGGGGTCGTCCCAGAACGGATCGTAGATATTGGGGCCGGGAATTCGATGGTCAGCGTTATTCGGAACGGCGGCGTGGACGCCGTTCAAGCGGTGCTGTGAAGCGGCGTACCTTTCTACCCCTGCGTCACGCGCTGCCGCCCGTAGAGCCGTTACGGCCTGTGTAAGGGCGATTCCTGCAGAGGTGACAGCCTCCATACAGGCGATCACCTCGGCCGATTCGCCGACTTCGTTCGTGCGCCCCTCAACCTCAGCTGGGTCTGGCTGCGGCACCGCTGTTGGAACAAGCGGCGCCACACCCGCAAGTGCGGCTAACAGGTGATCGGCGTCCGTCCACGGGACCGTTATGTGCACGAACCCGGAGTGAGGGTCTGTGGAGAAGGTTGGCCGATTGCCGTGGTTGGTGTGCTCACCGTGACAGGTCAGGTCGATGCCAACCCGCTCGGCGAGGAGCCGGATCCCTCGGACTGCTTCGGCGGCCCAGGAGTTCCGGACATCGATGGGCGCGCGACCGTACCGGTCCAGGTCTCCCTGGTATGGCGGAGCAGAAATCTCAATGACTACACCACCATCGCCCCTGGCGAGAAACGCCTCCGCATCCGGAGCACCTCCCTCCCTGAGAACCGTCTCAAGGCCCCGCCCCAGCCTCTGCTTCTCATCCTCCGTGTACCTGGACCACTCGCGCGCGTACACGCTGACTCCCCCTCGATGACGGGCCACTCGGACGGGACGAGACCCTAGTCCCCAGCTCTGACATGACTGCCGAATAGGGGCGTTGAGACATCGCCAAGCGGGACGGGACCGTCCGTGCTGGCGACGTACGGACACCGACGGTCAGTATGGAGACCTGGTAAGGACGGTGCAGCACTGGGCATTCCGCATCTTGGAACATCCCGCTGCACCAAGAACTCCGGGAATTCTGTACTCGTTCATGACATCTGCCAATCCGTATCGATCCAGTCGTCTACGATATTCAGAATGGCCCCCAACGCGGATATGCGAAAATACTCGCGTCCTCGGATGGGCATTTCTCCAACGCCACGCATTGCGGCTAGTGTCTTGTGATTCTGTTTGTGGAACCTGAGGCGTCCGTGGTCGTTGAGTCGGGTATGGATCTTTCCTCTGAACAGATGGCTGAGCTGC
>NZ_JBHUBB010000046.1:0-55389 GCF_042789485.1 Streptomyces sp. NPDC056835
CCCGCAGCTCAGCCATCTGTTCAGAGGAAAGATCCATACCCGACTCAACGACCACGGACGCCTCAGGTTCCACAAACAGAATCACAAGACACTAGGCACTACGTTATGCAATCACCAAGTGACATGTGGCGACGGCCTGGAGACCCATCTTGAACGATCCCTACGAGACAACCGAGACGCACCTCGAGCGACTCCTGGGTCGGGCACTCAACTCCTTCGACCTGCCGGACGCATTGGTCGGGCAACTGAGCCATGCGCTGGCGCACGCCAGCTCGCTGTGCTCCGCGCACCACAGTGCGGGGCTGCACCGCGAGACGTACCGACACACGTATCTGCTCGTGGACGGCAGCGCGCTCAGTCTCTGGGAGCTGGTGCACAACACCGGCCGGGACGAGGCGCGTTCGCACGAGCTGTACGCGGAGGAGTCCGAGGCGCAGCTGGCCGCGGCCCGTCTCTGCCGCCCCGGCAGCCCCGAGGCGCCGCGGCTCTCCGGTGACGGGTCAGCGGGACCGGAAACGGTGCGCGATCCGGACGGGCCGCCCATGGACGATGTCGCGGCAGGTCTGCTCGCGGAGCTGGAGTCCGAGCGCACGGCCGAGATCGACGCGCATCTCGCCCTGCTCCGCGGTCTGCGCGCCATGCCGTCGACGCCGGTTCCACGGCACCGGATGTACTCGCCGGACAACTCCCCGGACCATGCCCGCCGGGTGCTGCGCCGGGCGGAGAACGCCGACCGGCCGGGCGAGGAGACCGCGCGGCTGCTGCGGACGGCATTCGCGCACCACATCACGCAGGTCTTCGGCAGACAGTGCCAGGTCGAGGGCAAGGACGCCGGGTTCATGCTCTACGAGCACGCGTTCCTGCTGATCGACGGCAGCGAGACGAGCCTGTGGGAGGTGGAGCACACGGCGACTCCGGACGGCCGTCATATGTGCGAGGTGTACGAGACGGAACACCTCGCGCGCGAGGCCATGGAGCTCCGCGCGCAGGTGCGATGACATGCGATGAGGACGAGGGCGGGACGGGGTGGGTCGTACGCCGTCAGTGGCGGACGGCGTACGACCACGAAGACCCGGCTCAGGCGGCCACCGGTACCTTGACGTCCGTCCCGGCTTCCCCGTCACCGGTGATGCCACCACCGGCGCTTCCGGCGTCCGCCGTGTGGTCCGGGCGGCCCGTCCTGCGGGCTCCCTTGAGCAGGATGACCAGCCCGGCGCTCACCGCCGTACCCACCGCGATCGCGATCAGGTAGAGGAACGGATTGCCGATCAGCGGGATCACGAAGATGCCGCCGTGCGGGGCCCGCAGCGTGCACTCGAAGAGCATCGACAGCCCGCCGGTGACCGCGCCGCCCGCCATCGCGGACGGGATCACCCGCAGCGGGTCGGCGGCCGCGAAGGGGATCGCGCCCTCGGTGATGAAGGAGGCGCCGAGCACCCAGGCCGCCTTGCCGTTCTCCCGTTCGGTACGGGTGAACAGCCTGCCGCGTACGGTCGTGGCCAGCGCCATGGCGAGCGGCGGGACCATGCCGGCGGCCATCACGGCGGCCATGACCTTGAGGCTGCCCTCGTTGGGGTTGGCGAGGCCGCCGACCGCGAAGGCGTACGCGACCTTGTTCAGCGGGCCGCCCAGGTCGAAGCACATCATCAGGCCGAGGATGACGCCGAGGATGATCGCGTTGGCGCCGGAGAGACCGGACAGCCAGTCGGTCAGCGCCTTTTGGAGTGAGGCGATGGGCTTCCCGACCACCAGGAACATCAGGAAGCCGACGACCGCGGAGGAGATCAGCGGGATCACGACGACCGGCATGATGCCGCGCAGCGGGGCGGGGACCCTCAGCTTCTGGATGGCCATCACCGTGCCACCGGCGATCAGACCGGCGGCCAGGCCGCCCAGGAAGCCCGCGTTGATGGTGAGGGCGATGGAGCCGCCGACGAAGCCGGGCACCAGACCGGGGCGGTCGGCCATCCCGTACGCGATATAGCCCGCGAGGACCGGCACCAGGAAGCTGAACGCCAGGCCGCCGACCTGGAACAGCAGGGCGGCCCAGCTGGTGTGGTCCGTCCAGATGAAGTGCTCGGCGACGGAAGGGGCCTTATTGATGGTGTAGCCGCCGATGGCGAAGCCGAGGGCGATGAGAAGCCCGCCCGCGGCCACGAACGGGACCATGTAACTCACGCCGGACATCAGCCACTTACGCAGCTTGGTGCCGTAGCCCTCGCCCGGTTCGCCCGCGTTGTCCACGGGTGAGGCGTGGTCGCTCGCCGTACCGGTGACCTCGCCGCGTTCCGCCTTGCCACGCACCTCGGCGATCAGTTCGGCGGGCCGGTTGATGCCCGCCTTGACGCCTACGTCGACGGTGGGCTTCCCGGCGAACCGCTCCTTCTCCCGTACCGGCACATCGTGCGCGAAGATCACGGCGTCGGCGGCGGCGATGACGGCGGGGGCGAGCCGATTGAACCCGGCGGATCCCTGCGGCTCGACGACCACCTCGACGCCCGCCTGCTGCCCGGCCTGTTCCAGCGCCTCGGCGGCCATATAGGTGTGGGCGATCCCGGTGGGGCAAGAGGTGACGGCGACGATCCGGAAGACGCGGTCGGCGGACGTCTCGGGCTCCTCGGCTGCCGGAGGCACGGCCGCGACCACGGGCTCCTCCCCGGCCGGGGGCTCCTCCGCTGCCGGGGGCTCCTCCGTCGGCGTTACCGGCGCGGCGGGCTCGGCAGAAGCGGCGGGCTCGGACCCCGGCTCGGGCTCGGGCCCCGGCTCGGGCCCGGACCCCGGCTCGGGCTCGGGCCGTGTGGCGTCCGCGCCGCGAATCAGCGACGCCGCCGCGGTCGCGTCCGTAGCCGTACGCAGCGCAGTCGTGAAGTCCTCGTTCATCAGGCGCCGCGCCAGGGCGGAGAGGATCGTCAGATGGGCGTCGTCGGCACCGGCCGGGGCCGCTATCAGGAAGATCAGATCCGCCGGACCGTCCGGCGCTCCGAAGTCGATGCCCCGTGCCGAGCGGCCGAAGGCCAGCGTGGGTTCGCTGACATGGGCACTGCGGCAGTGCGGGATACCGATACCGCCGTCGAGTCCGGTCGGCATCTGCGCCTCGCGCGCGGCCACATCGGCCAGGAAGCCGTCCAGGTCGGTAACCCGGCCCAGGGTCACCATCCGTTCGGCCAGCGAGCGGGCCGCGGCTTCCTTCGTCTCGGCGGCCAGGTCGAGGTCGACCAGGTCCGCGGTGATCATGTCGCTCATCGCGGGCTCCTTCGCTTGCTTATCGCGCGGGTCAGGTGAGTGGGGGAGGAGGCAGGAGAGGGGGAGGGAGAGGGAGGGCCGGCAGGAGGGGCAGCGGAAGGGGTGGCCGGGTGCCGGGCGGCGGGATGCCGGGTGGCAGGGGACGGACTCATGAGACAGGCTCCGTGAGAGGACGGTCCAGCGGGACGTCCGCGGTCACCGTGACCGCGGACGGGTCCAGGTCCGCGGGCGACGGCATCACGCTGCCCGGCAGCTGCACCGCCGCCGCGCCATGCGCGACGGCGGACGCGAGAGCGTCGGGGCCTTCGCCGCCCGCCGCCAGGAAGCCGGCCAGTGAGGCGTCGCCCGCACCGACATTACTGCGGACCGTGGCGACGGCGGCGGAGCCGAAGTACGTCCCCACGTCCGAGACCAGCAGCTGGCCGTCCGCGCCGAGGCTGGCGAGCACGGCCCCGGCGCCGTACGTCCGCAGTTCCTCCGCGGCCTTGACCGCGTCGCCCACCGTCGCCAGTGGGCGGCCGACGGCCTGGGCCAGCTCTTCGGCGTTCGGCTTGACGACGTCCGGCCGCTCCCGGAGCGCGGCCAGCAGCGAGGGCCCCGAGGTGTCGAGCGCGATCCTGGCCCCGGCGCGATGCGCGCGGGCGACCAGTTCGGCGTACCACTCCGGTGCGAGGCCGCGCGGCAGGCTGCCGCAGCAGGCGATCCAGGCGGCCGTGCCCGCGTGCGTACGGATCGTGGAGAGCAGCGACTCCGACTCGACGGCCGTCAGTTCGGGACCCGGCGCGTTGATCTTCGTCAGGGTGCCGTCCGGCTCGGCGAGCGCGATATTGGAACGGGTCGCGCCGACGACCGGAACCGGCGCGACCTCGATGCCCTGCCCCGCGAGCAGTTCGGCGACGAGTGCGCCGGGCGCACCACCGAGTGGCAGTACCGCGACCGTACGCCGGCCCGCGGCGGCGACGGCCCGCGAGACATTGACCCCCTTGCCACCGGGGTCCATGCGCTCGGCCGTGGCCCGCAGCACCTCGCCCCGGTCGAGGGCAGGGACCTCGTACGTACGGTCCAGGCTCGGGTTCGGGGTGACGGTGAGAATCATGCGGCGCTCTCCTGGACTCACGGCTGGACGCACCGCACTTCGGTCCCCGCGGCCTCTACCGCCGCGACGTCCGAGGGGCTCAGCCCGCTGTCGGTGATGAGCAGGTCGACATCGGCGAGAGCGCCGAAGCGCGCGAAGTGCTCCTGGCCGTGCTTGGCGGAATCGGCGAGCAGCACCACCCGCCGGGCGGCGCCGACGAGCGCCCGCTTGACCGCGGCTTCGGCGAGGTCCGGGGTAGTGAGACCGCCCTCCGGCGAGAACCCGTTCGTGCCGAGGAAGACGACATCGGCGCGGATCTCGCCGTACGCGCGCAGGGCCCAGGCGTCGACGGCGGCGCGCGTTCGGTGCCGCACCCTGCCCCCGACCAGATGGAGATCGATGCCCGGGTGATCGGCCAGGCGGGCGGCGACGGGCAGCGCGTGGGTGACGACGGTGAGCCCGCACTCCAGCGGCAGCGCCGCCGCGAGCCGCGCCACGGTCGAACCGGCGTCCAGGATCACGCTGCCGTCCTCCGGCAGCTCGGCGAGCGCCGCGTGCGCGATACGGTCCTTCTCATCGGCGGCGGTGGACTCGCGCTCCGCGAGATCGGGCTCGAAGTCGAGCCGCCCGGCCGGTATGGCCCCACCATGCACACGCCGTACGAGCCCGGCCCTGTCCAGGGCCTTGAGATCACGCCGTACGGTCTCCGCTGTGACCTGGAACTCCTCGGCGAGCGACAGCACATCGACGCGGCCGCCCTCGCGTGCGAGGCGCAGGATCTCCTGCTGACGCTCCGGTGCGTACATGTGGTTTTACGTCCGTTCCGTGCCCGAACCTGTGGTTTCGGCGACACGCTACGCCCAGATTTCCAGAAAGTAAACAGATCCGGGCACGGTACGGACAGAGTCGGGCGCCCCCCGACAGAGTCAGGCGTCAGGCGTCAGCCGTTCTCGGCGGCGGCGCTCTCGCCGTAGTCGACGGCTCCCTCGCCGCCCTCATTCCCGACGGACCCGTCGCCGACCGACCCGTCCCCGGCCGACCCGTCCCCGGCCGACCCGTCCCCGGCCGACCCGTCGCCGACCGACCCGTCGCCGATCTGTGCGCCCGCCGCGGCCAGCGCGGTGGTCACCGGCTGGAAGAACGTCTCGCCGCCGACGGTGCAGTCCCCGCTGCCACCGGAGGTCAGACCGATGGCGCTGCCGTCCGCGGTGAAGAGGGGGCCGCCGCTGTCGCCGGGCTCCGCGCAGACGTCGGTCTGGATCAGGCCGGTGACCGTACCCTCCGCGTAGTTGACGGTGGCGTCGAGGCCGGTGACCGAGCCGTCGTTCAGCCCTGTGGTGCTGCCCATACGGATCACCGCCTGGCCCACCGTGGCCTCGGCGGCTCCGGTGATCTCCACGATCTGTCCGTCACCCGTGTCGACCGCACTCGGGGCCTGGGTGGTGGCGTCGTCGTAACCGACGAACGCGAAGTCGCCGTCGCCCGGGAAGGTCGCCTGCTGCACGGTGCCCACCGGCGCCCCGCCCGCGGCGTCCGACCACTCGGCGGCGGCGACTCCGCAGTGGCCGGCGGTGAGGAAGCCGGGCGCGCCGTTCCCGTCGATGACGTTGAAGCCGAGCGAGCAGCGCGCGCCGCCGCCGAAGATGGCGTCACCGCCCGCGGCCACGGTCTTGAACTCGCCGGCGGACTTCTTGATACGAGCCGTGTCCGCGCCCAACGACTCGACCGTGGACTCGATCCGGTTCCACTCGTCGCCGGTGACGGTGCGGTCCGCCGTGACCTGGATCTGGTTGGTCTTCGGATCGACGGCCCACGCGGTACCCGGAATGGTGGCCTCGCGCCGCAATGTCGTTGCGGCGGACTCCAGTTGGGCCGTGCTGTTCTTGACGCTCCGCACCACGGCTCCCGCCCTGGCGACTTCGGCACGCATATCGTTGTCGTCGCCGACGACATTGACGGTGACCTGCCGCTTGTCCTTGTCGTAGTAGGCACCGGCGAAGGCCGGACCCAGCCGCGCGGCCATCCGCGAGGCGAGGTCCCCCGCGGATAAGGCGCTCAGCGTCTTGGGCGCGGGGGCCGGAGACGGGTTGGATTCGCTCTGCGAGGCATTGGCCTGGGGCAGCAGAATCGCGGCGGCAACCACGGCGGCGGCGCCTCCCCCGGCGAGGACGATCTTCCGCTTGGGTATGCGTTTGTGGCTCAACTCGTGACCTCCTGTGGGGACGGAGTCCGCTCGTCGGCAGCAGACGAAACGCGTTACGCGCTATGGGCCTTGATACGCGGGAGGTCTGAGTTGCGTTCAGCTCGGCGGTACGCGAACCAACGACAACGACGGAGACCCGCACCCTGACGCCTGTCTGGTGCGAGTCTCCGTATGCGCATGGCTGTTACGTCCGAGCGGCCTCCACAGCCGGCTCCTCCACAGCCGGCTCCTCCACAGTCGGCTCCTCCGCGGCCGACTCCTCCGCGACCGGCTCCTCCACCTGCTGCTTCGGCCGCGCCGGCAGCGCGAACATCACCCCGAAGATCGCCACGAGCACCGCGACCACCCACCAGAGCGCGTGCTGGAATCCGTCCACGAAGGCCATGCCGACCGCCAAAGGGTCGCCGGCCGAGGCTCCCACGACGCGGTCGTCGACCACCCCGAAGAACACCACCGACACCAGCCCGAGCCCCAGCGCGCTGCCCATCTGCTGCGTCGTGTTGATCAGACCGGACGCCGAGCCCGCGTGCTCACGCGGCACCCCGGACAGCACCGCGTCCGTCAGCGGCGCGACGATCAGGCCCATACCGAGCCCCATCACCGTCAGCGGCAGCGCCATCTGCCAGGCGTGGATCTCCATTCCGTACCGCCCGGCTTCCCAGATGTAGAGCAGCAGCCCCGCGGCCATCGTCAGCGCGCCGGTCTGGAGCACCTTCCGGCCGAAGCGCGGCACCAGCTTCTGTACGGACAGCCCCGCCGCCACCGAGACCGCGAGCGAGAACGGCACGCCCGTGAGCCCCGCCCGCAGCGGGCTCCAGCCGAGACCGATCTGCATATAGAGCGTCCAGACCAGGAAGAAGATGCCCAGAGCGACCCCGAAGGTCAGCTGCACGGCGATACCCGCGGCGAAGCTCTTCACCTTGAACAGCGACAGCTCGACGAGCGGCGAACCGTCCTTGCGCGTCTTCCTCTTCTCGTACGCCACGAAGCCCGCGAACACCAGCACGCTGCCCGCCATGCACAGATGGCCCCACAGCGGCCAGCCCAGCTCGCGCCCGCGCGTGAGCGGGTAGATCAGCATCAGCAGCGCGGCGATCACCAGCACCACGCCGACCAGGTCGAGCCGGAGCGCCTTGGGTGCCTTGGACTCGATGATGAACTTCCGGCCGAGCAGTACGCCCGCGATCCCGACCGGCAGATTGATCAGAAAGATCGGCCGCCACTCCAGCCCGGCGATGTTCCACTGCGTCAGCAGCGCGCCGAGCAGCGGTCCCGAGACGGCGCCGAGGCCGACGATCGCGCCGAACATCCCGAAGACCTTGCCGCGTTCGTGCGCGGGGAAGGTGACATGGATGATCGCGAGCACCTGCGGCACCATCATCGCCGCCATCGCGCCCTGGAGCAGCCGTGAGCCGGCCAGCATCTCCGGGCTCGCGGCGAAGCCGCAGAGCGCGGAGGCGATCGTGAAGCCGGTGATACCGATCAGGAAGAGCCGCTTGCGGCCGTATATGTCACCGAGCCGACCGCCTGTGATCAGCCCGGCGGCGAAGGCGAGGGCATATCCGGCGGTGATCCACTGGATGGCCCCGAATGAGGCGCCCAGGTCCCGTTCGATGCTCGGGATGGCGATATTGACGATCGTGACGTCGACCAGGTCCATGAACGCGGCGGTCATGACGACGGCGAGGGCCAGCCAGCGACGACGGTCGCCCCTGCCCGAAGCGCCGGGACCGGACTCGGACTCGGCACCGGCACCGGCACTGGCGTCGGCACCGGAGGTGGACGCCTTGTCCAGAACAGCCACAGACGTTGAGGCAGAAAGAGAAGGAGGCGCGGAAGGCGAGGAAGAGGCGGGCGAAGAACTCATGCGGAAGAAGCTAGGGACCATCTAGGCCAGAACATGTCCTAGAGAGCGCGCACCATGGATGCCATGACCGACACCCCGGCACGGCTCCTCAGTCTGCTCTCCCTCCTCCAGACTCCACGCGAGTGGCCGGGCAGCGAGCTGGCCGAGCGGCTCGCCGTCAGCCCGCGCACCATCCGCCGCGACATCGACCGGCTGCGCGCCCTCGGCTACCCCGTCGAAGCCACCATGGGCACGGCGGGCGGCTACCGGCTGGTCGCCGGCACCGCCATGCCGCCGCTGCTCCTGGACGACGAGGAGGCCGTCGCCATCGCCGTCGGGCTGCGCGCCGGCGCGGGGCACGCCATCGAGGGCGTCGAGGAGGCCTCCGTACGGGCGCTCGCCAAGCTGGAGCAGGTGCTGCCCTCCCGACTGCGCCGCCGCGTCTCCACACTCCAGGCCGCGACGATCCCCCTCACCCAGGGCGACGGCGCCACCATCGATCCGCGCACTCTGACGGTGATGGCCTCAGCGGTCACCGCCACCGAGCGGCTGCGGTTCGGCTACCGCTCGGGCGACGGTACGGAGACGAAACGGCAGGTCGAGCCGTACCGTCTCGTCTCCACCGGCCGGCGCTGGTATCTGGTGGCGTACGACCTCGGGCGCGAGGACTGGCGTACGTTCCGGGTCGACCGGGTCAGCGAGCCCTTCGCCACCGGCGCGCGGTTCCACCAGCGCGAGCTGCCCGCCGGGGACGCGGCGAAGTTCCTGAGCCGGTCGATGTCCCGGATGCAGCCGCAAATGGAGGTGGATGTGAGCTTCCGGGCGCCCGCGCGGTTCGTGGCGGCGCGGCTCCCCGCCCGTCTCGGCGTGCCCGAACCCACCGGCCCGGACTCCTGCCGGCTGCGCACCTCGGTGAACGACTCGCTGGAGTGGCTGGCGCTGCGACTGGCGCTGCTGGACTGCGAGTTCACGGCGCACCGGCCGGACCGGCTGGCGGACTACCTGCGGGAACTGGGGGCGAGGCTCACCCGGGCGGCCGTCCCGGAAGCGGCATCGTAGGCGCCTCTCCCACGAAGGCGCCTCGCCCACGGAGGCGCCCGCCTCTTCCACGAAGGGGCACATCCCGGAAACCCGGAGGGGCACCCTGGACAGACTGGACAGAGGTGAGCCCCGGCACCTGGGGGGGGTTGGTGCCGGGGCTCGTTCTCGGGGGCCGACGGATCGGCCCGTACGTACCGCTCGGAGAGACAGTACGAGTAAAGGCGACACTACGGCCACAGAGCGGCGACGTCACGCCGCCGCGTCGAAACCTGTGTCGCGAGCCATCTTTTTCAGCTCCATCAGCGCGTGCTTCTCGATCTGCCGTATCCGCTCGCGAGTCAGGCCGTGCTGCTTGCCGACCTCGGTGAGCGTCCGCTCGCGGCCGTCCTCGATGCCGTACCGCATCTTGATGATCGAGGCCGTGCGCTGGTCGAGCTTGCCGATCAGATCCTCCAGCTCCTCACTGCGGAGCAGTGTCAGCACGGACTGCTCGGGCGATACCGCGGAGGTGTCCTCAAGCAGATCACCGAACTGCGTGTCCCCGTCGTCGTCCACCGACATGTTCAGACTGACCGGGTCGCGCGCCCAGTCCAGTACGTCGTTGATCCGCGCCGGGTTCGACCCCAGCTCCGCGGCGACCTCTTCGGGCTCCGGATCCCGTCCGTTCTCGCGGTTGAACTCCCGCTGGACGCGTCGGATCCTGCCCAGCTCCTCCACCAGATGCACCGGCAGCCGGATCGTCCGCGACTGGTCCGCTATGGAACGCGTGATGGCCTGGCGGATCCACCACGTCGCGTACGTGGAGAACTTGAAGCCCTTGGCGTAGTCGAATTTCTCCACGGCGCGCACCAGGCCGGCATTGCCCTCCTGGATCAGGTCCAGCAGGGGCAGACCGCTGCGCGGGTAGCGCCGCGCCACGGCGACCACCAGGCGGAGGTTCGAGCGGATGAAGATGTCCTTCGCACGCTCGCCCGCGGCGACCAGCGCCTCAAGCTCTTCGCGCGAAGCGCCATCCGCCTCGCTCCTCACCTCTCCGTCGAGGATCTGCCGGGCGTAGACTCCTGCCTCGATGGTCTGGGACAGCTCGACTTCCTTTGCGGCGTCGAGCAGCGGCGTACGCGCGATCTCGTCGAGGTACATGCCGACCAGGTCGCGGTCGGCGATCTCCCCGCCTACAGCGCGAACACCGCTTGCCGCTTTCGTCCCGCCAGAGGCGGTACGACGGGCGACGGCACGGGTTGCCATGCGAGCTCCCTTACTGAACTGAGTAGGTCGCGACACCCTCCCGGGTACCCTGCATCCGAAGGAAACAACGACTGGAATCCGGACAGAATTCCCATGCCGTACATGGATTTTGTGATCATGCAGTACCCTGTGACGCCGCGAGGAGTCGGCCGGTGCTGCGGGGAGGTCCAGAAGCGCAGGTCAGGGCGGGGGCGCGGGCCGGGAGCCGGTCGTCCCGTATCCCCGTAGCCGTCCCTGTAACCCCACATTCCTGAAGACGGCTCGGGCCCGTCTTTGGTTGCTCAGCCCGTACCCCGCCGGTGCCTGTCGCCGGCCCGTCGGCTCCTCAGCCCCTCAGCCCGTGAGCCCGTGAGCCCGTGAGCCCGTGAGTACGTGAGTACGTGAGTACGTGAGCAGGTGAGCACGTGAGCGACGCCTGCTCGTCAGCCGAACTGCACCGACCTCTTCGCCAGGCCCATCCAGAAACCGTCGATCACGCTCCGGCAGCTCTCCAGCTCCCCCTCCGACGCCCCCAGCGTCACGAAGAGCGGCGCGAAGTGTTCAGTACGGGGGTGGGCCAGGCGGCCGGCCGGGGCCTTGTGCTCGAAGTCGAGCAGAGCATCGACATCCCGCGCCCGCAGCGCCCTCGTACCCCAGTCGTCGAACTCCGCCGACCAGCCGGGCACCCCGCCGCCCGTGTGCCGCAGCGCGGCCAGGTTGTGGGTGAAGAAGCCGCTGCCGACGATCAGTACGCCCTCGTCCCTCAGCGGCGCCAGCTTGCGCCCGATCTCCAGCAACTTCCGCGGGTCGAGCGTGGGCATGGAGACCTGGAGCACCGGAATGTCAGCCTCCGGGAACATCTCCCTCAGGGGCACATACGCGCCATGATCGAGCCCGCGGTCCGGCACGTCCTGTACCGGCGTCCCGGCGCCGCGCAGCAGCTTCCGTACGGAGTCGGCCAGCTCGGGCGCCCCCGGCGCCGCGTACCGCACCGTGTAGTAGTGCTCCGGAAAGCCCCAGAAGTCGTACACCAGCGGCACGGTCTCGGTCGCGCCGAGCGCGAGCGGGGCCTCTTCCCAGTGCGCGGAGACCATCAGGATCGCCTTGGGGCGGGGCAGTGTCGTGGACCAGGCGGCCAGTTCGCCGGGCCAGACCGGGTCATCGGCCAGTGGCGGGGCTCCATGGGAGAGGTAGAGGGCGGGCATGCGCTCCGCGACGGCGTTCATGACTACTCCCAGTCGGTCGGTCGATCCATCTACCTGCCTACTGACTACCTGAGCATCCGAAATCACTTGAACCCTCAAGCATTCAATTCCTCACTACCCTAACCAGACCTAGTTTAACTTTCAAGAATGGGTAGAGTGGAACACATGACCACGGCATCCACCGGCAGCGGCGCCGGTACGGGCGGGGAGCCTCGCTGGCTCAGCGACGAGGAGCAGCGCGTCTGGCAGGCGTATCTCCAGGCCACCACGCTGCTGGAGGACCATCTCGACCGCCAGCTCCAGCGCGACGCCGGGATGCCGCACATCTACTACGCCCTGCTCGTGCATCTCGCGCGCGCTCCCCGGCGCCGGATGCGGATGACCCAGCTGGCCAAGGACGCCAAAATAACCAGGTCACGGCTGTCGCACGCGATCGCGCGGCTGGAGCAGCACGGCTGGGTGCGGCGCGAGGACTGTCCTTCCGACAAGCGCGGGCAGAACGCGTTCCTGACGGACCAGGGAAACGATGTCCTGGAGAAGTCGGCGCCGGGCCATGTCGCCGCCGTACGGCAGGCGATCTTCGACCGGCTCAGCCCCGAGCAGGTCGGGCAGCTCGGCGAGATCATGCGCGTGATGGCGGAAGGGCTCCAGCCGGAGGGTACGGGCGCGGATCTGCCCTGGCGCCGCTGACGTACGACGTTCTGCCGCTGACGTACGACGTTCTGCCGCTGACGTACGACGTTCTACGGACACGGAGCTGTCCACGGAGCTGTCCACGGAACCGCCCTTGACGCGGAACCGCCCCGGTGCCACCGCTGAATCGCGGCGGCGCCGGGGCAGTCCCATGCCGTAGGGCGTAGGGCAACGACCTTGCCGGTCAGTGCATCGCCACCGGCATCTTGATCTCGTCCTCCGCGCCCTCGGCACCCGAGGCGACCGGCGAAGCACCGGGACGACCCGTGTTGATGAGGGTCACGGCGATCGCCGCGGCGACCAGCAGGATGCCGACCGCCCACCAGATGGCGCTGGAGAAGCCGGCCACCAGGGCCTGGAGCTCCAGCAGCTGCGCGTTGGTGGCCGTCGCCGCGTGGGAGGCGACGTACGCGGTAGTGGCCGAGGCCGCGATCGTGTTCAGCAGCGCCGTCCCGATCGCGCCGCCCACCTGCTGCGAGGTGTTCACCATCGCCGAGGCGACACCCGCGTCACGCGGCTCGATGCCGTGCGTGGCGAGCGCCATGGCCGGCATGAACGCCGTACCCATACCGAGGCCGAGCAGCAGCTCCGCCGGCAGGATCAGGCCGGTGTACGAGGAGCCGATCTCCAGCTGGGTCAGCAGCAGCATGCCGACGGACGCGACCAGGAAGCCGGGACCCATCAGGTACCGCGGCGCCACCCGGGTCATCAGCCGGGCGCCGATCTGCGTCGAGCCCGTGATCATGCCCACGATCATCGGCATGAAGGCGAAGCCCGTCTTGACCGGCGAGTACCCCTCGACCACCTGGAGGTAGTACGTCAGGAAGAGGAACAGACCGAACATGCCGATGATGGCGAGGCCCAGCGAGAGATAGACACCGGCGCGGTTGCGGTTGGTCACCACGCGCAGCGGCAGCAGCGGAGCCTTGACCCTCGACTCGACGGCGACGAACGTCGCGAGCAGGACCGCGGCGGCGACGAAGAGCGAGATCGTCGTCGCGTCGCCCCAGCCGTCGGACTCGGCGCGGGTGAAGCCGTACACCAGCGAGACCAGGCCCAGCGTGGAGAGCACGACACCGGGGATGTCCAGCGCGGAGCGGTTGCGGCCTGCCGCGGGCTCGCGGATCACGAAGTACGCGCCCAGCGCGGCCACGATCGCGAACGGGATGTTGACGAAGAACGTCCAGCGCCAGTCCAGGTACTCGGTGAGGAATCCACCGAGGATCAGGCCCACGGCGCCACCGCCACCGGCGATCGCTCCGAAGATGCCGAAGGCCTTGGCCCGCTCCTTGGCATCGGTGAAGGTCACGGCGAGCAGCGACAGAGCGGCGGGCGCGAGCAGCGCGCCGAAGACACCCTGGAGCGCGCGGGCGCCGAGCAGCAGCCCCTCGCTGTTGGCCGCGCCGCCGATGGCGGACGCGGCGGCGAAGCCGATGAGGCCGGTGACGAACGTGCGCTTGCGGCCCCACAGGTCCGCGATGCGTCCGCCGAAGAGGAGCAGTCCGCCGAAGGCGAGGGCGTAGGCGGTGATGACCCACTGCTTGTTGCCGTCCGATATCCCCAGGTCCTGCTGGGCGGAGGGCAGCGCGATATTCACGATCGTCGCGTCGAGCACGACCATGAGTTGCGCGAGGGCGATGAACACCAGCGCTTTCCAGCGGCTGGGGTCGGCTGCCGTGGCACCCGGGTCGGGGCGCCGTGCTTCGGCTGTTTTTGACATGGAGGGATCCACCTAAGGGTGCGTAAAGGCGAAAACGCACGTAAGCGCATGCGACGCTGCGTGACTTACGAAGTCATGGAGTCAACGGAGTCTCTGGTGCGGCCGCTGATGCGCGCGCCGCTGGCCGCGGGCTCGGGCATGGGCCGGCGGACCTCTGAGCTGAACGGGCCACTGGAGCCGCCGGTGCTGGTGGAGCCACCGGAGCGTCTGCGGGCCACGGGGTGGGCTGGTGGGGCTGGAAATGGACTAGTGGGACCGTGGAGGCAATGGGCTACTGGGACCTGTGGGGCCTGGCCGCCGGGGTTCGCGGGCCTGGCCGGTGCGTTGGTTCAAGGGCGCGTCACGGAGCGGCGCGGCGCAGATCCTCCAGAGTCACGGCCGAGCCGGTCAGTTCGGACCTGGCGGGTGCTTCCAGGCCGTCGAGGAACAGCTGGAGATGCCGGTGGATGAACCGGTCCATGCCCAGGCAGCCGGTGCCTGGCAGTGGGCGGGTGAGCTGGGACAGCGCCACCATCAGATCACCGACGGCGACATCCGCACGCAGCCTTCCGGCCTGACGTGCCCGCTCCATGAGCCCTTCGACGACCGTCTCCAGACGCACGCGCTGGGCGTCCAGATCGGGACGTTCCCTGTCGAACGTGGCGGACAGCATCGGACAGAGCGCTCCGATTCGTTCGTCGGCCGCGGCATGCACGAAGCGGCGCAGCGCGATGAACGGGTCGGACTCCGCCGCGGCGATACGGTCCGCCTGGTCGGCGACACTCTCCATGACGGAGTGCACTACGGCATGAACAAGGGCGTACCGGTCGGCGAAATGCCGGTAGAGCGTGGCATTGCCGATGCCGGCACGGCGAGCGATCTCGTCGAGCGGGGCCTCGGGCCCGAACTCCACGAACATCTCACGAGCCGCCGCCACGATCCGCTCCCGGTTGCGCAGAGCGTCCGCGCGCGGACGGGACACTCGGCGCGCCGGGGTTTCAGCTGCGGTGGCGGTCACGTCGAACCCTTCCCTCGGTCGTAGCACTTCGCAGGTCGCGGGTGCCAAAGGTGTGGCGGATGTCGCAGGTGTCGCAGGTATCGCAAGCGGGGATCGCTTCCCCGCTTTCCAGAGACACCGGTGCAAACGGGGAAGCCATCCCCGGTTATTTCACTCAAACATGTGAGCTGGGTCACCCTGCTCCATTCGGTGGCGGGAACCCACGTTCGGCGCACCCAGCGAGCGCCGACACGCCGACCGACGCAGGGTGATCGAACAGCGCAGTCAGGACGGCCGACTGCCGCGGACGTAAAGGGCGACCGCATGCAGCAGAGGCGTCAGATACGCGGAGCCGGCGGCAGCGCCGGAGCCACAGGCCCCATAGAAGCCACAGAAGACCCCGCGGACACGAGCGGAACCGGAAACACCGACACCGGCACCGACACCGGAACCGCACACGTCAGTGGCATCGTCGCCCGGGCCAAGGGCCCCCGCCGGCTCACCGCCATCGCCGGCCTCACCGCGCTCACCCTCGCCGCCCTGACCACGGCGAGCTCGCCCCTCCACGCCACCGGCCCCGCCTCGGGGGGCCCGGGACTGGCCATGGCGTCCTCTCTCGGCCCGTGCCGTATCGCCTCAAGCACCGCCGTACAGATGTCGGAGGGCCTGCCCACCCCTCCCGGCTACTCCCGCTCCACGGGCAAGGTCCGCGCTCTCAACCTCATGATCGACTTCCCGGACGCACCGGGCCCGGGGAAGGCGCTCGACCGGCTCTCCGAGTTCTTCCCGAAGACATCGGAGTGGTACAGAACCAGTTCGTACGGGCGTCTCGACTACCTCCCCGAAGCCCCGCTGCGGGACTGGGTACGGATGCCGCTGTCCTTCGCGGAGTACGGGATCGCGCGCGGGTCACCGTACGAGCCGGGCTACCGGAAGCTGGTCGACGACATCGTGGCCGTCACCGACCCCCAGGTGGACTTCAGCGCGTACGACCTGATCAACGTACTGGTCACGCCCAACGCGGGCCCCTCGGCGCTGGACACCGTCCTGTCCGTCACCTTCTCCGGCAACACGGACGCCCCGCAGGCGGACGGCGCCCCGCTCTCCAACACGTCCTTCGTCTACAGCCGCCAGGACGACGGCTCGGGATCGTACGCCGAGACCGGATACCGGGTGCTGCCGCACGAGAACGGCCATGTCTTCGGGCTGCCCGATCTCTACACGATGGACGGCGGCAGTTCGGTCGGACACTGGGACATCATGTCCGAGGACTGGGGCGCCAACAACGATCTGCTGGGCTGGCACAAGTGGAAGCTCGGCTGGCTCGACGACGAACAGATCCGCTGCGCGTCCGGTGCGGGCAGCAGCGACCATGTGCTCGGGCCGCTGGCCACCGCGGGCGGGCCGAAGCTGGCGTTCGTGCCGATCTCCAAGGAGTCGGGGTACGCGGTGGAGGTACGGACGCGCGAGGGCAACGACGAGGCGGTCTGCGAGCCGGGGGTCCTGATCTACCGCGTGGACTCCGAGGTCGACACGGGGCGCGGCCCGATCACCGTCGCGGACAGCAAGCCGAACAGCGGCGGCTGTACGCGCAGGCCCAATGTGCACGCGGAGCTTTCGGACGCGCCGTACCGGCCAGGGCAGACCTTCACCGACCCGGACAACGGCATCCGGATATCGGTGCTTTCGCAGGAGCCGGACGGAAGTTTCAAGATCAGAGTGAAGCGTTCATGAGTGATCCCGAACGGTCCTGAGCGGCCCTGAGCGGCCCTGAGCGGCCCTGAGCGGCCCCGAGCGGTCATTCCCGTCATTCCTCCCGCGCGCGGATGTGCTCCGCCACGGGATCCCGCAGCTCACGCTTGAGGATCTTGCCGGTCGGGTTACGGGGCAACGGCTCCTCCTGTACGAGCACATGGGCCGGCACCTTGAACGCGGCGAGACGACGGCCGACATGGGCCCGCAGTTCCCCGGCGTCCGTCCCGGCCCCCGCCCTGATCCGCACCACCGCCGCGACCTCCTCGCCCAGCACCGGGTGGGGGACGCCGAGCACGGCGGCGTCGATGACGTCCGGGTGGGCGTGGAGTACGTCCTCGACCTCGACGCAGTACACGTTCTCGCCACCGCGGACGATCATGTCCTTGATCCGGTCGACGACGCTGACGCGCCCCTCGTCCCGTACGACCGCGAGGTCACCGGTCCTGAACCAGCCGTCGCGGGAGAACGCCCGCGCGCTCGCCGCCTCGTCCCGCCAGTAACCGCGTACGAGCGACTGGCCGCGCAGCCACAGCTCCCCCACCTCCCCCTCGGGCAGGATCCGGCCGGCCGGATCCGCGATCCGCACTTCGGTGACGGGCGTCGGACGTCCCACGCTCGCCGGGAACCGCCGGTAGTCGGCGCCGAAGTTGGCGAGCACTCCGCCGGAGGTCTCCGTCAGGCCGTAGCCGTTACGGGCTTCGACGCGCTCCCCGTAGCGGGCGGTGAGCCGGGCGACCAGATCGGGCGGCGCGGCGGCGCCGCCGGTGGCGAGCATGGTGAGGGATTCCAGCGGGTCGTTCAGGGCCGTCGCCTCGTCCAGGAGTTGGAGCGCGGTGGCCGGGACGCCCGCGTAGTGCGTCACCCGGTGCTCGTGGATCAGCTCCAGGGCCCGCCCCGCGTCCCACTTCCGCATCAGGACGAGCGTGCCGCCGACGGCCATCGCCGAATAGAGGCTGGTGAACGCCGCCACATGGAAGAACGGGAACGTCATGAGCGAGACGGGCGCGGGCCCCTGGCCGGGGATCTGCCCGCGTCCGAGGGCGGAGGCGGCGGCCTGGAAGCGCGGGTTCATGGCCGCGCCCGCCTGCGCGAGATGGGTGGCGACGGCGCCCTTGGGCCGACCGGTCGTCCCCGACGTGTAGATGATGGTGGCGTCGTCCTCGGGCCGCACCTCGACGTCGGGGGGCGCGGCGGCGGGATCGGGGGCGGGCAGATCCTCGTACCGCTCCACGCCGACGCCGACGTCGGCGCCGACCTCGCCGTCGTAACCATGGCGGTCCTCGTAGTGGAAGACGACGATCCGCACACGCTCGCCCTGCCCCTGCCCCTGCCCCTGCCCCTGCCCCTCCCCCTGGCCCTGGCCCTGTCTCTCGGCCCATCGGCTGACGTGCGGCAGCCGCTCACCGTCCACGAGCAGAACGCGCGGCACGCAGTCGTCCAGCGCGTACCCGAACTCGTCCTCGGTCCACCAGGCGTTGAGGGGCACGGCGATCAGCCCCGCCAACTGGGCGGCCCAGAAGGCGATCTGCCACTCGGGGTGGTTGCGCATGGCGATGACGGCACGGTCGCCGGGGCGCAGCCCGTACGTATCGAGGAACCGGTTGGCGAGGGCGGAGGCGGCGGCGAAGAACTCCCCGTACGTATACGTCCGGTCCTCCGCCACTAGGAACGGCTGATCGCCGAAGGCCCAGGTCGGCTCGACGAACTCGCGCAGGGTGCGCGGCCCTTCGGCGTAGACGAGCGAGCCGTTCTCGGCGCGTACGACCGCGAAGGGCGCCCCGGGCGCGGTGAGGATGTGCGACACGGGCACCTCGGGAATCTCTCTAAGCGCTTGCTCAGTACGGAGGCGACGCTACTCCACCGGCCCGAGGGAGTCGACCCGGGCCGCCCGCGGTGCGGCGCCGGCCACGCTCGGCACCACGCCTGGCGCGATGCCCGGCGCACGACCTCTCAATCCACTTCCCGCGAGGTGCCGGGTTCACTGGCCAGTACGAGTTGGGTGACGGTGTGGCCGTCGATGGTGCGGACGGTGACGCGGTACAGGCCCGGAACGCTCACGGTGGTTCTGGCCTTGATGTGTCCGTCGCCCCAGCCCAGCTTGGGGACTTGTGAGTTCTGACCCGCGACATCGGCTATCTCGCACCGGAGGCCGGCCAAGGAATCCACGCCGCTGAGCGCGATGGTCCAAGGGGTTCCGACAGCTACCAGATCGGGGACCTCCAGCCCACAGCCGGGTGTGCCCTGAGGCGGGCCGAGATGTTCGTCGTCCCGCAGTATTTCCGCGACGGCCCTGAGCGCGACGCGATCGGAGGCAACGGCTCCATGCTGCAACGGAAGTGGTGTGACAGCGGGCCCTACGGCCGCGGAATCCTTGTAGACGGTGCCGTCGCCCTTGACGTCATAGAACCGCAGGCCGCCGCGCGGGTCGCGGATGAAGTCACCTCCGGTGTGCCGGCGAGCGCCATGGTGATGCGGGTGGACCACCCCGTCGCGGATGTCGAGACTTTGCAAGGTGGCCTGGTTGGTGCCGGCTACGGCCCAGTGGCCGGGCAGCATGACGTGGGCTTGTTTCCCGTGGAAGTCAGCCGCTGCCTGGGCGAGCTCGGCGTTACCGCCGATGCTGGTCACATCGCTGGGGGTGAGGCGACGGACGTTGTTTCCCTCGATGAGGCAGGCGTACTGCGGCAGAAGGTCGTGGAGGCCGGGCATGGTGGCGGAGATGGACCGCAGTTGCCGGTGCGGGAGCGGGACTGGAGCGCCGCGCCCGGTGTTGAGGATCGCGGTTGCTTTCACCGCGCCGTAGAAGGGCGTGCCGAGGGTGAGAACGGCGCGGGTGTCGTCGGCCAGGTCACTGTCGTTCGTGGCATCAAGGGCGGCTCGGGTGACGAGACCTCCCATGGAGTGGGCGACGAAGACGAGGCGTGCGGGGCGCTCGTCGACACGGTTGCGGCGGGCGTCGTCGTGGGCGGGATGCAGTCGCCAGGCAGTCAGGTGGCGGCGGGCGGCCTCGGCCAAGAGGCGGCCGTTGACGGTGACAGGGAGACGCCAGTCGTAGGCGAACTCCAGGACGGCGGCCGAATCGGCGACGCAGCTGTGGACAGCGTTGATCAGGTTGGTGTAGGGCTCGAATCCCTGGAGGTAGGGGGTCCAGGACGAGTGGCGCATCAGTTGGGTGGCCTTGATTCGGCTGGTCCTGCCTTCCAGTTCCTCCGGAGTCAGGCGCAGTGCTTCGAGGCCCTGTGGCCGGGTCCATGCCTTCAGGAGCCACGACACACCGGATAAGCCCCAGATGGTCTTCTGGGTGACGGTGTCGTAGAGCTCACTGCCCATGATGCCGGGGACGATGACGACGGCGTCCTGGGTGATGTCGGCGATCACAGCCGAGGCGCCGGCTGCGGATTTCGCGAGTTCTGGCCCGTGGCGATTCATGGCTGTGAACAATAGAGAACATGCGGGGGGAGCACGGGGAGATTGGCTTAGCCGGGCAGGCCAAGTCCTCACAGGGGGAAGCGGACGCGGAGTTGGCGCACTCCGGCTCACTGGTCATCGTGACAGTTGAGGACGGGGATCCCGAGTTCGCCAAAGCCATCGAGGAACAACTGTCGGTCGTGACCGCGTGGTGGCGGGCCGACCCGGCACCGGGGAAAGGGTTCGTACAGACCGTTCTGCGCGCGCCGGAAGAACGTCACGATGTGGAGCGCTTTCTGCACACTTCCGGCATCCGGGAAGCGACGGAGGACGAGGCGCTGGTCCTGTACATCACGTCACACGGCGCTGTCGGCACGTCCACCAGACACTTTCTGCTCCTGCCAGGCACTGACACCGACCGGCTGCCGGCGACGGGTATGCCGACGAACGAGGTCGTCATCGCCGCTCTCGACTCGCGGGCCCGCCACGTGTTGGCGATCGTCAACGCTTGTGAGGCGGAAGGCATCGACGTGGAGCTGAGGGCCCTCGTCCGCGACCTTGCCCGGCCAGGGACCCCTGAGAGGACGTTGAATGTCGTGGCGACAACGGCGACCCGTTCCCCGGTACTGGGCCGCGAGTTCGCCGTCGTCCTGCGCATGGCCTTCGAGTGGCTGCAGGACGCGGCCGGTATCGCCCGCCCTCACCTGTCGATCTCAGAATTCATCCAGGCCCTGGAGCAGGCCACCGAGCGACTCAACAAAGAACGGGGTCTCTCGCTCGCCGGTCCACGCACGGTCCTCCAGGGCAAGCTCGGCGCCCCGACCCCCACTCTGCCCAACCCCGGCTACCAATCCAGACCGCGGGTGGTCACCCAGGCCCGGGAGGAGGTCGCGGCGGCGCCCGAGGAACTGGAGTACTGGCTGGACCGCGCCAGCGGCCGGGCCGGCAGCGATGATCCCGGCTGGTACTTCTCCGGCCGCCAGGAACTCAACCGCCGGCTGACGAGCTTCGTCGAAGGTCCCGCGGGCGTCCTCATCGTGACGGGCACCGCGGCCAGTGGAAAGTCCGCGGTACTGGCCCGTGCGGTGACCCTCAGCGATTCCGCGTTCAGAGCGTCACCGCGCTACGCGGAGGCGGTGAGCAAGGCACCCGCGGACACCGTTCCGGACGAGGGATCCATCCAGGTCGCGGTATCCGCCCGCAACCGCGGGCCGTTGAGCCTGATCGAAGCCATCGGCACCCGACTGGGCTGTGAGCGGGACCGCACGCAGCCCGCGACAGATGCTCTGCGGCAATGGCAGGAAGGACTGCGCGCCTTCTTCACGGCCTGTCAGGAAGACACGGTCACCGTGGTCGTCGATGGCCTCGATGAATCCCCCGACGCCGTTGCCTGCGTCCGCGATGTTCTCGTACCTCTCGCCGCCTATGCCTGCGGGCCCGGCAGCGAGGGCAGGATCTCCATCCCCGCGCAGGCCGTCGGCTCCGCGCCGGCCGTATCGCCCCCCGCTCACCAGGGCCTGCGTCTTCTGCTCGGAGTCCGCAGCACCAGCCCGGGTACCCCGGAAGCGGCCGTCGCCACCGGCCTGCGAGGGCTGTTGCGGGAATTGCTGATCGTCTTCCCCGGGGCGCAGGTAGTGCGTACGGATGGCGAGGGGGTACGGGCGGACATCGCTGCCTACGCAGCGGCTCTGCTGGCCGGCGCCGCCTGGGGTACCGATCCGACGGTGATCACCTCGGCGGCGGAGTGTGTGGCGCGTCATGTGGGCCGGTCTTTCCTCGACGCGCGCCTGGCCTCCGAACAATTACGCCGCGGCGACGGAGTCACGCTGCTCAGCGACCCGTTGTGGCTCTCACAGCTCGACCGCGGCACGGTGGGCCTGTTCGAGCAAGACCTCGACCAGGTCACCGATGACGGCCTGAACAGCGAGGAGGCACTCGCGCTGCTGCGCGCCACCGCTTTCGGGCTGGGCCGGGGGATTCCCTGGGCCCAGGTATGGCCGGCCGTGGCCTCAGAGCTGCTGCCGACCCGCCTCGATCACGCCGACGAGAAGATCCGACGGCTTCTAGGAGGCCGGCTCGCCGGGTATCTCACGCATGACATCGAGGATGACCACGTTGTGTACCGGCCCGCCCATGAGCGACTCGGGGCCATGCTGCGCCGGTGGCCGCGACCGCCGCAAGAGACGCGACCGCCGCAAGAGATGAGGAGGACCTTGGATGAGTCCGGATGACCGGCAGAGGGATCCCCATGCCGACGAGCAGCAGGCTCACGCGCGTATCGCGGCCACACTGGCGCGTTTGGTCAGGCCTGACGCCGTGAACGTACCGCACCCCTACCTGAGCCGGTATCTGGCTCACCATGCCGCGCTCGGCGGGGCACTGGATGACAGCCATGTGCCGCCCGCTCTGCTGCCGTGGGTCACCGGCGACGGGGTCAGGGGGCTTCTCAGCCTCCCGCACTCCCCTGACGCGGACCGGGCCTGGCTCACCGCGTGGGCCGCTGTCGAGCCCTACGTCCAGGATGCGGATCTTCCCTCCCGGTACTCAAGCCTGCACCTGGCCTACACCGCTTTACGGTATCCCGGCATTCCTCACCGGCTCATCCCTCAGGAGGCCACAGAACTCACGGGCTCCCGACTGTGCGTCCTCTGGTCGCGATGGGAGCCGCCGTCCAACGTGCTCGCGACACTCAGCCGTCGCAGTCTGTCGCTGGCCACGGCCGAAGGCCCCGGTGGTGCCGAACTGCTGGCCGTGGGCCATGTGTCGGGCAGCATCGAACTCATCGACACGGCAACCGGCGCACCTGTCGGGGACCGGATTCCCGCACACGACGGCGACGTACGGTGCCTGTTCTTCGTGCCACGGTCCACCGTTGGTGGAGCGCTTGTCTCGGGCAGCACCGACGGCACGGTGCGCGTCTGGGACACGATCCGAGGAACGCTGCTCAATCACATGACGTTCGGGGGACACACCTGGATCTCAGCCGTCACCGGATATCGCGACAACGCGGGGGCGTTGACCGTGGCAGCGATCAACGGGGACGGCGCCGTGAAACTGTGGCGCGAGCACTCGGAGGAACACCACCACTCGGAGGAACACCACCTGGCCGACATGAGCGCTCACCCGTTGGAACAGGCCGCGTTCGCACTCGCCCTCACTGTCGGCCCCGGCGGCCGGCAGCTGCTGGTCGGCGTCGGCAGCACACTGAGGATCTGGGACATCGCGGATCATCGACTACTGCGTGAGTACCCCGTCGGCGCTCCGGTCAGGTCCCTGACCGACACGAGCGTGCCGGGCTGGGTCGCCACAGGCCACAGCGATGGCTCGATCACCCTGTGGGACACGGCCTCAGGTGCCCGAACCACCTTCCCGGGGGAGGGAGAGCCCGTCACCGCCCTGGCGGCGCTGCACACCGGCGGTGTGGACCTCCTCGCCGCGGCAGGCTCGGGATCACCGATCATCCTGTGGGACATCGGCGCCGGGCAGCGGACCGGTCAGCTCACCGGACACACAGACGCCGTGACCGCCCTGCGCACGATCTCGACCGACGGCGCCGACCGACTCGCCTCCACAGCCCGCGACAACACCGTCCGGTTGTGGGACACACACGCCATCCACCGCGCGATCGAGGGCACCGCCACAGCCCCCGCCGCGGTAACCGCGGCGATCGCCCCGGACTCCGCTGCCGCACCACACCTGGCCGTCAGCTACGCCACCGCGCAGACCCAGGTCTGGGACACTCTCAGCGGGAAGCCCACCGGCACGTTCGGCAGTGACCCGCGGCGCCCGCCGCCCGCCCTCACCTGGGCACCGGAGAATCAGGGCCGGCGCTTGCTCCTCTGGGCGGCTTCCGACCACAGCATCCGGTCCTGGGACCCGGTGCGCGCCACCGCCGCCGACACCCTTCTCAAGGGGCACTCCGAGCCGATACGCGCCCTTGCCTCGACGGTGGCCCGCGGTGGACGACGGTTGGCCATCAGCGGTGACGACTTCACAGTCCGGCTGTGGGACCTGGAGAGCGGACAACCACTACAGCTGTGGCGGCATCCCTTCACGGTCCGAACGGTGGCCGCGGCGTCCGACGGAGTCGGCGCGGACTGGTTCGCCTCCGGCAGCGCCGACGGGCAAGTGCGCCTGTGGGACACCACGGACGGTGCGCCCGGACACGTCTTCTACTGTCGGCAGGGAATCATCAATGCCGTAGCCATCAACGCGACCCCCTCCCCGTTGCCCCCTTTCCTCGCCAGCGGTGGAGATGACGGCACGGTGCGCCTGTGGGACCTTTCCGCCCTCGCGCCCATCGGCGAACCGCTTCAGGGCCATACGGATGCCGTCGAGGCCGTCACCACCTGGACGACATCCGCCGAATTCCCCCGCTCCTACATCGCCAGTTCCTCCCGGGACGGCACGATCCGATTCTGGGATGCGGCGACTTCGTGCTGCGTTCTGCAACTGGCCACGGGAAGTCCCGTGCACACGCTGTCCGCACGTCTCTCCGGTGAATCCACCGGCAGGGTCGTCCTCGCCATGGCGGGAGAGGCCGGGGTCGCCGTTCTTGAGCTGGACTTGGATGACCTGTGACCTACGAGATAGGTCGTGCGCCCCCTCAGATCCTTCGTGCGCCCCTCATGGGATCGGCAGGATCAGTCGCTCTCGCCTTCCCAGCAGCAGAAAATGATCGTTCGGCCGCGCTCGGACGCCTGGGCATCCGGGAGTGCGTGCCCAACACCCGTCACAACACCGCGTGAGAGGCTGGATGCCTTATAGATCTGGATGCCTTGCAGATGGAGCCCTGTCCCCTGCACGCGGCGAAGCACGCCGCCCCTACCGCACACGCGGCGAGCAACGAGCCAGACCCGCGAACCGACACGCGCACGTGCGTACCCGAGTGAGGAGTGGCCCATGAGCGAGGGCACACCGTTAGAGGTAAGTCTCATACCGGCACCGGAGCGCGGGGTCTGGCGTCTGGGGAAGGCGAAGAACCCGCGTAAGTACAACAAGATCAGCCGGGAGGACGACAGCCGCTCGGGGGGCAACCGGTGGAGCCTGGTGAGCTACGGCACCTTGTACTGCGCCTCCGACCTCGACGGGTGCTTCGCCGAAGCTCTGGCGCCTTTCCGCGTGGATCCCGAACTGCGTGAGTTCATCGGGGACGACTGGAACGAGCCCTACTTCATGAATCCCGGCAACCTTCCCCAGGACTGGCGCACCCGGCACACGCTGGTGCGGTTGCAACCGACCAAGGAAGCACGGTTCTTGGACGTCGACGACGAGCAGACCCTGAGCACGTTGTCGAGAGAGCTCAAGGAAGAGCTGGCACAGTTCGGCATCACCGGCCTGACCGCCGAACACATCCAAGGCACGAACCGCAGGGTGACGCGCCAGATCGCCGCCTGGGCGATCGCACAACGCGACCCGCACCAGGGCCGGCTGATCCACGGGATCGCCTACCGCTCCCGCTTCGGGATGCGTCAGTGCTGGGCCATCTTCAGCGATGTCGACCTGGAAGAGGTGGAGAGTCAGCCCATCTGGCCGGAGACCGAGGGGCTGCGCACAGTCGCTGACGAGTACAGACTCACCATCCGCTGACGCTGCGGCATCACACCCACCACCCCCTGGTCTCACCCACCTTGAAACCTCCATCAATCCCGTAACCCGAACGAAGGAAAACTTCAGTCGCCATGTGGCACCGTCAGACCTCAGGGACGGAGTGAAGCCGCACGTCAGCGACCCAACCTCGGCTCCGCACACCGGCCTTGACGAACTATCAGGCAGCAGAGTTAGCGCAAAAACGGTGGAGTTGGCGGTGGATTCTGGGTAGCCTTAACTCATGAACTATTGGGGAGGGACTATGAACGCAGTCAGCCACCACTTACGAACAGCCGCCATCGCCACGCCCGCGATCGCGCTGATACCCCCTGACAGCGCTCCGCAGGCCGACCGACTGAGCTACTGGCGCCGCACCGAGCTCTCGCACAGCCTGCACCCTCTAAGTCAGCCCAGCACCGGATCTGCCTCCGAGACCGGCATGCGGCGGTGCTGACCACAGGCGTCTAGCGCCGTCACGTCCGTAGAGGTCACGCTTCCCCGCGGATCCACCCATCAGAAGCGTCCCACCAGCTAGCGGCGCCGAGCCCGCATCCGCACTCCATCGGACGTGCGACAGGCCGAGTTGTCCGCGATCAAGTCCTGCACCCGTTGCCTGACACGCGACCAGCCGGCCATCGGCCAGGCGTGCGGTCGGACACACGAGGGAGGAAATGCCATGGTCACCACAGCCAACAATCCTGCAGCCGGCAAGAGTGCGGCAAGCGCCGAGCGAGCCCACGTCACCACCGTACGCATGTCCATCGCGGACATCGCCCGTTTCCTGCAGGATAACCTCGGCCAGCGCCTGACCGCTCGGATCACCAACATCAACGATCCTCGACAGGTCGGTAAGTGGGCTTCGGGCGATTCAGCACCACGCCAGGAGGCGGAGGACCGTCTCCGCGCGGCCTTGCAGGTGTTCCAACTCATCCAGGACGCCGAGAGCCTTTACACCGCGCGTGCCTGGATGATCGGGATGAACCCGCAGCTTGAGGACGAAGCCCCTCTTACGGTGATCGCCGACGGGCGCTTCAAGGACGTCATGGTCGCCGCACGCGCCTACGTTGACGGCGGTTGACTCACCGCGGTTGGACATACCCGGCGGCGCAGAGTTCTGTGCCGCTCCGCAGACAAGGCCGCGGGGCGGCACAGGCACGCACCAGGGAGAAAGCACCATTCCCTGGAGCTGTCACAGGCCCATGTGACCAGCCCCCCGGTGAGGTCCAACCGTGATCGACCATGACGTCCCGTTCGAACACCTCTTTCAACGGCACGGGAGCCTCGTGAAGCCGTCTTCACTCAGACGGACACCCGACGCGAGCAGTCGCATGGTCTGCTGCCCGCTGTCCGGGTACAAGGAGGGCGGGATGGACGCCAAGGCGTACGACGTGACCGGCATCGACACGCGAATCCGGTACGACAGCAACCGCACCCCGCCGTTCACCGTCATGACGTCGATGCCCTACAAGCCATAGCGTCCCGCCGAGAAAGGCCCGCACCACATGTCCGCCGGCCAGACGTCCTGGGACGCCGCGGTACGCCACCTGTACAGGGACGCGTACGCGTACATCGCCACCGGCCCGCACCGCCACGAGGACTGGACGCTCGACGTCCTCGCGCTGATGGCCCGGGCCGTGCCGGACCCTCGGGGCTGGGCCCGCGTCGACGACGCGGAGAAGGACCCCGAGCGCGTGGGGAACCCCACGTGGCCCTTCGCCGTCCACCCCCCGGAGTATGTCGCGCCGCGCCTCAAGGCGATCGACCAGGACAGTGCCGAGAACCTGCTCCTGGCCCTCACCGAGGGCGGCTGCACCCTGTCCAACCTCCGGTACTTCGAAGAGTCCGCTGACGAGTTGAGGGCGATGGCGCGCACGATCCTGGCCCGTTTCGGGGACAAGGCCATCTATCGCACCAACGTCAGCAAGACCGGCAGCGCGCCCGGCACACTCGACTTCACGCTGGAGAGCCTGGGGTACAGCCCGCTGAGCGTCTTCACGGAGGACTGCGGCCTGGTCATCGTCTCGGACACCGAGGTCGGCTTGTTCTGGAACTTCAACGACCTGTGATCCGGCTGTGATCCGGTCGCCAATCCGTGCCGGCGCAGCAACGTTCCGAAAGCACCAGGTCAGTGTGTTCCTTTTGACGCCGGTTGAGGGTTTGCGGCGGAAGCGGATCGGCCCGCGACCTGCGCTCGATACCGCCCCGGTGTCGTACCGAACTCCCTCTCGAAGGCGTGGGAAAGTGCGTACGGGCTGCCGTAGCCGACTCGGCCTGCGATGGTGGCCAGGGTCTCCCCGGTGTCGCGGAGCAGGGTGGCGGCGAGGATCACACGCCACCAGGCGAGGTAAGACATCGGAGGGCGGCCGACCAGGGTGGTGAACCGGCGGGCCAGGGTGGGCCGGGAGACGCCCGCCTCCGCGGCCAGCAGGTCGTTGCTCCACCGCGCGGCCGGGTTGGAGTGCAGCGCCCGCAGGGCGGCGGCCGTCACCGGGTCGGCCAGTGCACCGGGCCAGGATCCGCTGGTGGCTTCGGCCATCCAGGAGCGGATCATGTAGACGAGGAGCAGGTCGAGCAGGTTCGGGAGCGCGACGCAGGAGCCGGGCCGCACCTCGTCCAGTTCCCCGGCGAGCAGGTCGATGGCGGCCCGGAGTTCGAGATGGCTGCCCACGCGGCTGGGGAGGTGGACGACCTCGGGGAGTTCCGCCATGAGCGGGTGCATACGGCTGCAGTCGAGCGAGTACTTGCCGCAGAGCAGCTCCGTCTCGTCGCGACCGGGCCGGGCTCGCGGCCCCGACCTCGGGCTCGCCCCCGTTCCCGTCCCCGTCCCCACAAGCAATCGATCGACCGGCACCGCCTTCTCCCTCGCGGTCGCCGCGTCGACCGGGGAATCGGCGATCACGCGGCCCGCGCCATGGGGCAGCAGCACCGCGTCACCCACACCGAGGGACACCTGGGCACCGCCGTCGGTCAGTAGCCAGCAGCTGCCCTTCAGGACGACGTGGAAGCCCGCGCCGTCGTACGGATCCAGCCGCGCGCACCAGCTACCACCCATCCGCACCCGCTGGGACGAAGGGTGCCCGAGGTGCACGGCAGAGATCGCGTCGCTCACCACATCCATCCATCCAGGATATCTCCCATCTCAGACATGAGACGGAAGCGTATTTCATTGAGCCGGATGCGCATTGAGAGGATCGTTCACCGTTCTTAGGGTCGAGCACATGATGAATGAGAACGAGCGTGTGCAGAGCATGGTGCTGGGGGATGTCGAGGTCATCCGGGTCGTGGAGTGGCACGAGCCGTTCCTGCCCACCTCCGAGTTCCTTCCGGAAGTCGGTGCCGATGTATGGAAGGACAACGAGCAGTGGCTCGCACCGGACCACTGGAGGCCGGACAGTGACAGGACGGTGCTCGCGCTGCAGTCGTGGGTACTGCGTAGCGCCGGACGGACTGTCCTGGTCGACACAGGAGCGGGCAACGGGCGCGAACGACCGGGCATGGCGCCGTACTTCCACCGGCGTCAGGGGGATTTCCTCGGCCTCCTGACGAGGGCCGGTGTCCGCCCGGGGGATGTCGACGTCATCGTCAACACCCACCTCCACGTCGATCACGTCGGCTGGAACACCGTCGACGCGGACGGGCAGTGGATACCGACGTTCCCCAACGCCCAATACCTCATTCCGGCCGCCGACGACTTCCACTACGGTCCGGACAACGCGTACGGGAACGGCGCGCAGGAGGTCGACCGCCTGATCTACGAAGACAGCGTCGCGCCCATCCACCGGGCCGGACAGGCCGTGCTGTGGGACGGCCTCCACCGCATCGACGAACACCTCACCCTGGAGTCCGCGCCCGGCCACACCCCCGGCTCCTCCGTACTGCGACTCGCGTCCGACAGCGACCGGGCGGTCTTCGTCGGAGATCTGCTGCACAGCCCGGTGCAGATCCTCGACCCCTGCCGCAACAGCAACGCCTGCCTGGCCCCGGAACAGGCGGCGGCCAGCCGCCGCCGGATTCTCGGACGGGCGGCCGATGAACGGGAGTTGCTCGTCCCCGCGCACTTCGGTGGTGCGGGTGCCTTGGAAGTCCGACGCGAGGGTGGTGGGTTCGCCCTCGGCCCATGGGCGACGGCCGCCCCGAAGGAGTAGGCGTCAGTCTCTGAGTGAGCCTCGGCCCCACCCCGCTCACAGCCCTCTTCCTGCCCCGGACCGGACGGGCTTCACCTGTTCCTGAAACGGGCGTGACGGAGCTCGCCGGACGGGATCGTGGAGATCAATGAGGCACGCCGTCCCGGCCCCCGGCCGACGCGGACGAAGGAAGCCTCTCATCCCCTTTCTCGCACCGCCGACGTGGAGGCCTTCTCACCGTCATGGCAACTTTTCTGTATCACGTGGGCCGCATCGCCTTCGGGTGGCGATGGTTCGTCACCTTCCTGTGGAGGAGGCGGCGCCGACGAGAAGGGCGGCTCCGGACTGGCGGGCATACGGCGCCGGGTCGCCGCACTCGACGGAGCGGTGCTCGTGACCAGCCCCCGGGAGGCCCGACAGTGATCAACGTGGAACTGCCCTGCGTATGGTGACCGGGACAGGGCCGGAAACCGCCGCGTGAGTGATGACCGGGACAGCGGCGCAGGGTCCTGGGCACGCCCCTGACCGTCGCGGGGATCCTCATCTCCGGCCAGGCTGCCCGACACGGAAACGGGCGGCCCCCACGCGCCGGACAAGCCGCACGGGCAACCCCCACAACTGCGAGTTCTTGGCCGTGCACGGCCGGGGCCAACCCTCTGTCGCCTAATCCGCTACCCTGTCTGGGGTCGGGAGGTCCACCTCTCCGCGCCTACTCAACCGTCGCTCCGAAAACGGTCAGGAGGCCAGGGGTAAACCGTCTGACCTGGGACTTTGGTCTGACCGAGCGCGGCTTCCCTTCCGGGTTTTCGACAAGGTTTTCCACAAGCCCTCGCCTTCGTAGCTCAGGGGATAGAGCACCGCTCTCCTAAAGCGGGTGTCGCAGGTTCGAATCCTGCCGGGGGCACGCCCGTCCCCCACATGACCTGCACGTTCTCGCGAACGGTCAGGCATGTGGGGGGACGGTCGAGCACCTTGGAGCACGTCCGGGAATCAAGATCGGCTCCCATTTCGCTCCCACTTGATCATGGACTATCCCCAGGTCAGCGCTGCCAAGCGGGCGAAAGCGCTCCCGAAGTCGCACGCACATCAGGCGGCTGGGCTCTATACGCATCAGCGGCAAGTCGATGTCCATCAGACGGGGCCGCCGATCCACCCTCGCCGACTGGGCGGACCGGTACGACGACGCTCATGCCTCCCTGAAGCAGCCGGAAATGCTGTCGCGCCGCCAGTGCCGCCCTGTGCTCCTGGTGATACACGGCGAAGGCCCGCTCCACTAACTGCAGAAGGTCGGCTCGGCGCTCCGGCGACGGCTCCTGCTGGGCCATCGCCACGGTGTCAGCTATTGCTTCCAGTTGGAGGTCCAGCCGCAAGGATCGTTTCTGCTGTCCGTTCGTGCTTCCCCCTGCGTGGTGATGGCGAGGCCCGGTGGCCCACTCTCCGGCCACCGGGCCTCCAGTGGTGCGGAGGCCTAGCCCCATCCGGCGTCATCCTGGGCGAGGACGGGCTCCGGGGCGTTCGCGGGGGTGGAGCCCCATCCGGCATCTGTGGTGACGGTCGCGGTCTGGGGCGCGTCATCGGCCGTCGCAATGGCGACGGGTGCAATGACGGCGGCGAGTGCGAGCAGAGACGCAACCACGAGGCGGTAAGCCGTCCTGGGCATAGTGATCCCCTTTCAGTAACACTTCGAATGCACATGCGATCAAGTAACTGAAAGTCAGCGTGCTATGCGGGATGGGTGATACCCAAGAGATGGTTGAAGCGAGAACCTGCAACGGCTGGAACCTGCATGCCAAAGGGGGGGCATATGACAGGCGCATCGGCGGATCTGTCGCTGACGAATGACGACCATGACACTTACCGCATCATCGCGTCGGGCGGTGACCCCGGAGACCGGCCCGTAGGCCGGCTTGTCGGCGCCGGACTCGTCTCCCCCAACCCCTACACGGCTGGTGCCTGGATCCCCCACGACCCCCGCGGAGTTGCCTCGCGCCTCCTGGCCGCGTATCAGAAGGACCTCACCCGGGCCGTAGAGCGGATGGGTCACATCCCTGATCTGGAAGCGCTGCATGTGCATTTCGACCCGCACCGTTGGTATGGCGGGCCGGGCTCAGAGTTCCTTGGCAGCCCTGCCGAGATGAACGCGCGCGTCGGTGAGATCGTGGGTAACGCGAGCCAGGAACTGTGCACGGCACAGCCGGGCGCCCCAGGAGAGCGAGACCCGGAGATCGTCCGGGTGGGCGTCGCCCGCAACGTGGCGGCCTTGGGGCGTGGGGCAGAGGTGATGACGCTGTACACGGCCCTCGCCTACGACGACGAGCAGACGCGGGCCTCCGTCGAGGAGATCATCGCAGCCGGCGGCCAGGTACGTGTGAGCAGAGACTCCTTCCAGCGGATGATCATCGTGGATGGCAAGGACCTGTTCGTCGATAACCTGGTCGTAGAGGGCGCCGCTGTGAATAGCGGTTGGCACGTTGTCGATAGGGCCGCGGTTACTTCGATGCGCGAGACCTTCCGGATCGCCTGGGAGCGAAGCACCCGCCGGCAGGATCTGCGCCCGGCTCCGAGCAGCGGCCTGTCGGAGCGCCAGGAGGCCATCCTCCGGCAGCTGGACGCCGGCGTTGCCCAACAAGCGGTCGGCCCGCGCATCGGGCTCAGTGAGCGGACCGTGGCAAAGGAACTGGCCACCGTGAAGATCGCGATTGGGGCCAACACCCTCCAGCAGGTGATGGCGTGGTGGGGGCGGTCCCAAGGCATGGACTCGCACACCGTGTAGCGACGGCGTCGAAACTGAAGCGGACGACGACAACCCGGCGCTGGATCGGCGGCGAGTGGGTGGAAGACGTAGTGCAACCGCCCGAGTGGCGTCGCTCGGTATGGCCGCCGTCGCGGGTGCTGCGCGCGATCGACGCCAAGCGGCTGATCGTGGACCTGCACCGCATCGTGCACCGCGAGATCGGGTGGCTGGAGAACGGCGAAGAGGAACACGGCGAGATCCCGGTCTGCGGCCTCCGCGTCCCCAAGCACTCGAACTACCAGCGGCGCGAGCATGTACCGGTGGGGCCGTGCCTCACGCTGCGCCTACTCGCCCTGCCTGCGTCGACCACGAGGGCTGCCGCGAAGACCGGCGGCCGTAGTCGCCCCGTACGTCGAAGGCCCCGACCGTGGGAATCGGTCGGGGCCTTCGTGTTGCCTGTTCGACTGCGCGACGTAATCCACTGCGGCCGACAGGTGGGCGCCATCGGGTCAGACATCCCATTCGGCGCCAAGCAGCGCCATTGGCGTCACTGGAGGCGGCCTTTCCGGTGATTGCCTAACGCCTCGCGCGGCGGATAACTGCCGTGCGGGTATGGCGTCTCAGCAAAGGATCCACCCCGAACCCGTAAGGAGCGCCATGTACGCAGCAGTCCGCCGGTACGAAGGGGTAACCGATCCTGCCGAGGTGGGCCGCCTCGTAAACGAGGGATTCATTCCCCTCGTTCGCCAGATCCCTGGCTTCGTGGCCTTCTACTGGATCAATCCCGGGAACGGAGTGGTCTTCTCGACCAGCGTCTTCCGGGACCAAGCCGGTGCCGATGAGTCGATCAAGAGGGCGTCGGACTTTGTGCGGGACAACCTCGCGTCCCTGCTTCCCAACGCTCCTCAGGTCATGGCCGGAGAGGTCGAGGCACATGCCTAGTGCCGCGACCGGCAACGTTTGCGCGTCAAGGAGAGGCGTCCGGTGCGTGCGATCGCGAGGCGGCCAAAGGCCCTGGTAGCGGAGCTACTCGGGTCTTCGGTCAACGCGGCGAGCGTGCGTGGCCGCGCTGGTCGCGGGGGTCGGCGTTTTCGCGGCCGCCGCTGTTGTACGGCGGGTCGCAGGTCACGGCATCGACGGGTATGTCGAGCTGGGGCAAAAGCGTGAGTGCGTCACCGTGGTGCAGGGTCCATTTGGGCATGTGGTGCCTCCTGTGGCGGGTCGCGGGCGCTGGGGGTGCGGCGAGCGAGTCGGTGCCTGTGCCGCCGATCATGCAATGGAACTGGCATTCGAATTCATTGAGGGGTGCAGGGGCCTGCCCCTGAGTCCAGGTATCTGCACTCGAACGCGTGATACGACCCGATGGATTCGATCGGGTGAGAACGGAGCGTTGGTGCGCGAGCGGATGACGACGTGGCAGGCGACCAGCGCCGCCGACCCGATCTTCCGTCCGGTGTTGATCCGGTAGTGAGCCACCCACTCATGACCACGACCACGGCCTGCAGCACCGTCGTGACACCCAGCACCGCGAGCGAGATCCACAGAGTGCGCATGCCCTGAGCCGAGGACTCCATCGCCGGGTCGACCTCGTCCGCGGCTTCGTGACCGTGCGGGGTCACCGCATGTGCGACGCCATGCTTGATCCTCGCCCATCGGCCCGAACCGTGATCATGTCCCTGGCCTCCGTGGTCATGGCCGTGCGGTTCCCGGGGTGCGCTCGTCTCGCTCACGGCGGCTCACACCTTCCGGTCTCACGTACAGGGCAGGTGGGTTGGGCACTGCCCGCACACTTCATTATGTGCATATGCGCGCACGCAAGCATCTAGCGAGACTGGGGCAAGCCGGTCCGTGGCCGCCGAGGCGCGTGTGACCCGGTACTCCGGCCGTACCTCGCCGGCTGGGCGGTCGCGGATCGACGACCGCCCAGCCGGCGTGCGCGTCAGCCCGAGGAAGTGACCTTTACGGGCTCGATGCCCGCGGAGCTGTGCCGCACGGCCCAGTTCTCCAGGGCGGTACGGCAGGCGTGGTCAAGGTGGTGCAGCCCCGACAGGTCGAGCTGGATCGGCCGGTTCTGCGGCAGCGCCTCCAGGCTGTCGAGGATCTTCGGGAGGCGCAGGAACGTGGCGTTTCCCGATACGTATGCCTGAACGGGGCCGGCGCCCTTGTCCACGACCTCCAGCCGGGCGTGTGAGGTCTCCCAGGCCGTCTTCACGACCGCGAGGGCGAGCCCGATCAGTACACCCTCGAACATGCTCACCGCGACGATCGACACCGCGGTGACGACCAGGATCAGCGCCTCGCCCCGGTGCTCACGCCACAGCCCCGCCACCTCCTTGGCCGGGATCAGCTTGAAACCGGAGTAGACGAGGATGCCCGCGAGCGCCGGGATCGGGATGACTCCCAGGGCGGCCGGGAGGAGTGCGGCGAAAAGCAGCAGCCAGACACCGTGCAGCACGCGGGACGCCTTCGTCCGCGCCCCTGCCTGGACGTTGGCCGCACTGCGCACGATCACCGCGGTCATCGGCAGCGCCCCGAGTACGCCACACACCGCGTTGCCCGCGCCCTGGGCCATCAGTTCCTTGTCGTAGTGGGTGCGCGCTCCGTCATGAAGCCGGTCCACCGCGGCCGCGCTGAACAGGCTCTCGGCCGAGGCGATCAGAGTGAAAGCGACCACCGTGCCGAGGACACCCACATTGATGAGTTCCCCGAAAGCCCCCGGTGACGGGGGCTGGACGGCGCCGAGGAGCCCCCGCACCTCCACCGTGGACACCGGCAGGCTGAGGAACACCGAGGCGAGCGTGGCGAGCCCCACGGCGGCGAGTGGCGCCGGCACCGTCCGGATCGCCTTGGGGAGCCTCTTCCACAGGATGAGCACCGCGACGGTGCCGGCACCGAGGCCGAGCGCGGCCCGCGCCTGAGGCGAACCGGCCGCGTCGGCAAGCATCGCGGGCAGCCCGGCGATCTTCGCGAGGCCCTCGGCCGGAGCCTTCTTGTCGGCCATGGAGTAGAGCTGACCCGCGATCAGGACAAGTCCGATCCCGGCCAGCATGCCCTCGACCACGGAGACCGAGATGGCACGGAACCACCGCCCCCATCGAAGCGCCCCCATCAGGATCTGGAGCAGGCCCGTGGCAAGGACGATGACCCCCAGCACGGGGAGTCCGTACTCCCGCACGGCCTCGAACACGAGCACCGTCAGTCCGGCCGCCGGGCCACTGACCTGGAGGCTGCTGCCGGGCAGCAGCCCGGTCACCAGCCCGCCCACGATCCCGGTGACCAGGCCGAGTTCCGCCGGAACCCCGGAGGCCACGGCCACCCCCACGCACAGCGGCAGGGCGACGAGGAAGACGACGAGGGAGGCGGCGAAGTCCTGCCGCGGAAGGAAGCCCGGGGTGCCGGCGGGTTTGCGGTGACCGCCCCTGCGGGAGCCGTCGGACGATGGACCGGCACTCCCCCTGCGCGCGCTCACAGCGCGACGAAGGTGTCGGCGGGCGGGCGGTGTGCCAGCACGGTCCCGGTGTGGATCTCGTAGAACCAGGCGTGCAGGCGCAGTTGCCCGGCGTCGAGCCGCCGCGCGAGGTACGGGTACGAGCGCAGCCGGAGAATCTGGGCCAGGACATGGGACTGCACCGCGTCCGCGATCGCGGGATCACCGTCGGCCTTCGCGCCATCGGCCTTCGTGCCATCTGCCTTCGTACCGTCGGCCTTCGTACCGTCGGCCTTCGTACCGTCGGCCTTCGTACCGTCCGCCCGGGGCGCCGCATGGGTGAGCCAGTCGCGTACGGCGGGCACGGCTGTCAGGTCGTCGCCGCGCACAAGCGCGCCCACGGCGCCGCAGTGCGAGTGACCGCAGACGACCACGTCCGTGACACCAAGGACCTCCACCGCGTACTCGATGGTGGCCGCTTCGCCGGTCGGCTGCTCGGGATCGTAGGGGGGAACGATGTTCCCCGCGGTGCGCAGTTCGAAGAGTTCCCCCGGGCGTGCGCCGGTGATCAGGGACGGGATGACCCGTGAGTCGGAACAGGTGATGAACAGGGCCTGCGGTGCCTGGCCTTCGGCGAGCCGGGCGAACTCTTCCGGCCGCGCCGCGGTCTGCTGCCGGAACGACCTGGCGTAATCGATGAGGGGCTGCATGTGGGGATGCCTCCTGGGCGCGCCACGAGGGCGCGTCGGTCCTACAGGGCGGAGTGTCACAACAGCGAGCGGGAGCCGGCGCCCCGTGCCTCGCGCGAACGCGCGGGTGAGCACGGCGGCTGGAGCCCGGCTCCAGCCGTCGGGATCGGCGCTTGCCCGCGGGATCGATCAGCAGCGGTAGGTCTGAAGCGCCGCGAGAGTCGGTCCGACGGCCGGTCTTGGTTGTGGGAGTGACACTCCGGCGGCCCGGAACGGAGATTCCACGAGCACGCCGGCGTCCATGGCGGGCGCGTCGGCTGTGGAACCATCCGGGGCGTACGTCTCGGACCACTGGCGATCGCGTGTCAGGTAGTGCTGGGACACATCACCGAGGATGAGCGAGCCGTGGCAGGTGACCGTCTCGGCTTGGGCTGCCGTCACGTGCCGTGAGTGGGCGGATCCCACCGGCGCCGCGTGCGTGAACAGCTGGAGCACCAGCAAGACGGCGGTAAGAGCCCCCAACACGGCCCATACCGGCTTGCGTTGCGACACGACGCTCAGCTCCAAGTCCCACGTCGTTGGAAACGGCTCCGCTGCGACGACGTACGAATTCGCCTGTTCCACAAGGCTAGTTGCCATAGTAAACGCAGCCGATGCCTCGTGGTTACGGAAGGGTTTCACCCCCGTGAGGCTCCTGGCCCGGGCAAACCGAAGAGTGGTCGGGCCGGCCCACCAGCGGCGGCGGCACGGCGATCGGGCCAGGTCGCGGTCGCTGGTTCGGCCCCCTACGGCAGTACGTCACCGGGGGCGACGTCGCGCAGTCCTAGGCGCAGGTGCTCGACGTGGAAGAGCGCCTGGTCGAGGAGTTCGGCGACGTGATGGTCATAGAGGGCATAGACGATGGAGCGGCCCCGGCGCTCGCCGGTGACGAGACCGAGGTTTCGCAGGAGGCGGAGCTGGTGGGAGCAGGCGGACTGCTCCATTCCGACCGCTTCGGCCAGTTCGCCGACGGCGCACGGGCCTTCCTGGAGGCGGGCGAGGATATACAGCCGCGAAGGAGTCGCCAGCGCCTGAAGGGTGGCGGCGACATCGGCGACCCCCGCGACGTCAAGACGCTCGCGGGTGGTGGCGGTGCTCGTGTCATCGACTCCGTGGCCCATGGCGCCATCCTACCGATGACAGATGAAGACATGTTCATTCTTTCTTGTATGGTGGATGGGTTGGTCCGTGCTGTCCGCTGCTGAAGGAATCCGCCTCCATGTCCTCCACGCTCACCGATCCCTCTCCCCCGGTCACGGCCGGGCGGGGTGCCGCTCCCCGGCGTCGTACGCGCGTGTTCGCATTGCCCGAGGCCCGCTGGGCGACCGCGGCGCTGGTCCTCTTCCTGATCGCGCTGCCCCTGCAACTGACCGGCGCCCCGGCGTGGGCCTGGGTGCCGCTCTACGCGCTCGCTTATGTGACCGGCGGCTGGGAGCCCGCCTGGGCGGGGCTCCAGGCGTTGCGGGAGAAGACGCTCGATGTCGATCTGCTGATGATCGTCGCGGCGATCGGCGCGGCCTCGATCGGGCAGGTGATGGACGGCGCGCTGCTGATCGTCATCTTCGCCACGTCCGGCGCGCTGGAGGCGCTGGCCACCGCCCGTACCGCGGATTCCGTGCGCGGTCTGCTCGATCTCGCGCCCACGACCGCGACCCGGCTGCTGGACGACGGCGGGGAGGAGACCGTCGCCACGAAGGACCTCGTGGTCGGCGACACCCTCCTGATCCGGCCCGGTGAGCGGGTCGGCGCCGACGGCCGGGTACTGGACGGCGCCAGTGAGGTCGACCAGGCGACCATCACCGGTGAGCCCCTGCCCGTGCCCAAGGAGTCCGGGGACGAGGTGTTCGCCGGGACCCTCAACGGCACCGGCTCGCTGCGGGTGAAGGTCGAGCGCGACGCGTCCGACTCGGTGATCGCCCGGATCGTTGCGATGGTCGAGGAGGCCTCCGAGACCAAGGCGCCGACCCAGTTGTTCATCGAGAAGGTCGAGCAGCGGTACTCGGTCGGTATCGTCCTCGCCACCCTCGCGGTCTTCGGCGTTCCGCTGGCCTTCGGCGCGCAGCTGACCGACGCGCTCCTGCGGGCGATGACCTTCATGATCGTGGCGTCCCCGTGCGCCGTGGTGCTGGCCACGATGCCACCGCTGCTGTCCGCCATCGCCAACGCGGGACGCCATGGCGTACTGGTCAAGTCCGCCGTGGTCATGGAACGGCTCGGCCAGATCGACGCCGTCGCCCTCGACAAGACCGGCACCCTCACCGAAGGCACCCCCCGTGTCACCGACATCCGCCCCCTGCCCGGCGCCGGACCGGCCGAGGACGAGCCGACCGAGGACGGATTGCTGCGCCTGGCGGCGGCGGCCGAGCATCCCAGCGAGCACCCGCTCGCCCGCGCGATCGTCACCGCAGCCCGGGAACGGGGCCTTGTCCTCCCGGACGTACGGGACTTCTCCTCCGCCCCCGGCGTCGGAGTCACCGCCGTCATCGACGGCCGTACGGTCGCCGTCGGCGCGCCCGCGCGTCTCCTCACGGACACCGCCGACCCGGCCGTGACCCAGGCCGTGAGCGAGTTGGAGGACGGTGGCCGCACCGCGGTCCTCGTCCAGTGCGACGGTGTCCCCGTCGGGGTACTGGGCATCGCCGACCGGCTGCGCCCCGACGCCGCCGCCACCGTCGCCGCCCTCACCACCCTGACCGGCACCGCCCCCACTCTGCTGACCGGCGACAACCCGCGAGCCGCCGCCCGCCTCGCCGCGGAGGCCGGGATCACCGATGTCCGCGCCGGGCTGCTCCCGCAGGACAAGGTCACCGCCGTACGGGAGCAGGAGACGGCCGGCCGCAAGGTGCTGGTGGTCGGCGACGGCGTCAACGACGCCCCCGCGCTGGCCGCCGCCCACACCGGACTCGCCATGGGCCGGGCCGGCTCCGACCTCGCCCTGGAGACCGCCGACGCCGTCATCGTCCGCGACGAACTCGCCACCGTGCCGGCCGTCGTCGCGCTCTCCCGCGCGGCCCGCCGCCTGGTGATCCAGAACCTGATCATCGCGAGCGTCTTCATCTCCGGCCTGGTCATCTGGGACCTCGTCGGCCATCTGCCGCTGCCGCTCGGCGTCCTGGGACACGAGGGCTCGACCGTCATCGTGGGCCTCAACGGCCTGCGCCTGCTCCGCGACGCGGCCTGGCGCCGCGCCGCCACACCCGCCGGTACGGAAGACGCGCGATGAGCCGCCGTGGTCGGGAGGCCGCCACCCCGCCGGGGGCGGCCCGTCCCACCGTGACCGTCTGCCGCGGCTGCTGCTGCGGCACCCCCAAGGTCCCGCACCTGGACCACGCCGCTCAACTGGCCGGTCTCCGCGCATCGTTGGCGGACGTGGCCTCCGTACGGCGTACCGACTGCCTGGACGCCTGCGAACACGCCAACGTCGTCGTCATCCAGCCCTCCGCCGAAGGACGGCGGGCCGGTGGCCGCCCGGTCTGGCTCGGCCCGGTCAACGACCTCGACGCCGCCGCCGACATCACCACCTGGGTGAAGAACGGCGGCCCCGGACTGGCCGACCCGCCCGAGATCCTCGACCTCTACACCTTCACCCCCTCCCGCCGCGTCCGACGGGAACTCGAGGACTGATCTCCCGGGGCGCCCCCGTGGGCCCCGGCGGTCAGACTCTCTCGGAGGCGCGGCGGGGTGAGGGCCAGCGGCTGTGCAGGGTGTCGATGCGGTAGTCGTGGCCGTGCCGCCATCCGTCACGGGTGGGGATCGCGTCCCGTACATGCGGATGCTCCGCGGGGAGTTCGTCGTGCAGGTGGTCGAGCTGGTCGGGGTCTTCGCGTGGCCAGATGCCCAGTGCGGTGACAGCGGCGGCGAGCGCGACAGCGGCCAGTGCGGCGGCCGCCACGGGCATGCCCGCCTTTGACGCCAGCCAGCCCGCGAGGGGGTAGGTGAGCAGCCAGCAGCTGTGCGTCAGGGAGAACTGTGCGGCGAAGGCGGCCGGAAGATCGGCGGCCGTGACGGAGCGTCGCAGGAGCCGTCCACTGGGAGTGAGGATCGCGGAGGACGTGGCGCCGAGCACCGTCCAGCCGGCGAGCAGGGCGGGCCAGGCCCAGGGACCGGGGGCGACGGCGGTGCCGAAGGAGAGGGCGATCAGCACCCCGGTCAGGGCGAAGGCCGCGGGCAGCATCACCGTACGGTCGTTGACGCGGTCCAGTACTCGGGGCAGCAGAAGCGCGGCGGCCATGGATCCGGCTCCGTAGGCGCCCAGCGCCAGCGAGACGTCGCCGACGGTCCGGTCCAGGTTGTCGCGCACCAGCACCACCGTGTTGACGATCACCATGGCGCCGCCCGCCGCGACCGCCAGGTCCAGCGCCAGCAGGGCACGGAGTCTGGGGGTGGCGAGGAACAGCCGCGTACCGAAGGACGTCTTCGCGTACACGCCACCACCGCGTTCGACCGGCGCCGGCCGGGGCAGCAGCACCGAGACCACCAGTGCCCCCGAGGCGAGAAAGCCCACCGTGGTACTGGCGAACAGCCAGTTGTAGGAGATCACGGTCAGCAGAGCGGCGGCCAGCGCCGGGCTGAACAGGCTCTCCAGGTCGTACGCCAGTCGCGACAGCGACAGCGCGCGAGTGTAATCGCCTTCCTCCGGAAGGACTTCAGGAATCGTCGCCTGGAACGCCGGGGTGAAGGCCGCCGAGGCGCATTGCAGCAGGAAGACCAGGACGTAGACCTGCCAGACCTGGGTGACGAAGGGCAGGGAAAGCGCGACACCGGCTCGGATCAGGTCCATCGACACCAGCAGCGCGCGGCGCGGTATCCGGTCGGCGAACGCGCCGACGACCGGGGCGACGCCCACATACGCGACCATCTTGATCGCCAGGGCCGTGCCGAGGACGGCGGACGCGTCCGCCCCGGCCATGTCGTAGGCGAGCAGGCTCAGGGCCACCGTGGCGAGACCGGTTCCGACGAGCGCGATGGCCTGGGCCGTGAAGAGATGCCGATACGTGCGGTTGCGCAGCACAACGAGCATGCGACGTGCTCCTTAGACCGGCGGGCGGGCTACGCTCATTAATTTAGTGCACATGTGCGCATCCATGCACATGTTGGAGCTGGATCCGGCCAGGAGGAAATCAGCGGGAGTGCTCAGTCGTGCCAGGGTTCGCCGGTGACCTGGTGGTTCGCATGACTGATCGCTTCAACGACCAGGCGGCGCAGGTGTCCGTCCGTGAGCGCGTAGACGACATGACGGCCGTCCTTCCGCGCCCGCACCAGCTCCGCGAGCCGCAACTTGGCCAGATGCTGACTCACCGCGGGCCGCGCCGCCCCGCACGCCTCCGCCAGCGCGGTCACATCCGACTCGCCTCGGGTCAGCAGCCACACCAGATGCAGTCGCGTGGGGTCGGCGAGCAGGGAGAAGACCGACGCCGCCGCGGCAAGCTCACGGACGCCGGGCGTGTGCTGATGCGTATCACTCGCTGTTGAGGGTTCTGTGCGTCCGGGCATGAACACATCGTAGGCGTGTGCGCTGACGGGAAGCCCTCAGCCACCGGTGGGACGTCTGGGCGGGAACGCTGCCAGGAGAGCGGGCCGCGTTCGGCGGGCATCGGCTGTGGCTGGCGGGCGTCGGCTGTGGCTGGCGGGCGTCGGCTGTGGCTGGCGGGCGTCGGCTGTGGCTGGCGGGCGTCGGCTGTGGCTGGGGAGCGATCCGCTTCCCGGACGTCGTATGACATACCGGAAGTCCGTACCGGCAACCGGTGGTCATGCCGCATGATGGGGCCGCCATGTCGTGGACGAGTGGATTCCGCGCTGCGCGCCGGGCCGGCTCAGACCCGCCGACCGGTGCGCCGGTCGCCGCTGTCCGCGCCGCGGTGTTCGCCGTGGCGAGTACCGGGCTGGCCGTCACCGGGCACCATCTGGCTTCAGGGCATCCGGTGCCCTGGCGGAGCGTCCCGGTCGCCCTCTGCCTGCTCTTCCTCCTGACCATTCCCACCGTCCGCGGGCCGAGGTCATTGCCCGCGGTGATGTCGGCCACCGGAGCCACACAGGCCGCCCTGCACTTCTGGCTCGCGCGTGCGGGTGGCCACCCGGCGACTGATCCGCACACGATGGCCGACCATGGCGCGCCGCTCGACGCCCACGAGGTATGGCACGCGGGGCACCACGGAACCTCGATGACCGCAGCACACATCGCGGCCGCCCTCTTGGTGGCGTGGTGCCTGCAGCGAGCGGACGCCGCGTGCCGGGCGGCCGGCGAACGTCTCGGCGATGTGCTCGTCGAACTGCTCGTACGACTGGTCCCGGCAGGAGTACCGCCTGCCGTACCGCGCGTTCTGCGACCCGTCAGAGCGCGGGCGCAGTCACCCCCACACAACTCCCTGGTACTGGCGCACGCGGTGGTGCGCCGAGGTCCACCGGCTGAACTCGCCCCAGCCACCTGACCTCGGGGCGCGCTGCCGCGTGCCCGTACACCCGTCACCATCATGGGAGTTACCCGTGTCCCGATTCACCGCGTCGCACACCGCGCGTCGCCTGTCCGCCCTCACCGTCCTCGCTCTGGCCGCCTCCGTCGCTCTCGCCGCTCCGGCGTCGGCGCATGTGGAAGTCGAGGCGAAGGACGCCAGCGCTCTCGCCGAGAACGTCACCCTGGACTTCAGCGCCGAGACGGAGTCCGACAAGGCGGGGATCACCAAGCTGGAGGTGATCCTGCCCGAAGGCATCGCACCGGCCGACGTCACCTACAAGGAGGGCCCCACGGGCTGGAAGCTCGAAGCCACGGACCGGGGCTACACCGTGGGCGGCCCCCAGGTCGCCGCCGGTAAGGACGCCGCCTACGCCGTGACCGTGCGACAGCTACCGGACGCCAAGTCCCTTGCCTTCAAGACGCTCCAGACCTACAGCGACGGCCGCGTCGACCGATGGATCGAACTGGAAGAGCCCGCGGAAGGCGAGCACGGCAGCCCCGCACCGATGCTTGAACTCAAGCCCGCGGCGCCCGGTGCGAAGCCGGCCAGTCCCAGCCCGGCCGCGGAGCCGAGCACAGCCGAGCCGTCCAGCCCAGCGGCCAGCGAACCGACGGACAAGCAGTCGGCCTCGCCCACCGAAGCCGCCACGGCCGGCAAGGAGGGACGACGGATCGAGTCCAGTCCTGATCATCGCTCTCGTGGTGGTCGTCGTCGCCCTGATCGGCGGCGGTCTGTGGTGGTTCCGCCGCCGAGGCGACGCCAACACGGCCTGACGTACCGACGTGTGGTGGATGGCTGAAAGGAGAGCGTCGGCTGCCGACTTGGGAACTCCTTTACCTGTAGGCGCGGTTCCGCTGGTGGTCGCATTCGCAGCTCCCCGCCCGCCGGCGGGACCAGTACGTCACAGGAGGACGCAGTGGCTCAGATCGACTTGGACAAGGTGCTCGACAAGGCGTGGGCGGACAAGGACCTGCCCGCCGTCCTTGCCGCTCCTGTCTCCGCCCTCAAGGGCGTGTCGGACCGCCAGGGCGACCTGCTGGAGGAGGCGTTCGGCATCAAGACGGTGGCGGATCTGGCCAACCTGAAGTACGCCCGCTGGGCCCAGGCACTCGCGGCACTCGACACCACCGCCAAGTAGCGGTTTCCGCCCCTCGGCCGACATCAGAAGGCCGAGGGGCGGACCTCTCTCCCCCGGCGACATGGGGTGTCCTGGAATAGAGGGGGCGGCAGTACGGCTTCCGCGTCAGCTCGCCCGGATGGGCCGCCACGGCGTCCGGGGGCAGCGCCGACGCCGCGCCGTCCGGGGTACAGGGCGACTTCGACGGCGACGGATACGCGGATGTCGCGATCGGTGCGCCGGGCGAGAGCAACGAGGGCGCGGGTTCGGTCCGGCTCTTCAAGTCCGGTACGAGCGGTATCACCGCCACCGGTTCGACGTCCTTCGGCGCCGCCTCGGTCGGCGGGCCCACCGGTCTGTCGTACTTCGGCGACGTCCTCGCCGGACAGGGCGTACCGCGACACGCGGGACAGGGGCCTGGACAGGGCTCGGGCCGGGCCCCTGTCCAGGGCCCGTCGGAGTCAGCCGCAGTTGAGTTTCATCTGCGCCGCCGCGTGGTGGGCTCCGTAGCGGTCCTGGCTTCCCCAGTCCCTGCCGCGGTCGAGGAGTTGGACCGAGAAGGACTCCCCCTCGACCCGGTAGCTGCCCACCCTCACTAGGCTGCCGCGGTGGGCGGTCTGGCGTACGCCGAAGGCGGCGTAGGCGGATGTGGTGTCGGTGGGGTCGCGCAGGACGCGGTAGACGGTGGGGTGGCCCGCGGTGTCGGTGGGACGGCCGCTGTCCGGGACGTAGACGGCCAGGGCGCACTTCGCGTAGGCCTTGCCCAGCTTCCAGGACCAGGTCGCCGTGGAGCCGCGGTCCTGGGCGGGGCTGCCGGACATGGGGACGGCGGAGAAGCGTCCGTCGCACGACCCGCCCTCGTAGCCGCCGTTGGTGACGGTGTACCAGGCGGCGTCGCCGTTCTCGAAGCGGCCGTGTTCGCTGTACTCGCCCGAGGCGCAGCCCGGGCCCGCCCACGCCGAGTAGCCCGGGTCCGGGTCCGGCTCCGGCTCCGGCTCCGGCTCCGGGGAAAAGGTCTCGCCGGCGTCCTGGGACGGAGACGAGGGCGTGGATGAGCCTCCGCCGCCCAGGCCCGGCAGCTCCGGTGGGCCGATCCTGGTCGGGACCCCGCGCGCCGCTGCGCCGTCCGCCCCGCTTCCGCCCCCGCCACCGCCCCCGGAGCAGGCGACCAGGGCGAGCGTCGCGCCCAGGGAACCCAGTGCCAGCGCCACCACCGTCACCCTCACCAGCGGGCGCCCGCGCGAGCGGCGGCCGTCGTGGGGCGTGTGCCCGACGGGCTCCCGCGCGGCCGTGTCGCACGCGGAGCACACAGGACACACCACACCCGGCAGCGATACTCCCCGGCCACTCCCGCACCGTTCGCACCTCATGCCGCCTCACTATGGAGGATCCCGCCACTCTCCGGCGGCAGAAGCTCACGATTGGTTGGTTGACCTTTCCCCAAGGTCAGAGCGCACCGTCGGGCCACCGGGCCGAAAGCGGTCCGGTGACGGAGGATGGGACCTCGTGGAACTGCTCACGATCGGCGAGTTCGCGGCGCGGTCGCGGCTCTCGCCCAAGGCACTGCGGCTGTACGACCGGCTCGGTCTGCTCACTCCCGCGCGGGTCGACGCGTTCACCGGCTATCGCTGGTACCGCACGGACCAGGTGGAGCGCGCCAGACTGGTCGCACTGCTGCGGCAGCTCGACATGCCGCTCGCCAGGATCGCCGAAGTGGTCGCGCTGGCGGGTGAGCGGGCCGCCGACGAGGTGGCGGGCTACTGGACCGAGGTCGAGGAACGCCATGCCGTACGGCGCGAGGTCGCCGACCATATCCGTGACCGACTGTCGGGCAGGAGAACCCACATGTACGAGATCAAGACCGTCGACACGCCGGAGCAGGCCGTCCTCACCGAGCGTAAGCACGTGCTCGCCGATGAGCTGCCTCGCTGGATCCCGGCCGCCCTGGACCGGCTGACGAAGGCCGCCGGGGAGTGCGGAGGCGTCGCCGGCATCCCGTTCATCGCGTACTACGCGGCGGTGAGCCCGGACAGTGACGGACCCGCCGAGGCATGTGTTCCGGTCGCGGACATCGCGGCGGCGGAGGCGTACGCGGCAGCCAGCGGCTCTACGGGGACGGGTCGTACGACCACGCTGCGCATCGAACCGGCACAGCGCCTGGCGTACGTACGCATCACCAAGGCCCAGGTGGCGCACCCGCAGATCCTGTCCGCGTTCGAGGCGGTCGAGGAGTGGATCACGGAACGGGGACTGTCGGTCAGCGGGCCCTGCCGTGAGATCTACTTCGCCGACTGGGACGCCGCGTCGGCCACGGACGAGGTCTGCGACATCGCCTTCCCGGTGGGTGGGGCGGGTACGGCGGGCTGACTCCGGGGCGGCCCCGGGGCAGCGAGCCCCTGGCAGCGGACGCCAGGGCAGCTGCTGACCCCGGGGCCGCCCTCACCCTCCCGCCCTCACTTCCCCGCGCCCGCCTCCCGGGCCGGCGCCTTCCACTCCGCCACTGCCGTCGTCATCGCCTCCACCACACGGCGGCTGCGGCCCGCGTCCTCCCGGACCGTACGGCTGAACTCCACATGAATGAACGGGACTCCGTCGTCCGCCGCGAGCCGGCCCTGCTTGTTCGTACGCCCCGCCAGCGGGCACTTGGCCGACCAGGCGCGGCACACCCGGAAGCCGTCGTCCGCCAGGGCCCGCGCCAGGGTGACGGCCTGTCGGCGGCCGTCGTCGCCCGCGCCCGTGGACACCACCGCGTCGTGCGCCCGTGACGTCTCGTCCGCGAAGCCGTGGACCTGTATGCCGGGGAGTCCGCGGGCGACGAGTTCCGCGCAGACCGCGTGGAAGACCGTGTCGGTACGGTGCGCGACGTCCGCGGCGTTCCCCTCGCCCGCCGCGCGATGCGCACCGGCCACGACCAGTACTCCGCCGGGGGCGCCGCGCAGCACGCCGAAGCCGAGGGTCTCGCTGTACGCGTCGGCGACGGGGTGCGGCACCTGCACCGAGAAGCGGGCGGGCGCGTCGAGGTCGATGTAGACCCGCCCCCAGCCGCGCGCGCCCTCGCGGGCCCGGTCGGCGATCTCCGCGTACCGCCGCCCCTTCACGGTGTCCCGGAGGATGTGTACGCCGAAGTCGACCTCGGCGAGCCTGCGTTCGGCCTCACCGCGCTTGCCGTCGAGATAGAGTCCGACCCCGGCGGCGACGGTCTCGCGCTCGACGCGGTTGGGCGGCAGGAAACGGGCACCGGCCACGGTGTCCGTGGCGAATCCCGCGATCCGGCGTTCCAGATCGAGGTCGGTACCGTTGCCGGTGGCGGGTGCGGAGGGGTCGTCGGAGTGCCGGTCCAGGACCGGAGTGACGATCACCACAGCTGCCGCGATCAGGACCCCGACCAGCAGGCTTGCCATGATTGTTATCTTCACGGTCGGAGATCGTGTCATATGACGTTCAAAATACCTATGTGAAACAACCCCTCCCTCTGCTTCGCGGACGACTCCCCCTGCTTCGCGGACGACTCTCTCCGCTCCGCGAGCGACGTGCCGCCGGCCGTACGGCCCTCCGCACCGCCGCGACAGCCTGTCTCGCCGCCTCCCTCGCCACGGCCGTCGCGGGTTGTTCCGTACTCGGCTCCGGCGACGGCGGCGCGGACGCCAAGGGAGGCGGAGGCCCGTCGTTCACGGTCGCCGCGGCCGGTGACGTACTGATCCATCCGCCGCTGACGGATCAGGCGACGAAGGACGCGAAGGCCATGGGAGGCAAGGCCGGGACGCTCGACTTCGCACCGCTGATGGCCGGAGTGAAGCCGGTGATCAGCAAGGCGGATCTGGCGATCTGCCACATGGAGCCGGTGGTCGCCAAGAAGGGCGGGCCCTACGAGGGGCACCCGAACTTCCAGGTCCCCCCCGAGATCACCACCACGCTCAAGGGCGTCGGCTACGACACCTGCTCGACGGCGTCGAACCACTCGATCGACCACGGCGCCGACGGCGTGAAGCGCACCCTGGACGCGCTCGACGAGGCCGGTCTGCGCCACACGGGCTCGGCCAGGAGCGAGGACGAGTGGCGCACGCCACTCATCAGCCAGGTGAAGGGCGTGAAGGTGGCGCAGCTCTCCTTCGCCTACGGATTCGGGGCCGAAGAGGTGCCCGCGGACAAGCCGTGGCTGGTCAACAAGACGTCCTTCAAGGAGATCGCGGCGGCCGAGAAGCGGGCCCGCGCGGCGGGCGCGGAGGTGGTGATCCTCAGCATCCACTGGGGGCGTGAGCACCAGAACGCGCCGAGCCCCCAGCAGATGAAGCTGGCCGAACGCATCACGAAGGACACCGGCATCAATCTCGTGATCGGCCATCACTCCCATGTCGTGCAGCCGATGGAGAAGATCAACAACACCTGGGTCGCCTACAGTCTCGGCAACCAGGTCGCCCGGCACGAGGTGCCCACCGGGCAGTCCGAGGAGGGTGTCATCGGCTGGTTCACCTTCACCAAGCGCGGCGGCACGTGGGATGTACGGGCGCAGTACGTGCCGACGTTCGTCGACATCCCGCCGGACCCGGAGGACCCCGAGACGCCCGACAAGCTGCCGGACGGCGCGGTCACGGACTACCGGCTGGTGGATGTGGCGCGGGCACTCAAGAACGGCGGGCCGGAAAGCGGCACGCCGGACGAGGGGAAGAAGTACACCGAGGTGCAACTCGCCCGTTACCGGCTGGCCTTCGACCGTACACAAGGCACGATGCTGAACCGCGGTGCGGCGAAGGACGGGCTGACACCTCTTGAGGAGCCGCCCAACTAGGCTGATTCCGGCGGTTGTTCGGTCTGCCGGGGTTTCGGGCGCGGATACCGCGCTCCAACGCCCCGCGGCCCGGAATCCCTTCGGTACGAGGCACCCTGACGGTAGCTTCCGGCCGGAGGTTCCGCATGTCCGGTACGTAACATCTGTAATACAGATCACACGCGCGACTGTCTGATTTTGCACAACCATTCGACGGCGCGACCGGTCCTAATTTCGCGCGTGGGACGCGTGGGAACGGTGGGGGAAATCCCCCCGTCCCCCCTCCTTCCCCCACACGCTCGTCTTTATCCGCTCATCCGCCTGCGCGCACGGACGCGCGCGCACCGGCGCTGCCCGCACCACGCTGAGAGAGGTACCCCATGGCCGTTTCGTCTGCGAAGCGGCGGCACAAGGTCCGCAGACGGGCCGACATGTCGCTCCTGGGCGGCATACGCCCACCGATCGCGGTCCTCTCGGCACTGCTGCTCGCGCTGGCCGGCCTCACGGCCCTGGGCTTCGGCAAGCCGGAGAACGAGGCGCTCCCCAAGGCGGTCCGGATCTCCCAGCAGCACTTCGCCGAGGACGGCGCCATCGCGCTGCGGGCTTCGCTGGACGAGTCGATCACGGACCTCAGCCGGACGGCGGCCCTGTTCAACGCGGGCGATCCGGTCTCCGCCGACACCGTCCTCGACAAGCTCGGGAGCGTCTACCAGAAGTGGCGCGGCTCGGCCATCGTCGAGATCAAGTCCGGCAAGCTGCTCGCCGCGCGCGGTGAGAACGTGCCGCTCCTCGCGGTCGACCGGAAGAAGCTGTCCGACGAGGACGGGCTCGCCCCCCGGATGGTGCGGCTGAAGAACGGCGAGACCCGCCTGCTCACCTTCGCCCTGCTGTCGTGGGAGGGGCAGCCGCAGCAGCTTCTGGTCACCTCGAACAGCCTGAAGGTCCCCGGTATCAGCCTCGGCAAGTTCCGGGTGATCGCCGTGGCCGACTCGGACGGCACGATCCTCAGCAGCGACGGCCTCCAGATCTCCGCGGACACCGAATCGGAGAGCATCAAGGACGAGCTGAAGGAGACCGAGAAGCAGCTCAAGGCCTTCGCGAAGCTCGCCGCGCAGAAGTCCGGCCAGAATCCGCAGACGACCAAGGAGCCGGGCTCCGGCGGCTTCCTCGGCGTCAGCGGGACGATGACGGGCCCCCGGATCTCCGAGGAGCGCACGGTCGCCGGATACGCGACGCTCGCGGCGCCCGAGGCGGGCGAGAGCACCGACGCGACCGGCCTCGGTCTCTCCGTGGTCACGCAGGTCACCGTCCCGGAGAACACCAGCCGGGTGAACGACCCGCTGTTCGGCCTGTTGTCCGCCGCCGCCCTGATCGTCATCGGGGCGCTCGCGGTGGCCCTGCTGCTCGGTACGGTCCAGCGCCCGCTGCTCCGGCTCTTCCTGGAGAGCCGCCGCCTCACCCGCGGCGATCTCACCCGGCCGGTGACCGTGCCCCGGTTCGGCGAGACGCGACGCATCGGGGACGCGCTGGAACAGCTGCGGCTCCAGCTGCTCGGCGCTCCCGCGCCCGGCGCGGGCCCGGCCGCGGACAAGGGAACCGGAACCAGCGGCTCCAAGCGGCGCGGGCGGCGCGTAGGCACCCGCGCGCTGCTGGCCGGCGGCGGGATCCTGCTGCTGATCTGGTCCGCCCCGATGATGCTGCTGCTCAACCGCGCCGGGGACACCGCCGTCGTACCGCAGCAGCTCGTCAACGACCAGCGCGACCGCACCGACACCGTCACCGACCGGGTACGCCGCGCCCTCAACGAGGGCCACGCCGACCTGCTGTCCGTCGCCACCCTCATCGGCGACCAGACCGCACCCGCGGACATGGCGAAGGTCCTCGAACGCACCAGGACCGAGCACCCGCGCTACCGCTCGCTGTACGTGCTCTCCGCCGACGGCTCCGTCCTCGCCAAGGCGGGCGACGACCCGCAGCACCCCGGCGGCAAGCGCACCAGCACCGAACCGATCGGCATCCTCAGCACCGACGCCAAGGAACCCCAGGTCGCCGGATACGCCGAGCTGCCCGGCCGCGACGGCGCCTCGGTGGTCGGCGAGTTCCGCGTCGACTTCCTCAACTCGCTCCTCAAGCGGCCCGGTCTCGGCCAGATACGGATCGTCGACGCCGAGCGCAGGACCGTGGGCTCCAACACCGGCTACCGCGCGTTCCAGAAACTGCCCTCCAGCAGGCTCGACTCCCTCGTCGAGGCCACCGGCCAGAAGGTCGGCCTCGGCACACGCCCCAGCGGAGTCCTCTTCCGCGACAGCGACGGCATCCAGATCGCCGCGGCGGCCCCCTTCGCCGGCGGCGGAGCGGCCAAGTCACTCGGCTGGACCGTCGTCAGCTGGCAGCCCGCCTCCGCCCTCGCCATCCCCGAATACAGCGCACAGAACCGCACCGTCCTCGCCGGCCTGCTCGGCGTCACCGCGGCCGCCGCCTGTCTGGGCTGGCTGCACATCGTGGTCGTACGTCCGCTGCGCGAACTGGCCGAGCAGGCCGAGACGCTGGCCGACGGCGACCGCCGCACCGTCCTCTACCCGCGCCATCACGACGAGGTCGGGGCCATCGCACGCTCCCTGGAACTGCTGCGCCAGCAGCTCCAGGAGCAGCGCAGGCGCGAAGGCGCGCCGCCGGCCCTCGCCGAAAGGATCTGACCGACCGTGCTCTTCCTCTATTTCGTGCTGCTCGTGTGCAGCGCGATCCTGTTGGTCGCCGGACTCGTCGAACAGCGACGGCACTTCACCAACCTGAACCGCATCCCCACCCGGGTACTGGTCAACGGCATCCGCGGCAAGTCGTCCATCACCCGGCTGTGCGCGGGCGCGCTGCGCGGCGGCGAGCTGATCACGGTCGCCAAGACCACCGGTACGGCGGCCAGGTTCATCCACCCGGACGCGACCGAGGAGCCCGTCTACCGCAAGTTCGGCATCGCCAACGTGGTGGAGCAGATCGGCATCGTGCGCCGGGCCGCCGCGTACAACCCCGACGCGCTGGTGATCGAGTGCATGGCGGTCATGCCGGCGCTCCAGGAGATCAACCAGTCCAAGCTGATCCGGTCCACGATCGGTGTGCTGTGCAACGTACGTGAGGACCATCTCGCCGAGATGGGCCCGACGCTCGACGACGTGGCGCGCTCGCTCTCCCGCTCCATGCCGGAGGACGGCATCTGTGTCACCGCGGAGAAGGACCGGTTCGCGATCCTCCAGGAGGAGGCCGACGCGAGGAACTGCCAGCTGATCTACGCGGACCCGGAGACGGTCTCCGACGAGGAGCTGCGCGGCTTCAGCTGGTTCACGTTCAAGGAGAACGTGGCCATCGCGCTGAAGGTCGCCGAACTGCTGGGCGTGGAGCGCGAGACCGCGCTCCAGGGGATGTACGACGCGCCGCCGGACCCGGGTGTCCTCTCCGTGGAGCGTTACCTCACGCCGGACGCCAAGCGGCTGCGCTTCGCGAACGTCTTCGCGGCGAACGACCCCGAGTCGACGCTGATGAACATCAACCAGCTGCTCGATCTGGGCGCGATCAACCGTCCGCTCCACGTGGTCATCAACTGCCGTCCCGACCGGGTCGAGCGCAATGGCCAGATGGGCGAGATCATCCCCGAACTCCAGCCGGAGAAGGTCTTCGTCATCGGCCATCCGGCGAAGAGCGCCATCGACGCCATCCCGGCCGACTGGCGTTCGCGCGCGGTCGACCTGGGCGGCGACAAGCGCGACCCCGAGGAGTTCATGCGCGAGCTGCTCGGCATGCTCGGGCCCGACTCCTCACTGGTCGCGATCGGCAATATCCACGGCCAGGGTGAGCTGCTGCTCGAACACCTGGCGGAGCTGCCGCCGGACGAGACGCCGGACCCGGAGGACGGGCCCGCCGGCCCGTCCGCCCCCGTACGGACGGCGGAACCGCACGTTCCGGCACAGGCACAGGGGCAGGGGCAGGGGCAGGCACAGGGCCAGGGCCAGGCGTCGGACACCGTCGCCATCCCGGTCGTCTCCGCCGACGCCGTCCCCGGCACCGTCCCGCAGCAGCACCAGAACCAGCAGCACCCGCGTCACGACGAGACGATGGCACTGGCCCGCTACGCGCCGCGCCTCGACCCGTTCCAGCCCTACCCGGAGGCGTACGAGCAGCGCTACCAGCAGCGTCCCGCCGCCGGGCCGCCGCGCGAGCGCGGCCTGTTCGAACCGGTCCAGATGCCGGTCCAGACGCCGGAGCAGACGCCGGAGCAGACGCCGGAGCGGACACAGTCCCAGCAGCCGGGCCCGTCCGGCTCCGGCGATCCCACGCAGCACCACCCCGCCTCCCACCAGCAGCCGCACCACCCCGAGCACAGGCAGCTCCCGCCCTCCCCGAACCCCTCGCACTCCGTGGCGCCGCAGAACCCAGGAGAACCCCGTTGATCCCCGCAGTCCTCACCCCCGAGATCGCCGCGATCGGCATCGGTCTGGGCCTGATGTTCTCCCTGATCTGCTACCTCACGACCAACCTCTCCCCCGGCGGCATGATCACGCCGGGCTGGCTGGCGCTGACCCTCGTCGAGGACCTTCAGCGCGCCGCCATGGTCGTCGGCGTGACCGTACTGACGTATGTGACCACCCTGCTCGTCCAGCGCTTCGTGATCCTCTACGGAAAGCGCCTGTTCTCCGCGGTCGTCATGATCGGTGTGCTCCTCCAGGGCACCGTGATGATCGTGCTCTCGCTCGAATTCCCGCTGATGTACGCGAACCAGACGCTCGGCTTCATCGTCCCGGGTCTGATCGCCTACCAGCTCGTACGCCAGCCCAAGGGCGCGACCATCCTCGCCACCGGCACGGTCACGCTCACGGCCTACGTCGTCCTCACCGCCGGCATCCTGCTCGGCGCCCTGCCGTCAGCCTGACCCGCCCATCCACGGGAGCCGATTCGTCATGAGTGCCAAGTCCAAGAAGCGGGGCCGCCCGGTCCTGCACGCCGCGACGGTCCTCGCGCTGCTGGCCGGCAGCGCCTATCTCACCGTTGAACTCCGCAAGGACGAGCAGGCGAAGGCGCCCGCCGTCCAGGCCATCACCGACATCCCCGCGCTGACGTCCGGGAACGGGAGCACGGCCGGCGAGCAGACCTGGGAGCGGCTGCAGAACCCGGCACGCTCGGTGCTGCGCAGCGGCGACGGCGACATCCTCGCCACCTTCACCGACGACGCGCGTACGGCGACCCTCACCGGCCCCAGCCGTACGTTCGAGGAGCCGACGAACACCAAGTCCCGGGTGGTCACCGAGAACTGGGTGCGGCTCATGCCGGAGGCGTGGAAGAAGGGCGCCGAGAAGGAGAAGTGGTTCAAGGACTGGTTCAAGGAGTACTACGGCAGCGAGGAGGACGACATCTTCGCGTTCGCCTTCCAGTACGTCGAGGGCGCGCCCATCAAGAAGGACGACGAGGGCGTTCCGTACGCGGGCGACGCGTTCTTCGGACCGATCGACGAGTCGAATCCCACGAACCGCCTGGAGCAGTCCGACTTCTACGACTACCTCGGCATCCCGTACACCTTCCGGGACGGCACCACCATGCAGCCGGAGCAGCCGAAGTACCGCGCGCTGGACTGCTCGGGCTTCATCCGGACGGTGTTCGGCTATCGTGCCCGCTACCCGCTGATGGGGACCGACAAGGTCGGCGACGGTCTGCCGCGCACCGCCAACGGCATGACGCGCTCGGACGTCGGCGTGGACATCTACAAGCTGCAGGGCCCTGCCCCCTGGTACACGCGGCCGGAGTCCACCAGCAAGCTCCAGCCGGGCGACCTGGTGTTCTTCAAGATGGACAAGCGGACCGGGAACCGGATGGACCACGTCGGCCTGTACGTGGGCAACGACACCGACGGCCACCAGATCTTCGTCTCCAGCCGCAAAGAGGTCAACGGCCCGACGATCGGCGACCAGGGCGGCACCTCGCGCCTGGACGGTAACGGCTTCTACGCGGGGCTGCTGCGGGCGGCGAAGCGCCTCTGACGTACAGCGGGGGGCGGGGGCGTAACCGTACGTACGGTTACGCC
>NZ_JBHUBB010000047.1:0-48809 GCF_042789485.1 Streptomyces sp. NPDC056835
CGGGTCCCGCGGCCGCTTGACCCGCCTGGGTGGGCGGCACCCCCCTGGCCCCGGGCCCCGCGCCGCCCCGCTCCGGCCGGAGCGGGGCGGCGCGGGGCGGGTGCGGCGCGGAAAGCCGGGGGACGGCTTCGGATACGGCCATCGGCACGATTCATCTCGCTGAATCAGCCGCTGTAGGACAGCGGCGGAGCGCTCGTGTCGCCCAGGATCAGGTTCATCGGGATGAGGCTGGGTTCGCCGTCGAATTTCGACGTCATGAGGATTTCCAGCGTGTCCACGGCAATCCTGCCGAGTTCGTCCCTGGCCCCGGAAACCGTCGTGAGGCGGCCCGGGGACGGCTGCCGGTCGAGGGCGAGGTCATCGCAGCCGATGACGGACATGCCGGTGGGGACGGTGACGCCGCGTTCCTCCAGCGCGGCCATCGCACCCAGAGCGACCAGGTCGTTGTACGCGACGATCGCGGTGGCGGCGGGGTCGGACAAGGCGCTGACGGTCTGGTACCCGTGGCGGCTCGTCGTACCGCACGGGACGACCGTCACCTGAAGGCCGAAGGCCGCCGCGGCGTCGAAGGCCCGGACGCGCTCGGCGTTGGCCCATGAGTTCTCGGGGCCGCTGAGGTAGAGCACCCGGCGATGGCCGAGCTGGGCCAGATGTCCGCAGACCAGGGCCATACCGCCGTAGAAGTCCACCGAGACGGAGGGGGTGCTCAGGCCGGGGGCCATCCTGTTCACCAGGACCATGGGCCGGGAGTGGAGGGCGAGTTCGGCCAGGGACGCGCGGTCCATACGGGTCGAGCAGAGCAGGACTCCGTCGCACGACCTCATCAGGTCGAGCGCGAGTTCGTACTCGCTCGCGGCGTCTTCGTCCGATTCCATGATCATGACGCGACGCCCATAGGTCCGAGCCGTGCGAGAAACCGCTTTCAGGATATTCGGGAAGTAGGGATTCGCCAGATCGGGGACGAGTACGCCTATCGCGCCCGCCTCGCCCCTCGCGAGCCCTTGCGCGGCGGCGTTCGGGCGGTACCCGAGGTCGGCCACGGCGTCCTGGACGCGCCGGGCCAGCGATGGATCAACCTTGGCGGTGCCATTGAGCACGCGAGAGACCGTGGAGGTCGAGACGCCGGCGGCCGCGCCCACGTCTCGGATGGTCACCCGGGGCCGTTCGGGCCCGCTTGTCCTGCCGACCCGTTCCCGCGAACTGCTCAAGGACCGCCTCCGATTCCGATTCGGGTGAGTGGGACCGCGTGCCGCCACGCGTGCGAGCGACCGCAACGGGCCAGGCCGCCCCACCAGTTGACTATGCCGACCGGACGGCATGGTCGGTACCCAATCATGCCGAGGTGGTCCGTCGGCCCACACCCCACTCCGCACCCCGCCGCATCTGACCGGTCCCGCCTGTCGACCGGCGGGTGATCCCTTCCTGAAAACGTTCTCTCGAATCTAACAGCACGATGCGGATTCCTGCGACCTCCCTGCATTGTCGCAGGTCAGATGGATGTGACGGCAAGGGGTGATCCCCCCGATAAAGTTGATCTTGTGAAAACGCTTGCACACGGAGAGGGGCGTCCCTAGCCTCATCCGCACCTCGGGCCCTTCGGTTCGGCGTGGACGACTGCGGGAGGTCATTGATGCTCAGGAGAAAATGGGTAGGGGCGGCGGCGGCTCTGGCGCTGCTGGGGACGGCCCTGGCCGGCTGTGGCACGAGCGGAGACAGTTCCGCGTCATCCACGCTCACCATCTGGGACTTCTCGGCGGAGCAGACCGACTTCCACAAGAAGGTCGCCGCCCAGTACGCCAGGGAGAATCCGGGCAAAACGATCGAATGGCGGTCGATCTCCCAGGACGAATATGTGAAGACCCTGCCGCTCGCCTTCCAGAGCAAGCAGGGCCCGGACATTTTCTACTGGCGGCCGGCCGGTCCGACGGACATGGCCCAGCTGCTCGACCAGAAGTGGATCCAGCCGCTGAACGGCAACGGCAAGGTGCCGAAGTCCTTCACCGACCGCTGGCCCGAGGGCTCCTTCGTGGAGGGGATCAACACCCGTGACGGGAAGACATACGGCTTCCCGTTCTCCGAGAACCTGTACTGGGGTCCGGGCTACATGTTCCTCAACAAGAAGGTGTTCGAGGACGCCGGGCTCGACGCTGCCAAGCCTCCGCGTACCTGGTCGGAACTGACTGACGCCTGCGCGCGGATCACCAGCGAGACGGACGCGTCCTGTATAGCCTCGCCCAGCAAGGGCCTTGACCTCCAGCGCATCTGGTTCGCACTCGCGTCGGGGGTCTCGACGGACCTCTTCTTCGACTTCCAGAAGGGCAAGTTCAGCCTGGACGATCCGCAGTCGCTGAAGACGTTCTCGTTCATCCAGGACCTTCAGAAGAAGAAGTACATCGCGCCGGGGCTCAACGACAAGAACTTCAGCCGCCAGCAGTTCGCCGTGGGACAGGCGGGCATCTATCTGGACGGAACCTGGACGCCCAGCGCCTGGAACAGCCAGGGTTTCCTGGCCGACCAGTACACCGTGGCGCCGCGTCCCGTTCCGGACGGCGGCGCGACCGGCGCCCTGGCCCGCCAGCACGACGGCAACAAGTACTGGGTGAGTGCGCAGAGCAAGAAGTCCGCGGAGGCCTGGAAGTTCCTCCAGTGGATGACCGATCCCGACGGGTACTTCGCGAAGGAATACCTCAAGGCGGGCTTCGGGACCCTCGCCTTCACGGACAACGCCGCGCTTATCAAGGACCCCGCCATCCAGAAGATCATGAAGGTCGCGGACCAGCCGGGCTACCGCGTCGAGGTGCCGGTGGCCGTAAGGAAATGTCCCGATCTCGTCAGGTCGAATGCCTATGTCAAGGCCATCTCCGAGCGGCCCAACTGGGAGTACGAAGCGATGGTCGAGGCCCTTACGTCAGGAAAGCCGCTTGCCCCCGAGGCGAAGAAACTCGTCGCCGAACGCCAGCGGATCCTCGAATCGGAGCTCAAGAAGGAAGCGGCGTCGGGCCTCAAGGTGTCGATCGACTGCTACACCTTCCCGGACTGGAAGTACACCGAGGACTACCCGCGGGAGAAGTACCAGAAGTAGCCCGGTAACTCTCCTCCGACCGGTGATCCTTTGATCGCTCCAGAACAGAACCAGGGAACTCTCTATGGTCTCCGCACAGACCGCCGCACCACCGCCAGGGGCGGCATCGGCACCCACGCCGCACGACGACACACCGCACGACGTAACACCGCGCAACGACACACGACGGGATCGGCCGGCCGATGGTGAGCGTCCCCGCGAGCGGGCCAAAGGGTGGAACCGGGTATGGGTCGCGCTCTTCCTCGCGCCCTTCCTCCTGCTCTACCTCGGCTTCACTCTCTGGCCGCTGGCGGCCACGGTCTACTACTCGTTCTTCGACTGGTCGGGCAGCGGACCGGTGGAGAACTTTGTCGGACCGGGCAACTACCGCTCCATTCTCACCGACGAACTGTTCTGGCTGGCGGTCGCCAACACCCTGATCTTCGCGGTCCTCACCACGGTGATCAAACTTCCGCTCTCGCTGATAGCGGCCGTGCTCTTCACCCGGAAATGGCTGCGGGGAAAGAAGTTCTTCCGTACGACGTTCTTCGCTCCGCTCATCATCCCGGTAGCCATGGCCGGACTCGTCTTCACCTATCTGCTCAACCCGTCCAACGGTGCCCTCAACGCTCTGCTCCGGGACATCGGCCTCATCGACGAGTCGGTGGACGTCTTCGCCTCCCGCTGGAGCGCGTTGCTCGCTCTGGTGCTCATCTCGGTGTGGCAGGTCTTCGGTCAGTACGTCATCTACTGGATGGCCGCCATCCAGAACGTGCCCGAGGAACTGTACGAGGCGGCCGAACTCGACGGCGCCACGGAATGGCAGAAACTCACCCGCATCACTCTGCCCATCATCAAGCCGGTGGCCGTCGTCATCCTGCTGCTCGGACTGGTCAACGCCATGCACGTATTCGGGCTCGTCGTCACCCTCACCGGTGGCGGTCCCGGCACCAGTACCTACGTCATCTCGTACTTCATCTACGACCGGGCGTTCGCCAGCGTGCCCTTCTCCTACGGCTACGCTTCAGCGGCCGCTCTTCTCTTCTCCGTCATCGCCTTCCTCATCGTGATGGGCCAGGGCTTCTTCGTAAGCCGCGCACAGAAGCTCCGGAAGGAGTACGGAGTCTGATGGAAGACAAGGGAAAGCGTCTCCCCCTGAGCAGGGGAACGCGCGCCAACCTCATCGCCCTGCCGCTGCTCCTGATCGTCTCGCTCCTCTGGGTCTACCCGTTCCTGTGGACGATCTCCGGAGCCTTCAAGACGCAGGCGGGCCTGTTCACCGGCGGGGCGAGTCTGATACCCGACCAGCTGAATTTCGATAATTTCCGGCGGGCCTGGGTGAACGCCGGATTCTCCCGCTACTTCTTCAACACCGTCCTGTACACGGTGGTCTCCACATTCGTGGAACTGGTGAAGTCGGCGCTGTGCGGCTACATTCTCGCGCGGTACGAATTCCCCGGCCGCAAGCTACTGCACCGCACGATCGTCGCGACGCTGTTCATCCCTGTCGCTTCCATCATCATCCCGCAGTTCGTACTCGTGGAGCAGCTGGGTCTTCTCAACACCAGGGCAGGCGTGATCCTGGCGATGTCCGGCGCGGCGGGAGCGCTGTACGTACTGCTGTTCATCGGGTTCTTCTCCAGCGTCCCCCATGATCTGTTCGACGCGGCCAAGTTGGACGGCGCCGGATTCCTGCGCACCTTCTGGCTCGTCCTGCCGCTCGCGAAACCGGTGATCGCGGTCGTGGTGATCTTCCAGTTCGTCACCAACTGGAATGAGTTCAATATCCCTCTGGTCTTCACCCTGGGCCAGCCGGAGCTCCAGAACCTCGCGGTCGGAATGCTCTCGTTCAAGGGCGAACACGCCGTCGACTGGACCGGATTCGCGGCCGGAATGACCATTTCCGTCATCCCGATGCTTCTCGTCTTCCTCTTCTTCCAGAGCTACTTCGTGCGTGGCCTGGCCGGCGCGACCAAGGAGTGACCCGAGTGACCCGATCGAATCCCACCGGCTCGGACGGCGTCTTCGCCTACACCTGGGACATCGTGGGCGACCCGGCCGCCGCCGAACGGCTGGCCTCCCTGGGGGTCGGCTCGGTGACGCTCCAGGCGAGCTACCACGCCGTACGGGCGATCACCCCCCGCCACCCGCACCACCGCGTCGTGCACGCCGCGCACGCCGCCGCGTACTTCCCGCTGTCGACGGACATCTGGCGAGGCCAGCGGCTGAGGCCACTCGCCCCGACCTGGGGCGTCGAGGTGTCCGACCGGTTCGGCGCGGCGGCCACCGCGCTGGGGGAGGCGGGGCTGCGTACGGAGGCATGGCTCGTACTCACCCACTCCTCGGCCCTCGGCGCCCGAGCCCCTGAACTGACCGTGCGCAACGCCTACGGCGAGCAGTACACGTACGCGCTCTGCCCGGCGCACCCGGACGTCGCGGCGTACGCCGTCAACCTCGCCCGGGAGATCTGCTCGCGCTACGACGTGCCGGCGCTGATGCTGGAGGCCTGCGGCTGGCTCGGCTTCGAGCACGGCAGCCACCACGAGAAGACCCATGGCGCCGACCTCTCCTCCGGCTGCCGCGCGCTGCTGTCCGTCTGCCTGTGCCCGTCGTGCGGCGCCGCGCTCGCGGGCGGCGGAGTGGACCCCGATGACCTGGCACGGGACATCCGTACCGCTGTCGACGGGGAACTGCGGGAGGGGCGTACGGTCGCCCCCACCCTGGGCGAGACCCTTGGCGAAGACCGCGCCCAGCGGCTCTTCGACCATCGACGGTCCGTGATCACCGGGCTGGCCCGTCGTATCGCCACCGTCGCGGCCGGGCGCGAGCTGCTGCTGATGGCGGAGGACAACCCGCAGGCGACCGGGCCCGACAGCGCGCTGGACCTCGCCCGGTACGACGGGCCGGCCGATACCTACGTCCTCAAGTGCTGGGACGAGCCGGACGCCGCGCTGACACGGGTGAAGAGCGCGGCGCTGAACACCGCCGTGCCGATCGTCGCCAACGTCTCCGTCATAGAGGACCCGCCGGGCGAACTCGCGTCCCGGATCGCCGGACTGCGCGCCGCCGGCGCGCGCCACTTCCGCTTCTACCACGCGGGATTGGCGTCTTCCGCCAGGCTCGACGCCCTGCGCTCCGCCGTACGAGGAGGATGAATGACACTCAACGGCATCTACGCCATGGACCCGGCCCGCTTCGAAGAGGTGTACGGCCCCGACGAGCGCGCCGCCATCGAGCGGTACGTGACCGTCCCCGGCCCCAACCGGCCGGCGGGCCACCTCCTGCCGGACCAACTCGCCGCCGCCCAGGTACTGATCACCGGCTGGGGCGCGCCCCGGCTCGACGCCGACCTGCTCGCGTCGGCGCCCCGGCTCGAACTGGTGCTGTACGGAGCGGGCTCGGTGCGCGACGTCGTCACCGCCGACTCCTGGGAGCGCGGTCTCCGCGTCACCGCCGCCGGGTCGGTCATCGCCGACTGCGTCGCCGAATTCACCCTCGCCCAGATCCTGTTCGGGCTGAAGCACGGCTGGCGGTACGTGCTGCGGGCCCGTGCCACCCGCGCACCCGTCCCCAGGCGCGGCGAACCGGGAACCGAAGGTTCCGTCGTCGGACTGGTCTCGCTCGGGGCCGCCGGCCGCGCCACGGCCCGACTGCTCGCCCGGCATCCGGTACGCGTCCACGCCTACGACCCGTACGCCGACCCGGCCGAGGCGGCGGCCCTCGGTGTCCGGCTGACCGGGCTCGACGAACTGTTCGCGACGAGCGATGTCGTCAGCCTGCACACCCCGCTGCTTCCCGAGACACATGGCATGGTCGACGGCCCGCTCCTGGAGTCCATGAAGCCCGACGCCACCCTGGTCAACACGGCGCGCGGCGGGCTGATCAACGAGGCGGAACTGATCGCGGTGGCGGCCCGCCGGCCCGATCTGTTCTTCGCCCTCGATGTGACCGACCCGGAGCCGCCGCCCGCCGGATCACCCTTCTTCTCCCTGGAGAACATCGTCCTCACCCCGCACCTCGCCGGAAATCTGGGGCCGGAACGCAGACGGCTCGGCCGGGCCATGGCGGAGGAACTGGCCCGCTACACACGAGGACAGCAGCTGCGGCACGAAGTGACCGCCGACCGGATGGAGTTCGCGGCATGAGCGACGCCACGAGCAGAGGACCGTACACCCTGGTGATGCTGCCGCCGCGCGCGTCGGTGACCGAGGAGTGGGCCGAACGGCTGGAGCGGGAGCTGCCCGGCCTCCGCCTCCTCCGGCCCCGGCGGCCGGAGGAGGCCGCGCAGGCGCTGCGGGAGGCGGACGCCGCGTACGGCGCCCTCCCCGAGGATCTGCTGCCGCACGCCGTACGGCTGCGCTGGCTCCAGGTCCCGCAGGCAGGGCCCCCGCCCGGCTTCTACTACCCGGCGCTGATCGAACATCCCGTCCGCGTCACCAATATGCGCGACACCTACACCGACCACGTGGCCGCGCACACCCTGGCACTCGTTCTGGCCCTGGCGCGTGGACTGCCCCGCTATATGCGCGATCAGCAGGTCGTGCGGTGGGAACCCGACTGGAACCCCGGTTCTGTGGTGCCCCTGGCGGAGAGCCGCGCCCTGGTCGTCGGAGTGGGGGCCGTGGGCGCGGAGGTGGGGCGGCTGCTCGCCGCCTTCGGCACCGAGGTCGAGGGCATCGACCCCCGGCGCACGGGGGAGGTTACGGGCTTCACCCGGATCCACCCGGTGGACCGGCTCGACGCCCGCCTCCCCCTGGCGGACTTCGTCGTGCTGACCGTGCCGCACACCCCGCACACCGAGGGGCTGGTCAACGCCGCACGGCTCGCCCGTATGAAACCCACCGCCTGCCTGGTCAACATCGGGCGCGGGCCCACCGTACGGCTCGACGCGCTCGTACGGGCGCTCGACGCGGGTCAGCTGCGCGGGGCCGCGCTCGATGTGTTCGAGACCGAGCCGCTGCCGGCGGACCACCCGTTGTGGCGCCGCTCCGACGTCCTGATCACGCCGCATGTCGCGGGCGCGGGACCGCACGCGGACGAGCGGCGGTTCGCCGTGCTGCTGGAGAACGCCCGGAGATTCATGGCCGGTGAGCCGCTGATCAACGTGGTGGACAAGGCCGAGTGGCACTGAGCGCGGACGCGGGAGCGGCGTGCGGCCGTGCTGCGTACGACTGTGCTTCGTACGACTGAGCTCCGTACGACCGAGCCCGCGCCGCTGCCCCCTGATTCCCCGACGCCAGTGCCGACCGGACCGGCCCCTGGCATCGATGTTGACATGAACAGCGAAAGGAGGTGACACCCCCACCCCCAGCCCGGCCATCGATCCTTTCTCGAACAGGAGTCGCACATGCACAAGATCACATCCACCCACACCTACCGCCGCCGGGCGGTATACGCCCTCACCTCCTTGGGGCTCGGCACCACGCTGCTCACCGGCCCCACGGCCGTCGCGGCACCGAGCGCCTGCCCCTCACCCTCCACGGTCCTCGGGATGACCAGCGACTGGAAGATCCAGCTGCCGGTCGACGACCCCGACGCCTCGGGTACCCAGCCGCTGGAGATCAAGCAGCCCGACCTCGCGTCGTACAACAACGCCCCCTGGTTCACGCCGACGTCGGCGTGTGACGGGGTGCGGTTCCGTGCCGCCGTGAACGGAGCCACCACCACGAACACGTCCTACCCGCGTTCGGAGCTGCGGGAGATGACCAACAGCGGTAAGACCAACGCCAGTTGGTCGTCCACCTCGGGCACTCACACTCTCATCGTCGACCAGGCGATCAACCGGCTGCCCAACACCAAGAGCCATGTGGTGGCCGGCCAGATCCACGACGGCAACGACCGGTCGGTCTTCCGGCTGGAAGGCACCAACCTGTACGTCACCAAGGACAACGACACCCACTACAAGCTCGTCACCGACAACTACCGGCTCGGAACGGTCTTCGAGGCGAAGTTCGTCGTCGGAGGCGGCAACATCAAGGCGTACTACAACGGGGTCCTTCAGACCACCATCCCGGTGAAGTTCACCACCGGATACTTCAAGGCCGGCGTCTACACCCAGGCGAACTGCGGCAATTCCTCGCCCTGCGACACGAGCAACTACGGCGAGGTGACCGTGTACAACGTCAGCGTCAAGCACAGCTGAGCCGCCATCGCTGATCCACACACGACCGACCTGCCACATCTGAGCCGGCACGAGTGAGCCGGCCCGGCCGGGCGGCCCGCTACCAGGCGTCGAGGCCTCCGTGATCCTCCCGGCGACCGCCGCGGAATCAACGGGACGGCCGGTGTCGATCGACGTCCAACGGCGAGCCGCCCCGGCCCCGGCGTGACCGTCCGCCGGAAGAGCGTCATTCACGTCGATAATTTGACGCTGACGAGGAAGTGTGCGACGGTTGATCTCGTCGATGCCCTCGTCCGCCCACTCCGCCGCCCCCTCGGGGCGAGGCGAGCGCGAGCGTACGCATGCGACAGGTCGGCTTGGAAGGAATGGCTCATGTCAGGCAACGCAGACCTGCTCCGCTTGGCCTCGGACCTGGAAGCGAGGCGATCCGCACTGTTGGTCTCCGGCGACGCGGACGCGTTGGCCGGTCTCCTCTCCGAGGAGCTCTATTACGCCCACTCGACCGGGCTGCTGGACAGCAAGAAGTCCTTCATCGAGAAGTTCCGCGACGGCACGTTCGTCTTCCGGTCTGTCGACGCCCGGGTGGAGTCGGCCCAAGAGCTGGGGGAGCACGCGTTCCAGGCCGGCGGGGTGCTCAAACTGCTGGTCCTGGTCGATGGCATACCACGGCCGATCGTGGCCGGCTACCTCGTGGTCTGGCGGCAGGAGGAGGGGGCTTGGCGGCTGATCGGTCATCAGGCGACCACCGCGCCCATCGAACCGGACAACGCGACGACGTGATCGGATCCCTCAGCACGCTGGTGAACAACGCCGGTGTCATGAACTTCGGGAGTCTGGAGGACTACAGCCTCGAAAGCTGGGAGAAGATCACGTCGATCAATGTGACGGGTCAATTCCTCGGCGCCAAGGCGGCCCGTGCGAGCCTGATCAGTTCCGCCCCCGCCTCCATCATCAATGTGTCATCGGTAGCGGGATTCCGGGGTTTCGCGGGGCTCCACGGATACAACGCGTCGAAGTTCGCGCTGCGCGGTCTGACCAAGTCCCTTGCCCTGGAGCTCGCCGAGTTCCGCATCCGGGTCAACTCGGTGCACCCCGGCGCTGTCGCCACGGCGATGACCGATGGGCTCGACGTGGCTCAGCTGAACCCCATGAAGAGGGTCGCCGACCCGGCGGAGATCTCGGGACTCGTCGTCTACCTGGCCAGTGACGAATCGAGCTTCGCCACGGGCTCCGAGTTCATCGTCGACGGAGGCGAGCTGGCCGGCGGCGGAGCGATCGCGGCGGGCTGATACGCGACGACGGCGGGACGACAGCGGGAGAGGGTGCCAGATCCTGGCCCCTCTCCCGCTGCCGTCCTGGTGGCGGCCACCTCTCACTCACTCGAATTCGACGCCGAAGTGGAAAATTTGACATCTATGACATACGGTGAGGCGTGACGGTGGAACATGAGCCGTGTGCTTCCGGCGCGGCCCGGCCAAAGGAGTGTGTTTGCGGTGACCGAGCAGAACTACGACGTGATCGTCGCCGGCGGCGGGTCCGCGGGAGCGGTCCTCGCCAATCGCCTGACCGAGGACGCCTCCCGGAAGGTGCTCCTGCTGGAGGCGGGTCGGGCGTACGCCCCCGACGAGTACCCCGATGTGATTCGGAACAGCGGCCGGGTGGGCGGCGACGCGGACCACGACTGGGGTTACTCCGCCGCCACGGGGCAGGGCGACAACGAGATCCCGGCTCCGCGGGGCAAGGTGCTCGGCGGCAGCTCCGGCGTCAACGCGGGTGTCGCGCTGCGCGCGCGTTCCGCCGACTTCGCGGCGTGGCGTGCCCACGGCCTCTCGGGCTGGACCGACCCCGAGATGCTGGAGGCGTACAAGCGGCTGGAGACCACCTCGGCAGGTGAGGACGGCCTCCGCGGTCGCTCGGGGCCGCTGCCCGTCCACCAGCTGGGATATGAGGAGCTGACCCCGTCGCTGCGGGCGTTCATCGACGCCGCCGCCGACGAGGGGTTCAAGCGTCTGAAGGACGTCAACGGGGTTGACCAGGACGGAGTCACGGCCTACCAGCTCAACGTAGTGGCCGGGGTCCGACAGAACACGGGCATGGCCTATCTGACCGACGAGGTTCGGCAGCGCCCGAACCTGACCATCCGCGGGGGCGCGGAGATCGACCGGGTGCTCATCGACAACGGTGCCGCCCGGGGTGTCGTGACGACCGACGGTACGGTCTTCGCCGCGGGCGAGGTGATTCTCTGCGCCGGCGCCTTCGGCAGCCCCGCGATCCTGATGCGCTCGGGCATCGGCCCCGCCGACCATCTGCGGTCCCTGGACATCCCCGTCGTGGCCGACCTGCCGGTGGGTCTGCGTCTGCGGAACCAGCCCTTCTACTTCAACGTGTACTCCCTGCGCCCGGGCAGCCTCGGCATGACGCCCCCGGGAGGCGCGCTGGTCTGGACGGGAACCAGCGAGGCCGGCGAGGACGAGCTCGACCTTCATATCTCGGCGACTCACCTGATCGATCCGGCGTTCAGTCCCACCGGCGGCGCCATCGTGCTCGCGGTGTCGATCGTGCGGCCGGACTCGATCGGAACCTTCCGGCTCCGGAGCCGCGACCCCAAGGACGCACCGCTCATCGACTACAACTTCCTCGCCGAGCCTCGTGATGTGCGGCGCATGGTGGAGGCGGTCAAGCTCAGCCGGCGCATCGGGGCCAACGAGGTGTTCGCGAAGGTAGCCCAGGCCGAGCTACTGCCCGAGGACGCCGTCCAGGACGACGCGACGCTCGAAAGCGTCATCCTCGACAACCTGGGCTCCTACGAGCACCCCACCTCGACTGTGCCCATGGGCGGCGTCGATGACGAATGGGCCGTGGTGGACAGTGTGGGCGCGGTGCGCGGGGTCGGTGGTCTGCGTGTGGTGGACGCCTCGATCTTCCCCGAAGTCCCGTCGACCGCCACCAACCTGACGGCGATCATGGCCGCCGAATACGTCTTCCAGCAGGCATACGGCAAGTGACTCGCCGGACCCGGTTCGGGTGGGCGGTCGACACCTGTCCGAACCCGTCCGCCTTCACGTACAGTGCGGTCAAAAGGGTGTTCAGATCTGTTCTCACCAACCGATCTGGACGCCCTTCGCCCGTTCCGGGGGCCGAACCGCAGAGCTGAGCGACGCACGTACATGCTCTCGGAAGCGCCCAGGTATGTCGGAGAGAGGTCGGTGCCCGGATGAAGGCAGTCGTCGGGAGCCTTGACATGTCGCGCGGTGCGCGTCTGGCCGCCCACGGTGCCGTCTCCACATCGCTGGCCCTGTGCGGTGATCGCGAACTGCGCGAGCTCGTGGACGCGGCCGTACCGATGGGTTCCGGTATCGGCGGGAAGTCGGCGCTGCTGGAGGTCGACGGGACCCCGGTCTTCGTCAAGCGGGTGCCGCTGACCGATCTGGAGAGGCAGCCGGAGAACGCCCGGTCCACAGCGAACCTCTTCGGGCTGCCCACCTTCTGCCAGTACGGCATCGGCGGGCCCGGCTTCGGGGTCTGGCGGGAGCTGGCCGTACACACCATGACGACGAACTGGGTGCTCGCGAAGGACTACGAGGGCTTCCCTCTGATGTACCACTGGCGGATACTGCCGGACCCCGGGCAGTCGCTCCCCGAGGAACTGGCCGACGTGGACAGGACTGTCGCCTATTGGGGAGGCGGGCCGGAGGTGCGCCGCCGGATCGAGGGTCTGCGGGATTCCTCCGCGAGCGTCGCGCTGTTCCTGGAGTACATTCCCCAGAATCTGCACGACTGGCTGGGCGTTCAGGTCACAGCCGGCGACGAGCCGGCCGAGCGGGCCTGCGCCATGGTGGCGAGGCAACTGGAAGCCGGGATCTCGTTCATGAACGCCCGCGGCCTGCTGCACTTCGACGCCCACTTCCAGAACATCCTGACCGACGGTGAGCGTCTGTTCTTCGCGGACTACGGCCTCGCGATCTCCTCTCGGTTCGACCTGTCGAAGGAGGAGGCCGACTTCTTCGCCGGACACCAGACCTATGACCGTTGCTACAGCGTCACACATCTGGTGATCTGGCTCGTCAAGGCTCTGTACGGGTACGAGCGGGACGAGCGCGACGCGTTCGTGCGCGCGTGCGCCCAAGGGGAGCGCCCGACGGGAATCCCGCCGGAGGTCGCGGCGGTCCTCACCCGCCACGCCCCGCTCGCCGCGGTGATGACGGACTTCTACCGCAAGCTCCAACTGGAGAGCAGGCGGACCCCCTATCCGCTGGAGGAGATCCGCCGGATCGGCGATCCGTACAACTCGTCCATCGCCTGAGAACGTTGGGCGGCCATCGGACGGACCACGGGGCTATTCGTCCAGAAGCCCCGCGGCGTCCTCCGCCAGGAGCTTGGCCTCGATGTCCTCCCGCAGGGACTTCTTCGAGACCTTGCCCACATTGGACAGCGGCAGGCCGGCCACCACCTCGACCCGCTCGGGCAGCTTGTACTTGGCCAGGCCCTGCGACAGCAGGAATTCGCCCAGCGACCGCACGGTCAGCGGCTGTTCGCCGGGCTCAAGGACGAGGTAGGCGCATCCGCGTTCTCCCAGGACCTTGTCCGGCATGGCCACCAGCGCGGCGTTGGAAATGGCGGGGTGACGCATGATCAGTTCCTCGACCTCGTCGGCATGGATCTTCTCCACCCCGCGGTTGATCACATCCTTGATGCGGCCGTCGATCGAGTAGCAGGTCAGGCCGTCGATGAGGTGTCGCCTGGCAAGGTCGCCCGTGCGGTAGAACCCGTCCGCGGTGAACGCCTGCGCGTTGTGCCGCTCCGCGCGGTAGTAGCCGCGGATCGTGTAGGGGCCGCGTACGCACAGTTCGCCGATCTCGCCGGGGTGGACCTCCGTGTCCTGGCCGGGCCGCAGGATGCGGATCTCGTCGGCGGGGGAGAGCGGTTCACCCACGGTGTGGTGCCGCACCCGTTCACCGGCGTGCGCGGGTGTGAGGAGGAACATCCCTTCCGCCATGCCGAACTTCTGCCGTACCGCGATGCCCAGTTCGTCCCGCAGACGCTCGGCCACATCCTCGGCCAGCTTCTGTCCGCCGACGATGAAGTCACTGATGGAGGACAGGTCGGTCGTCCTGCCGCGTGGGTGGTCCAGCAGCCGGATCGCGAGGGCGGGCGGTACCAGAGGGATGACCCGCGGGCGGGTCGCCTCGATCAGGTCGAGTACGGAGCCGGCGTCCGCCGAGGGGGCGAGGGCCAGCGTGGCGCCGCTGAGCAGCGCGGGCTGCAGGGCCAGGGCGATTCCCGCGTTGTGCATGATCGGGAGCGGATACAGCACCACGGTTCCGTTGCCCCAGCCGAGTGTCCGGGCCCAGACACGGGCGTTGTAGGCGTATTCCTCGTGCAGCCGGGGCGCGATCTTGGGCAGACCGGTGGTGCCTCCGGAGAGCTGGAAGACGGCGATCCCGCGAGGGTCGCGGCGGTGGTACGGCAGAGCCTCGGGGGTGGCAGCCGCCCCGGACGCGAGCAGTTCTTCGTACCCGACGAAGGCGGATGTCCGGCCGCGGGCGACAACGACGTCCTTGATGACGCCACTGGCGACGAGCGCACGCGCGTTCTCGGGCAACTGCCCGCGCCCGAAGTCGGCCTGCAGGATGAGACCCCGGGCGCCGATGTGCTCGGCCAGCACGCCGATTTCCCGGACGCCGTGCTGCGGCAGCGTGCACACCGGCCGCACCCCGGCCAGCAGACAGCCCAGATAGGACACGACGGTCTCGGCGACGTTGCCCATCTGGAACATCATGGAGTCCCCGGGCCACAGACTCGTCGACTCCAGCAGGCCGGCGGCAAACCGCTGAGCTTCACCGAAGAGCTCCTGGTAGGTCCAACTGCCCTCAGGAGTGATCAACGCCGTGCGTTCGGCATGGGCGGACGCGGCGGACATCAGTTCCGCGGGCAGGGACCGGCCGGACCAGAGACCGGCCGCCCGGTAACGGGCCTCGACGTCTGGCGGGTACGGAACGAGTCCCGGCTCGTCGACTTCACCGCCGGGGAAGGTGTGCGCCGTTGCTTTTGCCATGTTTCGCAATCTAACGACACTCCTCCCGAAGGTCCACCCCGCGTGTCGAAGTTTTGACGATGGCGTCATATCGAGGTGGGGAGCCCTTTCGGAGAGTGTGGCATGGGCTCATTCGACTCGTTCGTCGATAGTTCGACGTGAAAGTTGACAGGATGGTGTGCCGGGCTCATTGTGGGAGGCGAGCCGTCTCGGCGGGCAGCGATGGAGCGATGGGATCGTCGCGTTCCCGGGGCATCTGACCAGCGAGGAGACGTTCATGGCCACCACACTCTTCGCGCCGTCCGGCGTGTGGAACGGCAAGATCTACAGCAACGGCTGGAAGGAGCCGGGGCTCGGGACCGAGCCGGTGACCGAGAAGGCCACGGGCGCCGTCCTTGGCCACACCGGGCTTGCCTCGGCGGACGATGTCGCGGCTGCCGCGGCCGTGGCGAGGGAGGCGCAGGTCGCCTGGGCCCAGGTGCCCGCTCCTCGGCGTGGGGACATCCTGCGGACGTTCTCGGAGCTCCTTGTGGAGCACGCCGACGAGATCGCTGAGCAGCTCATGCGGGAGACCGGCGCCATCCGCTTCAAGGGGGAGTGGGAGGCGCGCATGACCGCCCGCGAGATCCTTGAAGCCGCCGCGCTCGGCAGTCAGCCGGGGGGCATCCTGGCGGCCAGTGCGGAACCGGGACGGCACAGTGTCGCCCGCCGGATTCCGGTCGGGGTCGTCGGCATCATCACGCCGTGGAACTCTCCCCTTCTGCTGGCTGCCCGGGCCGTGGGCCCCGCGCTGGTGATGGGCAACGCGGTTCTCCTCAAGCCCGACATCCAGTCGCCGGTCTCCGGCGGCGTCGTCTTCGCGCGGCTCCTGGAGGAGGCCGGACTCCCCTCGGGGCTGCTGCATGTCCTGCCGGGCGCGATCGAGACCGGGCAGGCCCTGGTCAAGGACCCGGGGGTCGACATGGTGAGCTTCACGGGTTCGACCCGCGCGGGACGGGAGATCGGCTCCGTGGCGGGTGGCCTGCTCAAGCGGGTGTCCCTGGAACTCGGGGGCAACAATCCATACGTCGTGCTGGAGGACGCCGATATCGAAGCGGCGACCAGCGCCGGTGCCTGGGGCTCCTTCTTCCACCAGGGACAGATCTGCCTCACCGCCGGACGCCACCTCGTACACGAACGGATCGCGGACGCCTACACCGAGGCCCTGGTCAGGAAGGCCAAGGCGCTGGTGATCGGTGACCCGATGACCGAGGGCGTGACGGTGGGGCCGATCGTCAGCGAGCGTCAGGCGGCGCGCGTCGAACAGATCGTCGGCGACACCCTTTCCCGGGGCGCGCGAGTTCTTGTGGGCGGCTCCCGCGAGGGGCTCTTCTTCGAACCGACCGTACTGACCGATGTCGTGCCGGGCATGCCGGCCTTCGACGAGGAGATCTTCGGCCCTGTCGCGGCCATCACCACATTCAGCACCGATGACGAGGCCATCGCCCTGGCCAACCGGACCGATTACGGACTGGTGGCGGCGGTCGTCTCGGCGGACCAGGCCCGTGCCCGGAGGATCGCGGACGAGCTCCACTCCGGAGTCGTCCACATCAATGACCAGACCGTGCTTCACGAGGTGTACGGGCCGATCGGTGGCACCGGCGTGTCCGGCAACGGCTCCAACCACAGCACGCACACCAACGCCGACCAGTTCTCGGAGTGGCAGTGGGTCACCAGCCGCGCCGAGATCCCCGAGTACCCGTTCTGAGTCCAGCGTCCCGTCCGGGATGTCCCCTGCTCGCCATGTCGGCGGTCCGGCCGGACCGCCGAGGGTCGCCGATTCGTCGCTGGAGTGAAATTATCGGCATATCGACTTTTTTCGACTAGGATCACCGCATGGCAGGTAACCCACGGGAGAAGCGTCCTGCGGCGGCCGTGAAGGAGTCCCCGGCCAAGGGGGCGGAGGCCGCGCGCCGCAGTACCGCCCGGCGCACGCTGGTCACCCGTGACCTGCTGGAGAAGGCGACACTCCTCTTCGCCGAGAAGGGGTACGAAACGACCACTCTCCAGGATGTCGCCGCCGCTGTCGGTGTCTCTCGTACGGCCTTGTATCACTACGTGACCAGCAAAGAAGAGCTGCTCGCGATGCTGGTCGAGCAGATGAGCCTCGGGCTGGCCGAGACGCTGGCCGCGTTGCGGGCCCGTACGGACCTGACCTCCGAGGGGAAGCTGCGCGAGCTGACCGACACGCTCGTGCGGCAGCGGGCGGAGTCCCCGCACCAGTTCAGAGTCCACGAGCAGACCGAGTCGGTGCTGCCGGATCCGCTGCGCTCCCGTCACCGCCAGGCGCGACGGGATGTGCTGGCCGCGCTGACCGGCGTGATCGAAGAGGGCATTGACGGAGGGGAGTTCAGGCCCCTCGATCCCCGGGTCGCGGCCTTCAGTGTCCTGGGCATGTGCAACTGGGTGGCCTGGTGGTACCACCCCGGCCCGGACTACGACATCGATTCCGTGGCCCGCCAGATCAGTCAGTCCGCCGTCGACATGGTCGCCGCCGTCGACGCGCCGCGGGGGCGGGCGGATTCCGTGCGCTCCGCCCTGGCCGCGGCGCGGTCGAGCCTGGACGCGCTGGAGCGGCTGCTCCCCTCCGAGGGCTGATCTCTCCCCTCCTTCCTCTGTCCTGTCCTGCCGCCTCGCCGCGGTTCGCGCCGGCCGCTCTTGACATGCTGACGTTCACGTCGAAAAATAGTCATGAGAGTCAATCAGAGGGAGTGTCCCATGCCTGCACCGATTCGGATCGGACTCGTCGTACCCAGCTCGAACGTGACGGTCGAGACCGAGATGCCACGGCTGCTCGGTCGGCACCCCGAGGCGAACTTCTCGTTCCACGCCAGCCGCATGCGCCTGCACACGGTCTCGCCCGAGCAGCTGCGAGCGATGAACGCGCAGCGCGAACGGTGCGTCCTGGAACTGGGTGACGCGGGCGTCGACGCCGTCCTCTACGCCTGCCTGGTGGCACTGATGGTCGGCGGACCGGGAGAGCATCAGCGCGTCGAGTCGGCGATCAGCGAGCAACTTTCCACCGGCGGGGCGAACGCCGCGGTGCTGTCCAGCGCCGGCGCGCTTTCGGAAGGCCTGCGCGCCCTGAAGGCGTGCAGGATCGCTCTGGTCACCCCGTACACGCTCCCGCTGGCACGGAAAGTCGTCGCCTACCTGGAGGCAGAGGGGTTCGACGTCACCGACTGGCGGGCCCTCGAAGTCGAGGACAACGAACAGGTCGGCCGTATCCCCGGTGAGCGAGTGATGAGCGCCGCACGGGATCTGGACCTGGCCGGGGTCGACGCCCTTGTCATCTCCGCCTGCGTGCAGATGCCCTCACTCGACCTCGTCCAGGCCGCGGAGGACGAGTTCGGCGTTCCGGTCCTCTCGGCGGCAACGGCAGGCGCGTACACCCTGCTCCGAAAGCTCGGCTTGACCGTCGACATCCCCGGTGCCGGGAGCCTGCTCCAGGCGGATTCCCTGATCGCCGGATGACTCTCTCCCACCCATCGATCAGCTACGAGTACGAGGAGGTCTGACATGAACCAGCCCGAGCACCGGGTCAAGGGCGTCGACCACGCCGCCTTCCCCACCTTCGACCCCGTAGGCACCGTGCACTTCTACCGCGACGTGCTGAAGTTCCCGGTCGTTCACTCGATCTGCGCCGCGGGCTGGGGCCCGGAGCGACACCCGGACTTCATCCACTTCTTCTTCGACATCGGCAACGACGACCGCATCGCCTTCTTCTACTACTTCGGATTCGAGCCCCCCGCCGGAGCCGGTGACGCGGGCGACGTGTACGCGAAGTTCGCCGACGACGTGCCCCAATTCTTCATCAACTCCCGCCACTTGGCCATCCACGTGGACAACGAGCAGGACCTGCTCGAATACCGCCGGCGTCTCGACGCGTCCCAGTGGCCGGTCGAGATGCAGGTCATGCACGAAACGATCGAGTCGATCTACACCCACGACCCGAACGGCTACATGGTGGAGATCACCCGCGCACTGCGGCCGGTCACGCGGCAGGAAGACCTCGACGCCATCCTCACCGTCGACGCCCTGGTCGACGTGGCCTCGGGGCCGGAGCCCAGCATGGACAAGCTGCTCACTCGTAAGGCGGAGCTCATTGTCCAGCGAGCCGCGCGGTGGGAGGAAACCCGCGTCGACGCCGGGGAGAAGCTGACCCGAGGATGAGCACCTTCTTCGTCCTGGACGTCCCGGAGAACACCACGATTCCCGAGGTCGCCGCGCAGGACCCCGCCGTGCGGGTGGACAGGATCGGACCGTACTTCCGGATCACCTCACCCAGGACCATCGTCGTGGACCGCCGGGCCACGGGGTGCCGGCACGCCGTCTGGTACAGCGCGGTGGCCGGGCTCGTGGACTCCCGGATCACCCAGCAGGACAAGAACGCACTGCGCGTGGAGGCACGATGAGCTCTTCCGCCCGACTGGGAGCCGGCCGGTACATCACCGCTCGCGCGATCCCCGGCTCGACGGTCTCCTCGCCGCACGAACTGACCACCGCGGACGGTGCGACGGTGACGGGAGTGCTGCGCAGCACCCCCGGCGCCCGCACGGTCGTCTGTCTGATGCATCCCCGCCAGGACTTCACCCACCACGTTCTGGTGCCCGAACTGCTCGCCAGGGGAGCGGCGGTCTGGACGCAGGGGACGCGCTCGGTCAACAACGACCTCAACCTGCTTCATGAGCAGGCCGTTCTCGATATGGCCGCGGGCCAGGTGTTCCTTCGGAACCACGGCGGCTTCGATCACGTGGTCACGCTCGGACACTCCGGCGGCGGCACACTCGCCGCGCTCTACCATGAGCAGGCCGGACTGCCCCCCGAGCAAAGGATTTCCCGTACACCTGCCGGTCGTCCCGTTGATCTGGCCGGCACAGATCTGCCGGTCCCGGACGCCGCCGTCTTCATGGCGCCCCATCTGGGCCAGGGCGCGCTGTTGCTGCGCCTGATCGATCCGTCGGTCACGGACGAGACCGACCCCATGTCCGTCGACCCCGGTCTCGACCCGTACAGCGCGGCCAACGGCTTCGCCCCCGCCCCTCAAAGCTCCACCTACCCGCCTGAGTTCGTCGAGCGCTACCGGGCGGCCCAGCGCGCCCGTATCGAGCGCATCGACGCCCGCGCCCGGGAGCTGGCCGCCGAAGCGGCAGCCGCACGTGAGCAGTTCAAGCGGAGCGGCGACGCCGCGGACCGGCGACGGGCGCTGGTCCCGAGGATCATCACGGTCTACCGCACCGACGCGGATCTGCGCGGTGTCGACCAGGCTCTGGACGCCAACGAACGCCCCTACGGGTCACTCTTCGGCAGCCGGCCCGATCTCATCAACTACGGCCTCGTGGGATTCGGGCGACTGTCCACACCGGAAGCCTGGCTGTCCACCTGGTCCGCCGTATCGACCAACGCGGACTTCCTCCGGTGCGCACCCGGCGTCACCGCACCCACGCTGCTGGTCGAACTCACCGGGGACCAGGCGTCCTTCCCGCGGGACTCCGCGGCCATGCTGAGGAGCCTCGGCGCGGCGGACTTGACCCATCGCGGCGTACGGGGGCTGCACTTCGGCGGACCGATCGCACCCGGTGAGCCGGCCGGCAGCGGTCTCGCGGCCGAGTCGATCGGCGCGTGGCTGGCCGAGCGGTTCCCACTCGCTGTCTGACGAATGTCCGCCGAACGCGGATCGATACGAGCCAGGTCCTGTCTTCAAAGTAGCGCCGTCCGCCCGGAGGGCGGGCTCGGCGCCCGCCGCGGCAGCGGCAAGATGTCGCCGCGGTGCGTGCGATCGCAAGGCTCCGGCCTGCTCGCCTACGATCTCAGGCATGGCCAAAGCAAAGACACCCGAAAGCGGGCGCCGGAGTACCGCGCGGCGCTCACTCGTCACGCGTGATGTCCTGGAGAAGGCGACCCAGCTGTTCGCGGAAAAGGGATACGAGACAACCACCCTCCAGGACATCGCCGAGGCGGTGGGAGTCTCCCGGACCGCGCTCTACCACTACGTCTCCAGCAAGGAACAGTTGCTGGAGATGCTCGTGGAGCGGATCGGCTTCGCGCTCGCCGAAGAGGTTGTCAGCCTGCGCGCTCGTACCGACCTCTCCCACGAGGGAAAGCTGCGTGAGCTCACGGACCTGCTCGTACGTCAGCGGGCGGCCTCTCCCAGTCAGTTCCGGGTGCTGGACCAGTCCGAGTCGATGCTCCCGGAACCCTGGCAGGTCCGTCACCGCGAGGCGCGACGCCAAGTGCTTGCGGAGCTGTCCGGGGTGATCGAAGACGGCATCGCCGCTGGGGAGTTCAAGCCGCTGGACCCTCGCGTGGCCGCCTTCAGTGTGCTGGGCATGTGCAACTGGGTGGCGTGGTGGTATCACACCGGTCCGGACTACGACGTGGACGCGATCGCCAGGCAGATCACTCAATCCGCCATCGACATGCTTGTTGTGGAAGGTGCTCGCGGGCCGGACGACTCGGTCCGCTCGGCCCTCATGATGGCGCGGTCGAGTCTCGATGCCCTTGAACGGCTGCTGCCTGGTGAGGGGTGACACGCCTTCGCGGGCGTGACCCCTGCCGGAGGCGGCGCGGCGTCATCATTTCTTCGACAGCGCGTGGTTACCACGTGGAATCCCCGCGCAGCACCACATCGGCGCCCCCGTCCAGGAAGATGGTCTGCCCCGTCATATGGCCGTTCTTCTCGCTCGTGAGCCAGGCCAGCAGTTCCGCGGCCGCCACGGGCTCGTAGGGGCCGCCCAGCGGCATCGGGCTGCCCGCCTCGATGCGGCGCCTGGTCTCCTGGTCCTCGAAGAGCCGCTTGAGCAGTTCGGTGCGGACCAGGCCGGGGGCGACCGCGTTGAGCGGAATGCCCGCGCCGGCCCATTCCGCGTCGACGGCGTGCCGGCGGATCCATCGCGACAGGGCCCGCTTGGTCGTCCCGTACACCTGCCCCGCGACAGCGGCACGGGTCAGGGCGTCCTCTTCCTTCCCGTCCAGCATGATGTCCAGGAGCTGCTGGTCGAACGGGTGGACCGATGTGATCGAGGAGACGGCGACGACGCGTGGAGCGGGCGAATCGCGGAGCAGTGGACGCAGGCCGTCCATGGTGGCGATCGCACCGTAGTAGTTGATCGCGACGGTGGCCGGTCCCGCGATGTCGACGCCCGCCACGGCCAGGATCGCGTCGATCCTGCTTTCGCTGAGCTGGGTCACCTGCTCGACCAGGGCGGTACGGCCCTCGGGCGTCGAGAGGTCGGCGATCACGTCGGCGTCGCGGAGGTCCACCCCGATGACGCGGTGCCCCTGGGCCTCCAGGAGCTGCTTCGTCGCCAGACCGATGCCGGAGGCGGAACCGGTGACGACATGGATCCGCGGCGCGTTCGAGGCGGCGCCGCTCGCGCTGAGAGCATCATTGTTCGTCATGTCTGTAAAAATATCGACGTGAATGTCGACGGTCAAGTGGGGCGCATGCCGTGACGGGCTGGTCGTTGCCGTCATCCGTTCAGCCGGTGGCGCCCCAGGCCGGCCGCCTTGAGTGCGCGCTGGGCGAAGGCGTCGTCACGGCGCTCCGCCATCTGCCGCAGCGCATCCTTGCGGTCCCGTGTGGAGAGCCGGTCGAGATACGTATGGCCGACGAGGTGATCGCTCTCGTGTTGCAGACAACGGGCGAAGTAACCCGCACCCTCGATGACGAGAGGGCTGCCCTCTTTGTCGAACCCGCGGGCCACGGCCCGATCGGTGCGGGGAACCGCCATGCCGGCGCCGGGCACGGACAGGCAGCCCTCGAAGTCGTCAACGAGCCTGCGGCTACCCGGATCGGGCAGGTCCAGAACCGGGTTGATGATGTGTCCGACATGCCGGATCCCCTGGTCGTCCGGGCAGTCGTAGACGAACAGCCGCAGGTCGACACCGACCTGGTTGGCGGCCAGGCCGGCGCCGTCGGCCACGTACATCGTCAGGAACATGTCGTCGATCAGCGCCGACAGCTCCGGAGAGCCGAAAACGGTCACCTCCTGGCACGAACGGCTCAGGATCTCCTCGCCCACGACCGTGACCCGGCGCACCGAACCCCGTTCCGTCTCCGGCGGCAGAGCCGGATAGGAGTCGACGGGGCGCCCTTGCACACGGACCCGCCGGTCGACGGGACGGGACCGCTCGTGACGAACAGACATAGCTGTCTCCCCATTTCCGCGTACGCCACAGAGGCCACGGACGACACCGCGGCCTGACGCCCGCAAGCAAGACCGCTTGCCAAGCTCTTTGCAAAGTAGCAGACTTTGCAAAGTGACTGAAGATGACCTCAACACCCCGCCCGACCGGACACGCGACACCGGCGAGGAGCTGCGCGAGCACGACGTCCGCAGGGCCCTTATGGACCTGCTCGCCGAAGTCGGCACCGTCACGGCGACCGAAGCCGCCTCCCGGCTGGGGTACAGCTCCGGTCTCTGCTCATTCCATCTGCGGCAGCTCGCACGCCATGGATTCATCGAAGAAGCCCCCCGTAGCGGGGGCCGCGCACGCCCCTGGCGTCTGGCGCGGCACTCCCCGGCTGCCGCCGGGCCCACGGAGGAGCGGTTCGGCGACCTGGCCCGGGGGCTGGAGGACGAGAGCTGGCAACGATGGCTGACCCAGCGCGACGAGGCGCCGTCCGAATGGCGCCACGACGAGGCCTTCAGCGCCGTCGCCTATCTGACGCCCGAAGAGATGAGCCGGGTCGCGGACACGATCCGGCGGGCGCTCGCGCCCTACCAGGACCGCGAACAACGTCCCCTGGCCCGGCCCGACAACGCTCGACCGGTGGCCCTCATCACCCGGCTCTTCCCCCTGCTTCCCCACGCGGCAGAGCTTCCCCGCGCGACAGGTGACGCGGACCAGGACTGAGAGGTCGTGGTTCCTCGACGGGCGCCCGTCGCGTTCCCCTCCGGGCCGGTGTCTTCCTCGGCAGTGTCCTGACGCGGGTCTGGGGCTGGCCCCGGATCTTCCGCGCCGTCGCGGACGCCACGGGCGCCGTGGGCGCCGCGGAGAGCGCCACATGGCTGCTTGGGCTCTTCGCTGAGTCACCCGTCCATGGCCTGCCGGATCCATCGCTGTCGGATCCAGCGCCTGGCGGGTTAATTATCGCAGTGCTGTTATATTAGCGCTGTGACATTTTCTGACCCACCAGTACTGCCCGACCCCTGGCAGTCGCCGCAGGAGCACCTTGTCGAGCCGGCGCGATGAGGGGGCGTGTCCGGTTCCTCGACACCCGCCCGCTGCGTGGCAGCCGACCGTTCCGCGACCTGTGGGTCGGCTCCGCTGCCTCCCAACTCGGCGGGCAGATAGCTGTCGTGGCGGTGCTGGCCCAGGTCTGGGACCTGACCGGCAGCCCGGTGGGCACCGGCTTCATCGGGCTCGCCACCGGCCTGCCGATGGTGCTGTTCGGGCTGATCGGCGGCAGGTTGGCGGACACCGTTGACCGCCGTGCGGTGGTACGGGCCACCACCGCGGGCCAACTGCTGGCCGCCGCGGGGCTGTCTGCCCAGGCTCTGGCGGGCAACCGGAACGTGCTGCTGCTGCTCGCCCTGGTCGCCATGGGGACCGCCTGCGGCGCCCTCGGCGCCCCCGCCCGGCGCACCTTCCCGGTCCGGCTGCTGCCGGCCGACCAGGTCGCGGCCGGTCTCGCACTGACCAACGTCTCGTTCCAGGCGGCGATGCTGGCCGGGCCCGCGCTGGCCGGGCTGATCATCGCCCGCTGGGACCTCCCCGCCGCCTACGCCGCCCAGGCCGTGGCCACGGCGATCTCGACGCTCTCGGTGATCCGCCTCCCGGCCATGAGACCCGAGGGCGCCGACGCGGCCGGCGCCAGGCGTCGGCCGGAGCGCGGCGGCTGGCGGGTCGTCCTGCGCCGCCCGACGCTGTGGGGCTCGATGGCCACCGACCTGTCCGCGACGCTGCTCGCCATGCCGGTCGCGCTCTTCCCGCTGGTCAACGAGATCCGCTTCGACGGCAACCCACAGACCCTCGGCCTGTTTCTCTCGGCCGTCGCGGTCGGAGGGATCACCGCCGGCCTTCTCTCCGGCACGGTGACGCGCTGGCGCCGCAGCGGCCTGGTCCAGCTGATCGCGGCCGGCGTCTGGGGCCTCGCGCTGGCCGGTTTCGGCTTGGCCGGGCCGCTGTGGCCGGCTCTCGGCTGTCTGGCCGTGGCCGGCGCGGCCGATACCGTGTCGGTCGTCACCCGCAGCGCTCTGGTCCAGTTGGAGGCCCCGGACGCGTACCGGGGACGGGTCTCCTCCGTGGAACACGTCATCGGCGTCGCGGGTCCCGAACTCGGCAACTTCCGCGGCGGCCTGCTGGCGTCGGCCACCTCCGCCCCCTTCGCGCTGGTCGCCGGCGGCCTGTCCGCCACGTTGGCGATCGCCGCCGTGGCAGCGACCAACGCCTCCCTCCGCGCCTACCGCAAGCCGCCCGCCGCCCACGGGCCGACCGTACCCAAGGCCGCCGACGCGTCGACAGCAGCCGGTTAGGTCCTGTCCGGCTGGGCAGTTCCCTATTGGCTGAGCCGAGTGCGCAGAGCGGTGATGAACCAACTGAAGACCGGCGCGAGAGTAGGCGGTACGGACCAACCGTTGATGATCGACAGAAGCCGCCAGTAGTGCTCCGCCCGGGGGTCCGCGCCGGCCTCCAACCGGGTGACGAGCCAACGCCGCAAGTCGGCGTCGTCGGCGCGTCCGAAAGTCTCGGCATAGAGAGCGGTGAGGGAATCGAGGACGGGCGCCGCCCGGTCGGATGCCGGCTGGATTCCCGCCGCGAGAGCTTCGCCGACCTGCTCACGCACCGCTGTGGTCAGATCGTGATGCAGGCCGGTCGTGTCGCCCTGAGCCCGCTCCGCCGCCTGGTGTTCGGCCATCCTTCGGACAGCGGCCCGGAAGTCCGCGTCCTGGCAGAGTTCGGCGAGTTCGACCCACGCCTCGACCTGCTCGGGAGCGGCGTCGTCGGGGAGTTGGGGCATGGCCGAACGCATCATGGCCACGAACTCGGGGTTGGCGTCGAGGCCGCCGAAGGCGTCGTCGATGAAGTCGTTCACCAGGTGCTGTCGTTCGTCTTCGGAGAGCTTGGCGAGACTGTGCATGAGATCCAACTCCTCTGTTGTGGAGCCACGCCTGGCTACCGCTCGCAGTACGGATCGCCGCAGCCGGAGCGTACGAATCTGCACGTCCAGGGCATCGGCGTGCGCCGCCGCCACCTCGGGTACGGAGAGTTCCCGGTCGAGAACCCTCCTGATGGTGGAGAGGTCCAGCCCGAGGTCGCGCAGGGTGCGCACGAGATCGAGACGTGTGACGGCGTCGATGTCGTAGAGCCGGTAGCCGGCCGGGCTTCGGTCAGTCGGCGGCACGATTCCCGCGTCCGAGTAGAACCGGATGGCCTTCACCGTCAACCCGGTTCGCCGGGCAAGGTCACCAATCGCGTAGAGCGCGTCGCCGTTCATGTCCTCCACTGTGCTGTCTCCCCCTACCGGAGACTCAAGCGTGGTACGGAGCGCGGACCGCGGATGTGTTCCATCAATGGCGAGGATGTCCGTCCGTGTGGCAACGGGCACGCCGGAGCGTGGCTGGTTCGAACCGGCGTGGACGGCGCGCTGGGGGGTGAACGCGCCGTGGCAACGCCCCGTTCGGACTCCGCACGCTCTACCGACGGCCACGGGCCGCGGCAATGATGAGCGGACCGCAAGTGATCCAGGTGACTCCGCGCATCTGCCCCTCGGCAGGTGGACACGCGGTGGAAGGAATCCACGTTGTTGCTTCTCATCTCCCCGGACAGCGTCGAGGAAGCCCTCGACTGCGCGAAGGCGGCGGAGCACCTTGACATCGTCGATGTCAAGAAGCCCGACGAGGGCTCGCTCGGCGCGAACTTCCCGTGGGTCATCAGGGAGATCCGCGAAGCGGTCCCGGCGGACAAGCCGGTGTCCGCCACGGTGGGAGACGTACCGTACAAGCCCGGTACGGTGGCTCAGGCGGCGCTCGGTGCGGCTGTCTCCGGAGCCACGTACATCAAGGTCGGCCTCTACGGATGCACGACGCCCGAACAGGCCATCGATGTCATGCGAGGGGTCGTTCGGGCGGTGAAAGAGTATCGGCCGGACGCGTTCGTCGTCGCCTCGGGCTACGCCGATGCCCACCGGATCGGCTGCGTCAACCCGCTCGCACTGCCCGACATCGCCCACCGCTCCGGCTCCGACGCGGCCATGCTCGACACGGCGATCAAGGACGGGACACGGCTGTTCGACCACGTTCCGCCCGGCGTCTGCGCGGAGTTCGTCCGGCTGGCCCACGAGGCCGGTCTGCTCGCCGCCCTCGCGGGCAGCGTCAAGGTGGGAGACCTCGGCGAACTGACGCGCATCGGCACGGACATCGTGGGGGTGCGCGGGGCGGTCTGCGAGGGGGGTGACCGCAACACCGGAAGGATTCAGCCGCAGTTGGTGGCCGCCTTCCGGGCGGAGATGGACCGGCATGCCCGGGAATACGCGGCTGCCGTCGCCGCCGCGAGCTGACCGCCGGCATGCCGACACGTCAGCCCCGTCGCGCGCCCGAGACGGACGGTGGGCGCTTCGCCGTCCTCGATCCGGCAACGGGCGAGGCCTTCGACGAGGCTCCTGATCAGCGGCCGGACGAGCTGGACGCCATCGTCGACCGGGCCCACGAGGCCTGGCGCGGCTGGCGGGCCGACCCCGTAGCCCGCACCACCGCGCTACTCGCGGCTGCCGACGCCGTGGAGGCGGCCGGGGCCGACCTCGCTCCGCTGCTCACTCGTGAACAGGGCAAACCCCTGGCGGAGTCGTACGCGGAGATCGCCCGCACGGCGGCCCGCCTGCGCTACTTCGCCGAGCTGGACCCGGGGTCCCGGCCGATCACGGACGGCCGACCGGTACGCGGCGAGATCCGCTGGCGATCGCTCGGGCCGGTCGCCGCGATCGTCCCGTGGAACTTTCCCCTCCAGCTCGCGTCGGCGAAGTTCGCGCCCGCGCTCGCCGCCGGCAACACGATGGTGCTCAAGCCCTCCCCGTTCACACCCCTCGCCACACGGCTGCTGGGGTCTGTCATCTCCACCGCCCTCCCCCCGGACGTACTGACGATCGTCACCGGTCGCGAACCCCTCGGTGCTCGCCTCGCGTCCCATCCGGGGATACGCCACGTGACCTTCACCGGTTCGATTCCCACCGGACGGGCCGTCGCGGAGGGCGCGGCGGCCTCGCTCGCCCGGGTCACCCTGGAGCTGGGCGGTAACGACGCCGCGATCCTGCTGGAGGACGTGGATGTGGAGCGGATCGCGGACCGGCTGTTCTGGGCGGCGTTCCGTAACTGCGGGCAGGTCTGCATGGCGGTCAAGCGCGTCTACGCCCCGGCCCGGCTCTACTCGCGGGTGGTCGACGCCCTCGCGCAGCGCGCGAAGACCGTCGTCGTCGGAGCCGGGCTCGACCCGGGCTCGCGGCTGGGGCCGGTGAACAACGCCCCCCAACTGGCCCGGATCGAGCGCTACACGGCTCAGGCCATGGCTGCCGGCGCCCGAGCCGTGGCCGGTGGCCACCGGCTGGACCGGCGGGGCTACTTCTTCGCCCCGACGATCCTGGCCGATGTCCCGCCCGAAAGCCCGGTGGTGATGGAGGAACAATTCGGCCCGGTCCTGCCGGTGTTGCCGTACGGGAGCCTCGACGAAGCCATCGAGGCGGCCAACAACACGGGCTTCGGGCTGGGCGGCTCGGTATGGGGGACCGACCTCGACCGGGCCGAGGCGGTGGCGGACCGGCTGGAGTGCGGGACGGCGTGGATCAACCACCACGCCGAACTGTCCCTCGCCCAGCCCTTCGCCGGCATCAAGGAGAGCGGTGTCGGCGTCGCGGGCGGGCCGTGGGGGTTCTACGGAAACCTCAGGCCGTTCGTCGTGCACCGTCCGGAGGTAGCGCTCGTGCACCGTCCGGAAGAAGCGCTCGTACACCGTCCGGAGGAGGCGTGACCAGGAGGTTCGGCGCGGCGGTACTGCGCTCGTACGAGAGCCGATTCGCCGTCGAGGAGGTGATCCTGGACGCGGGACCGGCCGACGGCGAGGTCCTGGTGAGGATCGCGGGCTGCGGGATGTGCCGGACCGATCTCGCGGTCCGGCGTTCGGCGGGCCGCTCACCGCTGCCTGCGGTGCTCGGCCACGAGGGTGCCGGGGTCGTCGTGGAGACGGGCGGCCCGGACACCGGCCTGAGCGCCGGTGACCATGTCGTGCTGAGCTTCGACTCCTGCGGTCACTGCCGGAACTGTCTGGGCGCGGCCCCCGCCTACTGTGATTCCTTCGCCTCGCTCAACCTCTTCGGAGGGCGCGAGGAGAACGCCGCGCGGTTCACCGACGCGGCCGGGGGCGAGCTGGCGCCCCGGTGGTTCGGCCAGTCCTCGTTCGCCGAGTACGCGATGGTCCCGGCCCGCAACGCCGTCCGGGTCGACTCCTCACTGCCCGTCGAACTGCTCGGACCGCTCGGCTGCGGCTTCCTGACCGGCGCCGGAGCGGTCTTGAACTCCTTCGGCGTCAACCCCGGCGACACCCTCGCGGTCTTCGGCGCGGGAGCGGTGGGCCTGGCCGCGGTGATGGCGGCCACCGCCGCCGGGGCGGTGGTCGTGGCCGTAGACCGGCACCCCGGACGGCTGGCTCTCGCCGAGCGGTTCCGCGCGATCCCGCTGCACGCCGCGTCCGCCGATCTGCCCGACCGTATCCGGCGACTGACCGACGGTGGCGCGCGGTACGCGCTGGACACCACGGGCTCCGCCCAGCTGATCAACGACGCGCTCCGGGCCCTGCGCCCGACCGGGCACCTCGGCCTGGTGGCACGGCTCCACACCGCGCTGCCGCTCGAACCGGGGACACTGGACCGGGGCCGGGGGATCTTCCACATCTGCGAGGGGGACGCGGTGCCGGGACTGTTGATTCCACGGCTGACCGGACTGTGGCAGGCCGGGTTGTTCCCCTTCGACCAGCTGATCCGTACGTACCCGCTCGCCGACATCAACGAGGCCGAGCGCGACTGCGACGCGGGCCGCGTGGTCAAACCGGTCCTGATTCCGGGGGGAGAGGAGCCGATGAGCGAGGCGTTCAAGGCCACGCACCGGTCCGCCTGACGGCAGCGCCGCGGGCACGGCAACGCCGCGGGTACAGCAGCGTTGCGGGCACGGCAGCGTTAGGGCCGGGGCTTGTTCGCGAACACCCACCGGTTGCCCGCCAACGCGTCGTTCTGCTCGGGCAGCGGGCCGCGTCCATGCCGACGGGTGAACTCGAAGGGGGTGTGGACCGATGTGGACCAGCCCTTGCCCGCCAGATCACCCGCGGAGTCGGGCCGCGGCTCTCCGTCGAACAGGTTGAGCAGGTCGATGCCGATCTGTTGTTTCGTCGAGGTGTAGAGCGGGCTGTCGCGGTATTCCAGCAAGTCCCTTTCGAGCTTGACCTCGTACGCCAGAGCGCTTCCCCCTGCGCTCAACCGGTCCACCGTGTCGATGAGATACGTCTCGGCGGCGCTGGGCAGATAGAAGAGCAACCCCTCGGCCAGCCAGACGCTCGATGCGGCCGTGTCGAAGCCGGCGTCGGTCAGCGCTCCGACCCAGTCGGCGCGCAGATCGATCGGGATCGGTACGCGCGCCGCCTTCGGGGTGGCCGACAGCCCGCCGAGCACCTTGTGCTTGAACGCCAGTACGCCTTCCCTGTCGATCTCGAAGATCACGCAGCCGGGAGGCCAGTCGAGTCGGAACGCCCGCGCGTCCAACCCCGCCCCGAGCAGGACGACTTGGCGGGCGTCCGCGTGCACCGACCGGAGGAGAAAGTCGTCGAGGACCCTCGTCCGCAGACCGAAATAACGCGCGAATCGCCCCCACAGCGGGTTCGCGTCCCCGTCCGGAGCCTGTTGCATGCGGACCGGCCAGCCCGCGGACGCCGGTGCGGCGAGCACGAAGTGCTCCGCGTAGACGTCCCGTGCCAGGCTGTCGCGGCGGTGGGTCTCGATCGCCCGTGCCGCGGCGACCAGGAGAGCGGTCAGGCCGACACCGCCTTCCACGCCTTCCACACCGGTGTTCCGATGGGCTGTGCCGACCATGTGTCCTCCCTTGAGGCGAGTTGAGACCACGAACAGCGAGGAAGAGGAATACGAAGAATGGATCCGCGGCGAACGCACGAGCCTGTTCCGGCCGCGTGCGGTTCGGTTCGGTGATCCGGTCCACGTCCCTTTTTGAGGGGCGGGGCCCGTGTACGGACTGTCGTGCTCCCAAGGCCATGCCTTGTCGGATGGCGCGAATGGAATTCGGGATTGATCGGCCCGGCATGTCCGGCCCGAATCCGACGCCGGACATCCCGCGGACTCATCACTATCCAGTCGACGATCGCCCCCTGTATGAAAAGCCAATCGGATTCACCCGAACAGGTGGGCATCGTTCAAGGGCCCCCGAAACACCCCGAAGTGTGCTGTGCCCCCACCGGACCCGGGTGACGAATACTCATACATTTCAGCCTTCTGAGTGGTGAGTAGGCCGATTTCTGGACATATCAACTGGCCTCACGCGTAATGGAGTTGCGTGTGTGCTGGTACTGCATGGCAGGCCCAGACGCACGCGTCCAGATGGAGGGTCGTCCAAGGAAGGAGAAGAAGCATGTCTGAGAACGACGAACTGTTCGAGGAGATGGCGCTGCCCAAGGCGGAGGAGACCTTTGCCGGGCACAGCTGTTTGTCAGCCGTCGCCGCGGCCGACACCGAAGTCGAGGACGAGTAAGTAGCGCCAGAAGCATCCTCCCGCCGCCCCACTGGCGGGAGGGTGCCCCTCTCTCACCCCTGACGCTCCATCAAGAAGGCGGACCGCTTTGGACACACACGCTGCCTCCTCGCTCGCACCACCGTCCGTTGCGCTCACCACCCGGCGCGATGTCCGGCTCGTCGCGCGCGGCGACCACCTGTACGTCTGCGCGAGCACCGGCATGCTGCGGCTGCCGCCCTCTCTGGCCGAGCCCCGGGAGGACAGGGACGGGAATCTCCCCCTGGACGCGCTCCCCGAGCGGGTGGTTCAAGGGCTCCACGCCCGCGGCCTGGTCCACCAAGGGGGTGAGCGGGAGGCCCACCCGCTGTATGCCTCGGGTGGCGACGGATTCGAGGATCACGTGGTGGCCGTCGCCGACGGCGGTGCTCTCGGGGAGGGCGTCTCGTCGCTGCTTCGACGGGCCGGAGTGAGTGTGGCCCCGGCCGAGGCGCCACAGGCCGGAGCCCAGGCCCCGGCCGTCGCGGTCCTGCCGTTGTCCTTGCCGGAGCCCGAGCTCCAGCGATGGGCCCAGGTGTCGATGGACAACGGCATCCCCCTCATCGTCTGTCTGAGCACCCCGAAGCGGCTGCTGTCCGCCGTTCTCGCACCGCCCCACACTCCTTGCCCGGTGTGTCTCGTGCGCCGTATCCGTGCGAACCACGTCTGGCAGGCGGTGGCCGATCTGCCGCTCGACGTGCTGCTGGGGGCGGCCGACAGCGAGGCGTGGCCCACCACCGCCATCGCGTCCGGGCTATTGGCACACGAGACCCTCAGGCTCCTCGGCGGCCGGCCAGGACCGGAGCAGGGGACCCTCGTCGAGTTCGACCACCAGGAACTGGAGCGCACCCGGCACGCCCTGTTCCATACTCCCGGCTGTCCCGGCTGCTCCTCACGCGCCCGTACGCCACGGCGCGACGACCCCGGCGACACCGGCGTCCGCGCCTGCTGGGAGCGGATGCGCGGTGCGGTCGACCCGCTGACCGGACTGGTGCTGGAACTCCGCGTGGACGACGGGGCCGGAGAAGAAGGCGACACGACGTACGCGCGCACCGCCGGACGTACCACGACGAGTTGGTTCTCCCCGGTGGATGCCGAAGCACGTGGAGGTGCCGTCAAGAGCGATCCGGTCACCGCCCGGGTCTGCGCCGTGGGCGAGACAATGGAGCGTTACGCGGCCGGAGTCTATGGTCGCGACCAGCTTGTGCGAGCCTCTTTCAGCGACCTCGGCGACGACGCCATCGACCCCCGTGACCTGCCATTGGGCTCAGCCAAGGAGTACGCCGACCACCCCCGCTACGGCCCCTTCGCCCCGGACACCGAGATCGACTGGGTGCGTGGACGCTCCTTGACGACGGGCAAGACGCGGTACGTACCGGCCTGCGCGGTCTATCTGCCCTACCGGTTCCCCAAGAACCACCGGGCATGGTTCGACCCCATCTCCACCGGGCTGGCCGCGGGCAGCTGTTACGAACACGCGGTACTTGCCGGGCTGATGGAGGTTGTCGAGCGGGACGCGAGCGTGGTGTTCTGGGAGAACCGCCTCACCCTGCCCAATCTGGACCTGACGAGCCTGCCGGACGGAGTACCACGTCGCATCGTCGACAAGCTCACCGCCGCCGGCGTCGCGGTCACGGGCAAGGACCTCACCACCGACCTCGGTATCCCGGCCTTCGCCATCCGCTGCCGGGAAGACACGGAACGGCGGCCGGTGACCGTACACGCCGCCCGGGCGGACCTGGACCCGCACGCGGCCCTGCTCGGCGCCCTCGAAGAAGCGTGTCTGGGCCGTGCCGGCGCCGCCACCTGGCAGAAAGAGCTCGACGCGGGTGCCCGCATCCCCGCCGCGGACGCCGCGCTGGACACGCTCAGGGACTTCAGCCTCTACTACTGGGACCACGACCGGGCGCGGCACCTGGAGTTCTGGCACGACGGTCCCTCACGGCCCGTCCCGCAGCCCAGGCCCTCCCAGGGGTTCCAGGCGGACGTCGACGAAGCGGTCCGGCGCCTGGCGGCAAGTGGCTACGAGGCCATCAGCGTGGACATCACTCCCATCGACGTCGCCGAGTGCGGTGTGTCGGTCGTGCGCTCCCTGGTGCCGGGCCTGTGCCCCATCACCCTGCGCAGCGACTTCCACCGGCGCGGTGGCCCTCGTGTCTTCCACGCACCGGTGGCGATGGGCGCTCGCGCGACCCCCCTCAGCGAGGACGATCTCAACCCCCTGCCGCTGCCCTTCCTCTGAGACCCCCCGAGGCACCGGACCCGCTCAGGAAGGACCACACCCGCGTGGACACGCGAACGCTCTTCCGCCGTAACCCCGACCTACTGCTGGAGTGGGACGACCACTCCGGATCCGTGCTCGTCGACTCCCGCAGCGGCCGGAAATTCGTCGCCAAGCCGGAACTGGTCGACCTGCTCCAGCAACTCGACGGCCCACTGACGGCGGACGAACTCAACGCCCGGTGGCCACACCGGGCGGACGCCGAAACGACCCGGACGCTACTCGAACGGCTGGCCTCCGCGGGCATCGTCCGCCACGACGACAAGGAGGGCGCCGCCCCCGCAGCCGACGGCCTGACACCGTACGAACGCGCCTGCCACGCGCAGGCCGGGCGCGGACCCCTGCCCGGCACGCAGCGCGGCACACCGCCCCCCGCCCGACTCCGCCACCCTGAGGCCACCGGGACCGTATCCCTGCCGGACGCCCGCGACCTGCCGAGCCGCACGCTGGCTGAGGTGCTCAACGAGCGGCGCAGTATCCGCGACTTCGCCGCCGACCCGGTGCCGCTGAGGCTCCTCGCCGCGTTCCTGGACCGGTCCGCGCGGGTGCGCGGTTACCTGCCACCGCGATCCTACGAGCAGACGCAGCGCCCCGCGCCGTCCGGGGGCGCCCGGCACAGCCTGGAGATCTACCTGATCGCCCGCGACGTGGAGCACCTACCACCCGGGGCGTACCACTACGACGCGTTCGAGCACGCGTTGCACCGGCTGTCCGACTGGAACGACGACCTCGCCGCGCTCCAGCAGCGGACCATCACCCTCCCGGCGCTGCTGAACGAGGCGCCCCCGGCCGGGCTCTATCTCGCTTCCCGCGCGGACCGTACGGGCTGGAAGTACGCGGGGATGGCGCTGAGCATGATCTATCGCGACACCGGCTGTCTGCTGCAGACCATGTGCCTGACCGCCACCGATCTCGGCCTGGCGTCCTGCCCGACCGGACGGATGGAGGTGCCGGTGATGGCTCCCTTCCTCCACTCCTACGACCAGCGGCTTTTGCACGTGGGAAACCTGGCGCTGGGCCTACCGGACCCCTCTGCCACCACCACCGCTCCGACACCGGCTGACCTCCCGGCCGACTGAACGGCTGACCGGATGACAACTCCAGCGGCCGCACCCGCTGCCCCGGCCACGCGGTAGGCCACCCGTAACCGCTGGGCACCGGTTCATCGACCGCCCGCGTTGCGCTGTGCGATCCGCAGATTCTGGGCGATGTTGTCGCGGAGCCCGTGTCCGTCGGGCAGGCGTCGGCTGGCGGCGTACGCCTGGCGCAGCAGTCTGAGACCGTCGGTGACGGCCCCGGCAGTGAACAGGGTCATGCCCAGTGTGCTGGCGGTGGTGAGGCTGTCCTCGTGACCGTCGCCGAGCCGGCGGATGCGGCGGCGCAGGGTGTCGTCCAGGATCGCGACCGCGTCGGACGTACGCCCCTGGACGGCGAGCGCGGCACCGTAGTTGTGGGCGTAGCCGAGGGTATCCGGATGGTCGCGACCCAGGACCCGGGCCGCCCGGTCCACGGCCTCGCTGTGCATGGCCGCGGACGCGGACAGCTTGCGCTGCTGGTAGAGGACAGACCCCAGCAGATTCAGCAGGCCGATCGACTCCGGGTTGTCGGTGCCGAAGGCGTCGTCGCAGTCGGACACCAGCTGGCGTATCAGCGACTCGGCCTGCTCAAGGGCTCCCTCGTCGAACAGGGCGCGGGCCGTGCGCATCTGCCTGCGCAGGCTCTTGCGCTGCCGACCGTTGCGCCTCCACACGGCGGCCCCTCTCCTCGCCCGACCGTTCCGTCAACAAGCCTAAGGGGAGAGGGTGTTGAGGGGCAGAGGTGCGCAGGTGCTGCACCTGGGTTTTTACGGTCGCGGGGCGCCTCCGGCCCTCGGGTTGATGGCACGATGGGAGCACATGGGCTGAGCGGTGGGAGGAAGCCGATGATCGAATCCCTGGCGGTTGTCGCCACGGCCGCGTCGACGACGCTGGTCGCGGCGATGGCCACGGACGCCTGGGGGGCCGCGCGCACGGGCATGCTGCGCGTGCTGCGCCGTGGGAACGAGGACGAACAGGCCGGACTCGCCGCGCAGTTGGACGGTGAAGCGGCCCTGGTCGGGGCCGCGGACGACCCCGACACGGCGCGGCGGACACTCAGGCCCGCCTGGCAGCTGCGCCTGGAGCAGTTCCTGCGGGACCACCCCGAAGTGATCGATGATGTACGGGAGTTGACGGAGCGGTTGAAGGGTGAGCTGCCCCGCTCCGAGCAGCCCTGGGTACAGCACATCGAGGCACGTGACCATGCGCAGGCGTTCGGTGTGCAGCACGGCGACGTGATCATCCACCAGGAGCCCGGGTCCGGCCGCGGCGGCCCGGTGACGTGACAACCCAGCACGTCACAGCCACCGGCGGATTCGCCTACGGCGCCATCGGCGCGGACATCCACGTCTTCGGCGACGGCACCCCGCTGTACCTCCTGAAACAATGGTCGCCCGCCCCCGAGCCCGAGGCCGCGTGGCTGACACAGCAGCCCAGCCGGATGCTCAACGCCCGGTTCGCCGTCGCCCCGTTCACCGGCCGCGACAGCGAGCTGTCGGCACTGCGGTCATGGTGCGTCGAGGGGCCGCGGCGGGCGGCGCGTTGGCTGCACGCGCCGGGCGGCCAGGGCAAGACCCGGCTCGCGCACCAACTCGCGCACGAACTCGACACGCGGGGCTGGAAGGTGGCCACCGCGGTCGAGGGGCCGGGCAGCGTACTGCCGCCGCCGGGAAGCCAGGACCTGCGCCTCGACGGCGCGGCGGGGCTGCTCGTCCTGGTCGACTACGCCGACCGCTGGCCGCTCACCAGTCTGACGTGGCTGTTGAGCAACGCGCTGCTGCACCAGCCGGAGGTGCCGACGCGGGTCCTGCTCCTGGCACGCAGCACCGATCCCTGGCCGGCGCTGCGCGCCGCACTGGCCAACGAAGAGGTCGACGTGTCGGCCCAGGCGCTGGGGCCCCTCACGGTGGCGGGGGAGCAGGGGCAGCGCGGGGACGACCGTGGCGCGATGTTCCGGGCGGCGCGCGACAGCTTCGCCGCCCGGTACGGGATCGCCCCGGCGGCCCGGCAACCCGACCTGAACCACCCGGACTTCGGGCTCACACTCGCCGTGCACATGGCGGCGCTGGTCGCGGTGGACGCCCTGGCCGCCGGCCGCCGGGCCCCGCGGGATCTGGCGGGGCTGACCGTCTACCTCCTGGACCGTGAGCAACTGGGCTGGGCCCTGCTGCACGACAAGCGGGGCCAGGGACGGGTCACCGTCCCGCCGGCCGTGATGAACCGGGTGGTCTTCGCCGCCTCGCTGGGCGGATCCCAGCCGACCGGACGCGGCACGCTCCTGGTCGACGCCTTGCGGCTCGCTCATCGCACGACGACCGTGCTCGCGGATCACGCCGTGTGCTATCCGCCGCCCGACTCGGCGGACGACACCGTCCTTGAGCCGCTGTACCCGGACCGTCTCGCCGAGGACTTCGTCGCTCTCACACTGCCGGGCCACCCCGCCGACTACCCCGCGCAGCCCTGGGCCGCGGACACGGCGGCCACGGTGCTGCGCGGCGGGGGCGGTCCCGCCCGTACCGTCACGGCGCTCGCCACGGCGGCGGGCCGCTGGCCGCACGTCGGCGCCACCTGTCTGTACCCGCTGCTGACCGCCGATCCCGGGCTCGGCGTCGCCGCCGGGGGCGCGGCGCTCACCGCCCTCGCGGACCTCGCGACCATCGAGCCCGGCCTCCTTGAGGACATCGCGGCCGAGGTGCCCGATCCGGTCCCCGCGGACCTGGTCGTGGGGCGGGCGGCCCTCATGGTCCGGCTGTTCGAGCACCGGCTGGCCGCCACGGACGACCCTGCCGCGCAGGCCCGGCTCTTCGTCAACCACGGCAACAACCTGAACGATCTCGGCCGTTCCGAGGAGTCCCTGCGCTCCGCGCAGCGAGGTGCGGAGCTCTTCGGCGACCTGGCCGCCACCGACCCCGAGCGGTACGAGGAGCACGTCGGCCGCGCCCTCACCAATGTCGCCGGCCAGCTGGCCCGACTCGGTCGGCCGGACGAGGCGCTGAGCACTCAGCGGCGAGTGGTGGACATCTTCGAGCGCCTGACGGAGACGGACTGGGCGGCCCATGCGCCGGACCTGGCCACCGCACTGGCCAATCTCGCCGGAAGCCTGGAGCTGTCAGGGCGCTGGGAGGATGCGTACCGCGCCAACGAGCGGGCGACGCTGACCTACCGGAGCGTTGTGGCCCATGACCCGCGCTACCGCCGGGGGCTCGCCATCGCCCTGACCAATGGGGCGTCCTTGACATTCCGTCCGCCCGCCGGAGCCGACGCGCTGCGCGAAGCGGTCGCCCTGAGCCGGGAGTTGGTGGCCGACGGCGCGCTTCCCGAGGACACGCCGCTCGTCCCGTCACTGTCGCGGCTCCGTGAACAGCTGTCCGCCGACGGCCGCCACGCGGAAGCCGTCGACGTGGCGCGGGAGATGGCCGCGATCGGCCGGCGTCTCGCCGAGGCCAGTCCACAGCACTACGCCGAGGCTTCTGCGACCTCGCTGATGGATCTGCACACCGCCCTCATCGACGCGCGCCGTCCGGGCGAAGCGATGGCGGTCGGTGAGGAGGCCATCGCCCTGCTGCGGCGGCTCGCCGACGCGGCCCCGGCCACATACGAAATGAGACTGCTGGGCGCGCTGCACGCGCAGAACGACGCCCGGCGGTACGCCGGCCTGCCGGAGGATCCGGAGGCCGACGCCCGGTCCCCGCGGGTCGACCTGGACCACGTGCGGCGGATCCCGGCCGCCACCATCACCGTGTACGGATGGCAGCCGCACCCGCGCCGCGCGCACGCCCTGTCGTCCGCCGTGCTGCGCGCCGAGGCCAAGCGGCTCGCGGGGCTTCGGGACTGGCCCGCCTACTGGGAACTCGTCTGCGCCGCGCCCCTGGCCGACGCCGTGCGGCTGGTCCGCCGGATGCCCCGGCGCGGCTGGTCCCCCGCGTCCCTCTCGGACCGGGAGCTGCTGCCCTGGCTGCGCGCCACTTCGCCGCGCGGCGCCGGAGCGCTGATCGCCGGCGCCGCGGCGGGGGCCACGCGGCCGCTGCCCGAGGACTTCGTCCTGTACTCGGCCGCGTACGGCGCCTTCGCGCACGGCGGCGGCGTTCTGGCCGTGGCCCACGTGGTCGACGGGCCCGACGGACCCGACGGCGGAACGGCTGAGACGATCGAGACCCTTGAGGTGGACTCGGGCCTCCGCACCGTGCTGTACCGCGGTCCCGTCTGCCACGCGTCCTTCGCCTGCCTGGGCACCGACGACGTGGTCGCGGTGCGGCGGCCCACGGGGCGCCGGGCGGAGGCGGAGCTCGTCCGGCACGGGCCGGGGGGCACCCGGGTTCTCGCGCAGGGCGATCGGCTCACGGGTCTGCGCGTGGCCGCCACGGTCGGCGGGTGCGTGGTCGGCCTCGCGCTCGTCCCGGCGGCGTTCGTGCTGGGCCGTACGGGCGAGCTGCGTCAGGTCGACCTCCGGGACTGGGCCCTGGCCCGCGGCGACCGGATGGCGGTGACACCGTCCGGCGACCGGATGGTCCTGTGCGACGGCCACCGCCTCATCGCCGCCGACTCCACGCTCACCAGAGCACTGGCCGCGGCCACCGTGCCGCAGGGGCACGCGGAGGTGTCGGATCTGGTCTTCGCCGACGAGGACCTGCTGGTGACGGCGGGGAACCAGGGCGGTCTGATGCTGTGGCGACTGGGCGGGGCCGAACTGGAGCCGGTGGCCCGGCGGGACACCGTCCGGCTGTCCGAGCTGTTCGCCGTGCCGGCCTGGGGAGTGGTCGGCGGCAAGGCCGGCTCGGAGGACCGCGTTCACTTCTTCGACCCGGCCGACGGTCTGGCGCCGGTCGCCGCCCCGTCCGCAGTCGTCGGCGACGCCGGTCACCTCAAGGCGGTGGCGGCCGCGCCGGGCGGGCGGTACGTCGCGTACGCGGGCCAACTCGACGTCACCGCTCCGCTGCGCCGCCGCTCCTTCGCGTGGCTGACCAGGGTGCACGACCTGCATCATCCCGGCGCGCTGCTGCACCGCCCGCTCGCCGCCTTCGGCGACGCCGAGCGGGACGCCCTGGCCCGCGCGAACGGCACCGATCCCCGGCTGCGCGATCTGTTCCGGCTGGCCCACTCCCTCGCCTCCCGCCCCTGACCGCACCACGCCGAGGCGGGTCGATTTCCCGGAAGAGCCGTGGCGGAGTGCGAAAGAAGTATCGGGCGATCTCTTGACCGGCGCGCACCGGAGGTCCACAGTACTCGTTAATGCGCATTACTAATACGCATTAACGATCCGGAGGAACACGGTGGAGGAACCCAGGAAGCGGGCCCGGCCAGGCCGGACCCCCGCCCCCGCGGGCCGTACGTCGCGACCGCGCCAGGCCGAGGTCGCCAGGCTCGCCGGGGTCTCGCAGGCCACGGTCTCGCTGGTACTCGGGGCCCGGAAGCAGGGCGCGACGATCTCCGAGGAGACCCGGCAGAAGGTGCTCGACGCCGTACGCAGCCTCGGCTACGTCCCCGACCCGGCGGCCAGCCGCCTCGCCGCCGCGCGAAACAATCTGCTCGGGGTCTTCAGCTTCACGTCCACCTTCCCGACCGATGTGCAGCACTCGTACTACCCGTTCCTCGTCGGTGTCGAGCAGGAGGCCGCGGCACGCGGCTACGACCTGGTGCTCTTCACCGGCTCCAGCACGGGCGGCGCGGGGGCCGCCGGACCGCACGCCCTCAACCGGGTGCGGCTCGCCGACGGCTGCCTCTTCCTCGGCCGCCACGCGCCGGCCGACGAACTGCTCCGCCTGGTCGCCGACGGCTTCCCCGTGGTCCACCTCGGACGCAGGGACGAGCTGGAGGGACTGGCGTGGGTCGGCGCCGACTACGTCAGCGCCAGCAAGGAAGTCGTCACGCACCTCGCCGGGCTCGGCCACCGGCGGATCGTGCTGGTACGGGAAGACGACGAGGCCGCCGCGTCCACCGACCGTGAGCACGGTTTCCTCAAGGGGCTGGAGGAGGCCGGACTGCCCGGCGGCCCGGCCGCCGTCTTCCGTTCCGCCGCCCCGGAGCACGACCTCACCGCCGAGCGGCTGCGCGGCTGGCTCGACGACGGCGTCACCGCGTTCGTCGCAGAGGAGACCGACACAGGGGACGCCTGGCGCGCGTTGCACGGCGCCGCGCACTTCGTGGGCATCGACTGCCCGCGCGACGCGTCGCTCGCGCTGCTCGGCAGCCCGCCGCCGGACCTGTCGGACGGTCCGGCGCCCACCGGATTCGACATCCCCCGGCCGCAGTTGGGCGCCGCCGCCGTGCGGATGCTCGCCGCGCTGGTGGCGGGGGAGCAGGCCGTGGAACCGCTGGTCGCCTGTGCCTTCCGACCCGGCACGACGGCGGGCACGCCACCCGTCCACCACTGACCCGTCCAGCCGTCCAGCCGTCCGACACCGCACCGCCCGTACCGCCCCGACGCCGGCCGGCCACCCACCCGCACCACCAACCGCAAACCAAGCGTCAACCGCGCCACGCACACACCGCACTTCAAGGAGATCCGTGACATCCGCACCCGACATCCTCATCGTGGGCTCCGGGCTCGGCGGCGTGGCCGCCGCCCTCGCCGCCTGCCGGGCCGGACGCACCGTCGTCCTCACCGAGGAGACGGACTGGATCGGCGGCCAGCTCACCTCCCAGGCCGTCCCGCCGGACGAACACCCGTGGGTCGAGCAGTTCGGCACCACAGCCTCGTACCGTACGCTGCGCGAGTCCATCAGGGACTACTACCGCCAGTGGTACCCGCTGCGCTCCGAGGCGCGGGCCCTCACCGATCTCAACCCGGGCGCGGGCCGCGTCAGCAAGCTCTGCCACGAGCCGCGCGTCGCCCTCGCCGTCCTGGAGGCGATGCTCGCTCCGCACCGCTCCTCGGGCCGGCTCACGCTGCTGACCGAACACCGCCCGGTCGCCGCCGAGCCGGGCGACGACGACACCGTACGGTCCGTCACGCTCACTGACCTGCGGGACGGCACCCGCCGTACGATCAGCGCCCGTTACGTCATCGACGCCACCGAGACCGGCGAACTGCTCGAACTCGCCGGGGTCGAGCACACGATCGGCGCCGAGGCGCGGAGCGAGTTCGACGAGCCGCACGCCCCCGAGGAGGCGGCGCCCCTCAACCAGCAGGGAATCACGGTGTGTTTCGCGCTCTCCCACCACGAGGGCGAGGACCACACCATCAGCCGGCCGGCCGACTACGACTTCTGGCGCGCCTACCGGCCGGACTTCTGGCCCGGACCGCTGCTCGGTTTCCTCGCGCCCGACCCCCGCACCCTGGAGGCCGTACCGCGCACCTTCGTCCCCAACCCGGACCTCGACCCGCTCGACGTCACCGCCGACCAGTCGGCCGACGCGGGTGACAAGGAGCTGTTCGGCTTCCGCCGGATCCTGGCCCGCAAGCTGCACCGGCCCGGCGCCTTCGACTCCGACATCACCCTCGTCAACTGGCCCCTCAACGATTACTGGCTGAAGCCCCTGATCGGCGCCGGGGAGGAGACGTCGGCCGCCGCGCTCGCCGAGGCGCGCCAGCTGTCGCTCTCGGTCCTGTACTGGCTCCAGACCGAGGCGCCGCGCGCCGACGGCGGCACGGGATTCCCCGGACTCCGGCTGCGTCCCGATGTCACCGGCACGGCCGACGGGCTGGCCAAGGCGCCGTACGTACGCGAGTCACGCCGTATCAAGGCCGTCACCACCGTCACCGAGCACGATGTCGCGATCGACATCGTCGGCCCCTACGGCGGCACCCGCTACCGGGACTCCGTCGGCGTCGGCAACTACCGCATCGACCTGCACCCCTCGACCGGCGGCGACAACTACATCGACATCGGCTCCGTGCCCTTCGAGATCCCCCTCGGCGCCCTCGTACCGCGCCGCGTCCGCAATCTGCTGCCCGCCGGAAAGAACATCGGCACCACCCACATCACCAACGGCTGCTACCGGCTCCACCCGGTGGAATGGAACATCGGCGAGGTCGCGGGCGCGCTGGCGGCGCACTGTGTCGCCGAGGGCGTCGAACCGCGCCAGGTCCAGGCCGAGGACAAACGGTTCGACCAATTCGCCCGGCTGCTCGACCGCGAAGGAGTCCAGCGCCACTGGCCCGACGTACGCGGCTACTGACATCGCCCGACAGAACGACGGCGACAGAAAAACGGCGGCGGACAGCCGGGCAGAAGCAGCTCCACCTGCCCCGCCCGGCCTACCGCCCGCGCCATGCCAACTGTGCACAAGGAGGTGCCCAAGCCATGAACACCCACCGCATCCGCGTCGGCATCGACGTGGGCAGAACCTTCACCGACGCCGTGGCCGTAGACGCCACGACCCTGCGACTCCTGGGGCAGGTGAAGGTCCCCACCAGCCACCATCACGAGGACGGCGTCGCCCACGGCATCGTAGAAGCTCTCGACCGTCTGCTGGAGCAGACCGGACACGCCCCGAAGGACGTGGCCTTCCTGGCCCACGGCACCACCCAGGCTACCAATGCCCTGCTGGAGGGCGACGTCGCCACCGTCGGTCTGATCGGTGTGGGCGCCGGTCCGAGCGCCGGGTTCACCCGAGGGCTCGCCGCCTTCCGGAAGCTCGAACTCACCCCCGGCAAGCGGCTTCCGCTCGCCTACGCCCATGTCGCCGACCCGGACGACGCGCCCGCCGTACGCGCCGCCGTCGACGCGGTCGTCCGGGAAGGGGCCCAAGTCGTCGTCGCCAGCCAGCCGTTCAGCGTCGACCGCCCCGAAGGCGAGGACACGGTCGTCGCGGTGGCCAAGGAGCGCGGTCTGCCGACGACCGCTGCGCACGAGATCACCTCGCTGTACGGGCTCCACAAGCGGACCAGGACCGCCGTCGTGAACGCCGCGATCCTGCCGCGCATGCTCGCCACGGCCGACCTGGTCGACACGTCCATCACCAAGGCGGGCGTGAGCGCGCCACTGATGGTGATGCGCTGCGACGGGGGAGTGATGTCGCTGGACGAGATGCGGCGCAGGCCGCTGCTCACCGTGCTGTCCGGACCGGCGGCGGGGGTCGCCGGCGCGCTCATGCAGGAGCGCGTCAGCGAGGGCCTGTTCCTGGAGACCGGCGGCACGTCCACAGACATCAGCGTCGTACGGCGCGGCAAGGTCGCCGTCCGGCACGCCACCATCCTCGGCAAGACGTCATACCTGTCGGCGCTCGACGTCAGGACCGTCGGTGTCGGCGGCGGCTCGATGGTCCGCGTCGGCGGCGGCAAGGTCACCGGCGCGGGACCGCGCAGCGCACACATCGCGGGACTGCCGTACGCCTGCTTCGCGACCCTGGACGACCTGCGGGACGCGAAGGTCAGCACGATCAGGCCGATGGACGACGACCCGGCCGACTACGCGGTGCTCGACGCCGCCGGCGGACGCTTCGCGATCACCATGACCTGCGCGGCCAACGCGCTGGGCCGGGTACCCGAAGGGGACTTCGCCCACTGCGACCCGGCCGTGGCCAAGGCCGCGATCGCGCCCCTGGCCGCCGCGCTCGGCACGGACGTCGCCACGGCGGCGGCCCGCGTCCTGGACGCCGGCACCGACCAGGTGAAGTCCGTGGTCGACGCGATGATCCGTGACTACCGCCTGGACAAGGACACCGCCGTGCTCGTCGGCGGCGGCGGAGGCGCGGCCTCCGTCACCCCGCACCTCGCGGCCGTCACCGGACAGGAGGGCAGGATCGCGCGCCACAACGAGGTCATCAGCCCCATCGGTGTCGCCCTCGCCCTCATCCGCGAGCAGATCGAACGCATCATCCCCGGCGCCGGCCAGGAACAGATCCTCGCCGTACGGGCCGAGGCCGAGGCCGCCGTCGTCGCCCAGGGCGCGGCCGCGGACGGCGTCGAGGTGGAGGTCACCGTCGACCCGCAGACCAGCACCGTGCGGGCCGTCGCGACCGGCGCCACCGAGCTGCGTACGCAGGACCGCGCCCACCGGGCCGACGAGGCCGCCCGGCTGCGCGCCGCCGCCGACAGCCTCAAGACCGACCCGGCGTCGGTGCGCGTGCTCGCGGGCACCCCCGCGCACACCGTGTACGGCACCGACGTGCACCGCCGGTTCCGCCCGGACCGCCACCCGGTGCGCGTCGTGGACGCCGACGGGGTCGTACGGCTCCACGCGCCCGACGCCCGCGTCGAGACCACCACCGTCCGCCGCGCGCCCGAAGTCCTCGCCGGGCTGGTGCGGGAGGCCACGTCGTACGGCGACGGCGGCATTCGTGCCCCCGCCCTGCGGCTGCTCCTCGGCTCCCGGATCGCCGACCTCTCCGGCGTACTCGACCCGCAGCCGCTGCTCGCACTCGCCCGCAGCGAACTGCGGGCACGCGCCGCCGACGAGCCGGTCATCGCCGTGCTGGAGGTGCGCTCATGACAGTCGCCCTGCCCGACCGTGCCGAGCTCGCGGCGATCAAGGCACTCGAAGCGACGGACGACATCGAGTTCGACGTCCGGCTGCTCGCGAACACCCCCACGCACGAGAGCCGCGACCCCGCTCTGCTGCGTCAATGGGCTTCTGCCGCCGACGAGTTCGGCGCCTCACTCGCCCCCGTCGCCCGGGCGCCCCACGTCGTGGAGAGCGGCGACGGCCTGGCGAAGGGCCTCCTCGCCCGCTACACCTCCAGGCCGGTCCCGACCGTCGAGCTGTTCACCGACACCCTGGCCCTCGCCGACGAGCTGATCGACCGCCTCGGCTGGCGCCACTGGTATCCGGCCGGGTCGGTACGGGCGGCGGCGATCGCCCACGAGGCCGTGCACGAACAACTCCACCACGGACCGGCGAAGACGGCCCTGAAGCGGTCCCTCGGCCACGTCGTGCTGCGCGCGGGACGCCACCGCCTGTACGGCCATGTCGCGGGCGCCGACGAGATCGCCGCCCACGCCCACGCCCGCACGGTCTGTGGCCTCGGCCGCAGCCCGCTCCTGCTGACGGCAGCCCTGGCCACGGCCACCGCGGCCGAATCGCCGCACGGGTCCTCGCAGGGGTCCCCGCACGGAAGAAAGAAGTAACCCCATGGGCGTCGTCATCCTTCTCGTCATGGCGGCCGGTGTCGCCGCGATGCTCACCCGCAGACTCCCCACCGCCTTCGCCCTCGTCATCCTGGCCGTCGTCATCGCTTTCCTCGCCGGCGCCCCGCTGACCGGCGAGAGCAGCGTCCTGGACACGGTCGTCCAGGAAGGCGCGCCGGCCCTCGCCGCCACGATGATCGCGATCCTGCTGGGCTCCTGGCTCGGCAAGCTCCTCGACGAGACCGGCATCGCGGGCACGCTCGTCCGCAAGATCGTCGAGTTCGGCGGCGACCGACCGGTCGTGGTCGCCCTCGGCGTCCTCGCCGTCTCCACCCTCGTCGGTACGGTCACGGGCTCGGCGCCCGCCGCGATGCTGGCCGGCATCATCGGCATACCCGCCATGATCGCCGTCGGTATACCCAAGGTCACCGCGGCCGGCACGATCCTGATGGGCATCGCCGCCGGTATGCCCTTCGAACTGCCCATCTGGCAGTTCTTCTCCACCGCGCTCGAACTGCCCGTGGACACCGTGCGCGGCTTCATGATGAAGTTGTTCCCCTTCGCGCTGGCCGCCGCCGTACTCTTCGTCCTCATCGAGACGCGACGACGGGGCGTCGAACACGCGTGGTCGCTCAAATCCGGTTCCCCGAAGTCCACTTCGCGCCGTGAAAAGCTCGGCGACGCCCCGTGGTACGCGCTGCTCACCCCGCTCGTACCACTGATCCTCGCCCTCGGTCTCGATGTCGCGATCCTGCCGTCGATGCTGGCCGGCGTCCTGTACGCGCTGATCACCACCACCCGGCCGGGCGAGATGAGCAAGCGGCTGCTGCGCACCCTGTACGGCGCCTTCGAGATCGCGGCGGCGCCGATCGTGCTCTTCATCGCGATCGGCATCCTGCTCGCCGCGGTGAAGCTGCCCGGCGCCGTGGAGGCGCTGGAGCCGCTGATCAAGGCGGTCAGCCCGCAGAACCCGGTGCTGTTCGTCGTGGTCTTCACCCTGCTCGTACCGCTCTGCCTCTACCGGGGCCCGCTGAACGTCTACGGCCTCGGCGCGGGCATCGCCGGTGTCCTCATCGCCGCCGGCATCTACCCGGCCGTCGCGGTGCTGGGCCTCGCCACCTCGTACAACCAGGTCTTCGGTGTGGCGGACCCGACCAGCACCCAGACCGTGTGGAGCGCGCAGTACGCCGGAGTCACACCGCAGCAGGTGATGCTGCGGACCCTGCCGTACGTCTGGGCCGTCGCCCTCGGCGGATTCTGCGTCACCGCCGCCAGCTATCTGTGATCTCTCACTCCCGGGACGGAGCACGACATGACACAGCACGACAGCGACCCGAAGCAGCGGCACGACACGCCTGAGCCGCGGCGCCCCGGCCGGCGCGTCTTCCTGCGCGCCGCGGTCGCGACCGCGGCGGTGACCTCCGGTGTGGCAGCCACCGGCGCTACGGCGGGCGGCGCGACCGCCGCCCCTGCCCCGGCGGGGGCACCCGCTGTCGCCGCGGCGCCCGGTGGATTCCCCGACTACCGTTATCTGAAGACGCTTCTGACGCCCTCCCAGCTCAAGTACAACCCCACCGGGGAGATCATCTTCCCGTGCGTCCGGGGCGTCTACGACAAGTTGGCCAACCCGCTGGGCCGTTACTACCTCTACTACGGCCCGCACGACGCGCCAGGCGGTATCTGCCTGGCCTACGGCGACTCGCTGGAGGGGCCGTTCACCGAGTACACCGCGAACCCGATCGTCTCCAACAACTGGCAGCCGCACTACAAGGTCTCCCATGTGGCCTCGCCACACGTCCTGTGGAACGAGGACGTCAGGGAGATGTGGCTCTACTTCCACGGGGAGAACAGTACGACCCGCCTCGCCCGTTCCAAGGACGGCATCACCTTCACGTACGACAAGGTGGTGCTCACCACCGCGATGCTGCCCGCGGGCAGCAGCGAGACCTCGTACGCGCGCGTCTTCCGGCACGACCTGCCCTCGCGCGACGCGCGCTACGTGATGCTCTTCATGCTCAACAACCAGTCCAACCACCGTGACATCGCCTGGGGTTGGTCGCGGGACGGCCGTGACTGGACGTTCGACCAGCAGCCGCTCGTCCGCCACTCCGACGTCGGGGCGAACAACATCGGCGGCCCGCACCTGCTGAGCCGGAACGGCAGCACGTACGTCGTCTACAACACCGGCAAGGAGAACGGCGGTAATCTGCTGATCACCGAGGTCGGCAACGACTTCAGCCGCCGTAATCATCTCGGTCTCTTCTACGACTCGGCCAACAGCGCGCCGGACAACGGGCGCAGTGCCTCGCCGAGCTTCGGAACCGACCGGGGGGTGCCGTACATGATCTACGAGGCGGGCGAGCGGCTTCAGGGCTCGATCGCGGTGGCACGCGGCTGACCCACCGTCGCCGGACGGGCCGTGGTGCGGC
>NZ_JBHUBB010000048.1:0-48222 GCF_042789485.1 Streptomyces sp. NPDC056835
TCAACCCACCGGATCACCCGGCAGGTCGGGGTATCAACATATCTGGCGTTGACTTTTGGCACGCTGTTGAGTTCTCAAGGAACGGACGCTTCCTTCGGTCCCGTTTCCGGTCCCTCCGGGCTTTTCCCTTCGGCATTTCGTGTTTCAAACTCTATCAGGCCTTTTTGCTCTTCCTGACCACTCGTTCCGCGGGCATGCTAAAGCGGATTCCGGGTTGGGATCGAGGCTTGATAGGTGCCGCCGACCCCCGACTTGAAGTCGCGTTGGGGCCAGGCAGGAGTACGACAGTACATGCGGTCGGCCGACGCAGGCAAATCGGTTTCGGTTGCCCCATGGCCCGTCAACCCGCAGCACTCACGCGGAACCGTCACTTCCTATGACTTACCCTTCTGAACAGCACGTCGCCCCCTCACGGACGGTGACGACGGCCCCGTACTTCTCCGCCTCTGGAGGCTCCCCATGACCATCGTGACGGCCCCGCTCGCCGGACGCGCCATCGGATTGCCCGCTGTACCCGACCCGGTGTTCGCCGGTGCGATGGTGGGGCCCGGTACGGCCATCGATCCCGTGCGGGAGCCGGGCGAGGCCGTCTCCCCGGTCGACGGTGTGGTGGTCTCCCTGCATCCGCACGCCTTCGTCGTCGTCGACTCGGACGGCCACGGAGTGCTGACGCACCTCGGAATCGACACCGTGCAGCTCAATGGCGAGGGCTTCGAACTGCTCGTCAACAAGGGCGACACGGTCACGCGCGGACAGGCCGTGGTGCGCTGGAACCCTTCCGCCGTGGAGGAGGCCGGCAAGTCGCCCATCTGTCCCGTCGTGGCGCTTGAGGCCACCGCAGACTCCCTCTCCGACCTCCGCGAGGACGGCGATGTGAAGACCGGCGACACTCTTTTCGGCTGGCAGTGACGCCGTCGGCGTATGTCAGGGACGGGCGCGGCGCGCTCGTCGTACATCCATCGCGGCGACCGGGTCGCCGCATAACCGGAGACGGGTGAAATGGAGACAACGCTGCGAGGCGTCGGGGTCAGCCACGGAGTGGCGATCGGCGAGGTCAGGCACATGGGGACCGCGATGCTGGAGCCCCCGGCCAAGTCGATCCCGACGGAGGAGGCGGAGCGCGAACAGGGGCGTGCTCACCAGGCCGTCGAGGCGGTGTCGGCCGATCTGATCGCCCGCGGCAATCTGGCGGGCGGCGAGGCGCAGGCCGTGCTTGAGGCGCAGGCGCTGATGGCGCAGGACCCGGAACTGATGGCCGATGTGGAGCGGCGGATCGCCGTCGGGAGCACGGCCGAGCGTGGGGTGTACGACGCGTTCGCCTCGTATCGCGCGCTGCTCGCCGGCGCCGGTGAGTATCTGGCCGGGCGGGTCGCGGACCTGGACGATGTGCGGAATCGTATCGTCGCCCGGCTGCTGGGCGTTCCGATGCCGGGCGTGCCGGACAGTGACGAGCCCTACGTATTGATCGCGCGTGATCTCGCGCCCGCCGATACGGCGTTGCTCGACCCGACGTTGGTTCTCGGCTTCGTGACCGAGGAGGGCGGGCCGACGAGTCACAGCGCGATTCTGGCGCGTGCGCTCGGGGTGCCGGCTGTTGTCGCGCTGCCGGGCGCCGGTGAGCTGGCCGAGGGCACCGTGATCGCGGTGGACGGCAGCACGGGCGAGATCTTTGTCGAGCCGAGTGCCGAGAAGCGGGCCGAGCTTGAGGCGGCTGCCGCCGCGCGGAAGGCCGCGCTGTCCGCCTCCACCGGGCCGGGTGCGACCTCGGACGGTCACAAGGTGCCGCTGCTCGCCAATGTCGGCGGGCCCGCGGATGTGCCGGCGGCCGTCGAGGCGGGTGCGGAGGGTGTCGGGCTGTTCCGTACGGAGTTCCTTTTCCTGGACGACAGCAAGCAGGCCCCGTCGGAGGAGAAGCAGATCGCGGCGTATCGCGCGGTGCTTGAGGCGTTCCCCGAGGGCCGGGTGGTCGTACGGGTGCTGGACGCCGGCGCGGACAAGCCGCTGGACTTCCTGACGCCCGCCGATGAGCCGAATCCGGCGCTCGGTGTGCGTGGTCTGCGGAGTCTGCTGGATCACCCGGATGTGCTGCGGACACAGCTGACCGCGCTGTCGAAGGCGGCCGAGGGTCTGCCGGTGTATCTGGAGGTCATGGCGCCTATGGTGGCCGACCGCACGGACGCGAAGGCGTTCGCTGACGCCTGTCGTGAGGCGGGGCTGCACGCGAAGTTCGGGGCCATGGTGGAGATTCCGTCGGCCGCTCTGCGGGCGCGCTCGATTCTTCAGGAGGTCGAGTTCCTTTCGCTGGGTACCAATGACCTGGCGCAGTACACCTTCGCGGCCGACCGGCAGGTGGGTGCGGTGTCTCGGCTCCAGGATCCGTGGCAGCCGGCGCTGCTGGATCTGGTGGCGCTGTCGGCCGAGGGCGCCAAGGCCGAGGGCAAGAGCTGTGGGGTGTGTGGTGAGGCCGCCGCCGATCCGCTGCTCGCCTGTGTGCTGACCGGGCTGGGTGTGACGTCGCTGTCGATGGGCGCGGCATCGATCCCGTATGTGCGGTCGGCTCTGGCGAAGCACACGCTGGCGCAGTGTGAGCGTGCCGCCGCCGCCGCGCGTGCCGCGGACACCGCCGAGGGCGCGCGGAAGGCCGCGCAGGCGGTGCTGTCCGGAGAGTGAGCCGGGACGGCCGGATTCCGGTCGGGCTTCTGGAGGGGCTTCCCGCCTGTGAGGCGGGAAGCCCCTCTGTCGTTGGCTCCGTTCAGTGGTGGGTCCCGGTGTCGTCCGGGCCGAGGTCGAAGCCCGCGCGGTACTCCACGCCGGATTCGGGGGAGACCGGCTCTCCGGTGTCCGCGTCGGTGCAGTAGGCGCTGAAGACCTCGCCGGCGGTGAGCGGAACGAGGCTGCCGCGCTGGAGGCGCCAGCCGTGGAGCCGGTCGGGGTCATCGGCTCGGGTCGTACGGAGCACCACTCCCCCGGCGCTCTCCAGGGCGATACCGACGGCCAGCACGGTCACGAACTCGGTGGCTTGGGACGAGTCGAGCCGGGAGGGCGCGCCGCCAGGGCCGTCGGGACTGTTGTCAGGGCTGCCGTCAGGGTTGGTGTCGGAGCTGCTGTCGGGGCTGTCGGGGCAATCGGTGCGCAGGACCGCGAGGAGTTGTTCGTCGACCGCGGGGACGCTGCAGACGAGGTGGTGCGTGCCGGAGCCGGCTCCTTCGAGCAGTCGGAGCAGCAGGTGGGAGGCGCGGTCGAAGGCCGCGCGCCCGATGTCCTGACCGCAGTCGGCGCACTCGCCGAGATCGGCGAGGAGCGTCGTCGCGTACTCCCAGGTGGCCCTGCGGATGGCGCCGCTGATGAGCTGTGGGACGAGGCTGTCGATGGGCTGGCCGGTATAGGCGATGGCGGCGCCGCTCCCGGGGATACGGGCCGTGAACCGGCCGCGGCTGTCCGCGGTGTCGGGGTCGAGGCCGGATTCCGCGCAGTACTCGGCGTACTCCTCCGGGTCGAAGAGGGCGACGGTGGTGTGGACACCCTGGGATGCCAGGGTTTTCAGGAGTCCGTCGATCTGTCGGAGATACGCGGCGTGGTCGTCGAAGGTGAAGGTGCGGTAGCGCCGCATCGCGGTGAAGTCCCGCTCGTCGGCCAGCAGGCCGACGGTGCTGGGGACCTCGCGGCGCAGTCTGCGGCGCGCGGTCCTGAGTGTCTGCTCGCTGTGGTCGGTGTGCGCCATGGCTCCCCCTGAGCACGGTCGATCATTGCTCACTCAGAGTAACCAGAGGGTCTGACAACGTGGTCAGTGGCGCTCGCGGGCGAGGTTTTCGTAGAAGCGGAGGAGTTCGAGGTTGTCCACGGACCCCGCGTTGACCGCCTTGTCGAGTGCCGCGCCCTGGAGGAGGCGCTTGACCGGGACCTCGATGCGCTTGCCGGTCAGGGTGTGGGGGATACCGGGGACTTCGATGATCTCGTCCGGCACATGGCGTGGCGAGAGCTGTTCGCGGATCGTCGCCTTGACGCGGGCACGGAGCGTGTCGTCGAGGACGGCACCCGGGGCGAGATGGACGAAGAGCGGCATCCAGTACCCGCCGTCCGGCTCCTCCAAGCCGATGACGAGGGATTCACGGATCTCGGGGAGGCGTTCGACGGCCTCGTAGATGTCGGCGGAGCCCATGCGGACGCCCTGCCGGTTGAGGGTGGAGTCGGAGCGGCCGTGGATGATGACCGAGCCCCGGTCGGTGAGGGTGATCCAGTCGCCGTGGCGCCAGACGCCGGGGAACATCTCGAAGTAGCTGTCGTGGTAGCGGCTGCCGTCGGGGTCGTTCCAGAAGCGGATCGGCATGGACGGCATGGGGTTGGTGACGACCAGTTCGCCGACCTCTCCGATGACGGCTCTGCCGTGCGGGTCCCAGGCCTGGAGGTCCGTCCCCAGACAGGCCGCCTGGAGTTCGCCGATATGGACGGGGAGGGTGGGTACGGCGCCCGCGAAGCAGCTGCACACGTCGGTGCCGCCGCTGACGGAGGCGATCCACAGGTCTTCGGCCACCTCGTCGTGGAGCCAGCGGAATCCGTCGGGCGGCAGGGGTGAGCCGGTGGTGGCGACGCACTTCACCCGGGAGAGGTCGTGCTCGCGGCCCGGGTGTGCCGCCGCCTTGCGGCACGCCATGACGTAGGCGGCCGAGGTGCCGTAGAAGGTGGCACCGGTCCGTTCCGCGATGGCCCACTGGGCGTCGACGGCGGGGAAGCCGGGGCTGCCGTCGTACAGCACGATCGTGGTGCCGGTGAGCAGGCCGGAGATGAGGAAGTTCCACATCATCCAGCCGGTGGAGGTGTACCAGAAGAACCGGTCCTCGGGACCGAGGTCGCAGTGCAGGCCGAGCTGTTTGAAGTGCTCCAGGAGGATTCCGCCCTGGGACTGGACGATCGCCTTGGGCAGACCGGTGGTGCCGGAGGAGTAGAGGACCCACAGGGGGTGGTCGAAGGGGACCGGTTCGAAGACGGGCCGGGTGGCTTCGGCCGCGGCGGTTCCGGCGGTGAGGTCCGCCCATTCCAGGGCGCCTTCGGGGGCCGGGGTGCCGAGGAGCGGGACATGCACCACGGCCCGCAGGGTGGGCAGTTCGTGCCGGATCTCGGCGACGGTCTCCGTGCGGTCGTGCTCCTTCCCGCCGTAGCGGTAGCCGTCGACGGCGAACAGGACGACGGGTTCGACCTGCTGGAAGCGGTCCAGCACGCCCCGGGCGCCGAAGTCGGGGGCGCACGAGGTCCAGACGCCGCCGACAGCCGCGGTGGCGAGCAGCGCGGTGACGGCCTGCGGGATATTGGGGAGGTAGCCGCTGACGCGGTCTCCGGGGCGTACGCCGAGGGCGCGCAGCTCGCCGGCGAGTGCCACCACCTGGCGGCGGAGCTCGGACCAGCTGACCGGGGTCACTTCATGTGTCTCGTCGACGTGGAGGAGCGCCGGGTCATGGGCGCGCGCCGGGTCCTCGGCGGTACGGAGTGCGTGTTCCGCGTAGTTCAGGGTGGCGCCGGGGAACCACTCGGCGCCGGGCATGGTGCGGTCGCCAAGGACTCGTTCGTACGGGGTGGTGAACCGTACATCGAACCAGTCGGCGATGGCGGCCCAGAAGGTGTCGAGCTCATCGACGGACCAGCGGTGCAGCGCCGCGTAGCCGCCCTCGGCCGAAGCGCCGTACCGGTCGGCGGCCCAGTCCTGGAAGCGGGTGATCCGGGCGGCGGCGATACGGTCGGGGCCCGGCTGCCAGAGGGGGGCGGGGCTTGCTGCTGCGGTCATGGGGCGGCTCCCGGGCTGACTCGGCGCTGAGATGATCGACGCTGGTGCACTCGACGCTGGTGTGCGTCGGCCGCGCGCACGTGCGGGGTGTGCGCGTGTATGCGACCGAGACGGACGATGCCATGTGATCGTCTTTCGCACCAGGGTTGCTTCCCTATGGTCGGCCAGGCAGATATGTGCTCCCACCACAGGTGAACGGGAGTTGAACGGAGCATCCGAGGCTCCGGACGGATGGCAGGCTGAGCAGCATGGACGGTCGTGAACTGGTGCGTTCGATAAAAGTGTTCGGTTCGGTGCGGAGATTGCGCGCGGTGCGGTCGGCCTGGCGCCAACGGCGGACGGATGCCAGGGAGCTGGCGTCGCGCGGTCCCGAGCGGGCCCGGGTGCCCGGGCCGGTCACGGGCGCCGAGCCGCTGCCCGGTGGCGGCACCGTACGGTTCGCGCGCGCGGAGCTGCATATCTGCGTCATGGTGGGCGGCGCCGTCTTCTGGGGATGGGACGGCGCGGAGCCGCTGCCCTCGTACGCGCTCGCCGACGTGCCGCCGGAGCCCGATCCGCGGGCCGGACTCGAACCCGACAAGGACGGCGGCTGGCGGGTCGTCTCGGAGCGGGTGACGGTCGCGGTCTCGCGCAACGGCGGGGTCGAGGTCCGTACGCCGGGGGGTGTCGTACTGCGCCGGGAGCTGCCGCCGCGCTGGTGGGAGCCGGTCGCGGGCGGGCCCGCGCGCTGGGTGCAGCGCACCGAGGTGCCCGCCGACGCGCGTTTCTTCGGCCTGGGCGGGCGCGGTTCGGGGCCCCGGCTGCGGGACGGGACGTACCGGCTGTGGAACACCGATCCGGGCGGCGGTTTCGGCCCCGGCGACGACCCGCTGTACGTGACGATGCCCGTGCAGCTGGTGGTGGCCGACGCCGGGACGCATCTGGCGTTCCACGACAACTCCTGGGACGGCCGGGTCACGCTCCGGGAGGGCGAGGAGGGCGCGGGCTCGGGGCACGACCGGCCCGGCACGAGCGAGCTGCGGATGGACGGCGGGCCGCTGCGCTGCTGGGTGGTGACCGGTACGCCCGCGCGGGTGCTGCACAGCTGGACGGCGCTGAGCGGAGCGCCCGTACCACCCCCTTCCTGGGCGCTGGGGCCCCAGCACGCGCGCTGGGGGTTCGGCAGCGCGCGGGAGGTGCGGCGGGTGGTGGCGGGGTACCGGGACCGCGGGCTGCCGCTGTCCGCGCTCCATCTCGACATCGATCATTACGACGCGCATCAGGTCTTCACCGTGGATCGTGAACACTTCCCCGATCTGCCGGGGCTCGCCGAGGAGCTGCGCGCGGACGGGGTCCGGCTGGTCTCGATCGTCGATCCGGCCGTGAAAGCGGAGCGCGGGAACGAGGTCTACGAGAGCGGGCGTGCGGTCGGTCCGGCCGGCGCGTTCGTACGGGACGGGCGGGGACGCGAGGTGCGCGGTGCCGTCTGGCCCGGCGAGTGCGTGTATCCGGACTTCACGGATCCGGCGGTGCGCGACTGGTGGGGCGGGCTCTACGAGGAGCGGCTGGCGCAGGGGTTCGCCGGGGTGTGGCACGACATGAACGAGCCGGTGTCCTTCGCGCCGTTCGGGGACCCGACTCTGCCGCGCTCGGCCAGGCACCAGCTGGACGGTAGGGGCGGCGAACACCGCGAGGCCCACAATGTGTATGGACTCACCATGGCGTGGGCCGGTTATGAAGGGCTGCGGCGACTGCGGCCGGACGAGCGGCCCTTTCTCTTCTCGCGTTCCGGCTGGGCCGGGATGCAGCGGTACGGCGGCACCTGGTCCGGTGATGTGTCGACCGGCTGGCCCGGGCTGCGGGCCTCGCTCTCGCTGGTGCTGGGTCTCGGGCTGTGCGGCGTGCCGTACTCGGGTCCTGACGTGGGCGGTTTCGACGGCAGTCCGAGCCCCGAGCTGTATCTGCGCTGGTTCCAGCTGGGGGCGTATCTGCCGCTGTTCCGCACCCATGCGGCGATCGACGCGGGGCGCAGGGAGCCGTGGGAGTTCGGCCCCGAGGTGCTTGAACACGCGCGGGCCGCGCTCGCCGGGCGGGAGCGGCTGCGGCCGTACTTCGTGACGCTGGCTCAGCTGGCCCGGCTGACCGGGGCGCCGTACGTCCGTCCGGTGTGGTGGGGGGCGCCGGAGGACCGGGCGCTGCGCGACTGCGGGGACGAGTTCCTGCTCGGCGACGCGCTGCTGGTGGCGCCCGTGCTGGAGCGCGGTACGGACCGGCGGGCGGTGCGCCTGCCGCGCGGCCGGTGGTACGACACGGTCACGGAGAAGGCGTACGAGGGCCCCGGCCAGGTGCTGCTTGACGCGCCCCGGTCACGTATCCCGGTCCTGGCACGGGCGGGCGCGGTGATTCCGGTGCGGGGCGAGGACGGCCGGCCCGAACTGGAGGTGTGGGCGCCCGCCGCGGGGCGCTCGGGGGGCGGTCTGGTGGTACGGGACCCGGGCGATGGGCTCCGGGAGGCGGAGGTGGAGCGCTACACCTCGCGGCTGGTGAACGGCGAGGTCCGGGTGGAGCGGGTGACGGACGAGGGCGCGGTGGAGCCGGAGTGGGCGGTCCGGGTGCGTGGACGGTGAGCCGGGGCCGGTAGGCCGGGAGCGGTAGGCCGGGAGCGGTAGGCCGGGAGCGGTGAGTCCGTTGTGGCGCTCGGCCCTCAGGGACGTACCTGCGTCCCGTAGCGACCCGCGAACCACGCCCGTACGGCGTCCGTGTGCAGCGGGAACGCCAGCTCGGCCGGGCCGCGCAGCAGCTGCCAGCCCGCGGTCTCCTCGGTCGGGACGGAGGGCGGCAGCCGGTCCGCCGGGCGCTCGGGGAGCAGCCCGAAGAGCAGCAGATGACCGTCCGGAGAGCTGAGCGCGTCGGCGAGCCGTACGTCGTGCGCCGGTGCCTCGATGCCGGTCTCCTCCCTCAACTCCCGTACGACGGCCTGCCGCCAGTCCTCCGCGCGGTCGATGAAACCGCCGGGGAGTGCGAGACCGCCGGACGCGGGCTCGATGGTGCGGGTGATGACGACGAGCGCGGTGCCCTCCTCGTCGGTCACCGGCAGGAGCGCGACGGCGACGGGCAGCGGGTTGAGATAGGCCGTGGCACCGCAGGCCCCGCACGAACGGGGCCAGCCGGCTCCCGGCGGGTACGGCGTACCGCAGCTTCCGCAGTGCGAATGCGTCACCGCGGGCTTCTTCTGGGACTCGGACACGCGCGGACTGTATCCGATCACTCTTCCGCGCGGCCCCCGGAGCTGATAGACGAAGGTGCCCATGACACGTCTTATAGCCGCACTCCGCGTGCTGGCCGCCTCCACCGCCGCCCTGCTGACCGTCGCCGCCACCGCGCCCGCCGCGCGGGCCACGCCGGAACCGGTGGCACCGAAGGAGTTCGTGGCCCTGAGAACGGTCGCGCCGACGATCATCCAGGAGATGCGCTACCTCACGCCGCACAACTTCGTGGGCGAGCCCGTGGACGGCTACCGGCAGCCGGTCTGTCTCGTCACCCGCCCCACCGCCGAGGCGCTGCGCAGCGCGCAGAAGAAGCTGCTGCGGCAGGGCTACTCGCTGAAGGTGTACGACTGTTACCGGCCGCAGCGGGCCGTCGATCACTTCGTACGGTGGGCCGAGGACCTTCAGGACGAGCGTATGAAGCCGGAGTTCTATCCGCGGGTCGACAAGTCGCGGCTGTTCGCGGACGGTTACATCGCGGAGAAGTCCGGACACAGCCGGGGCAGCACCGTCGATCTGACGCTCGTCAAGCTGCCGGCCCTGCCGACGCGGCCGTACCGTCCGGGTGAGCGGCTCACTCCCTGCTACGGTCCGAAGACCGAGCGGTTCCCCGACAACTCCGTCGACATGGGCACGGGCTTCGACTGCTTCGACACGCTCGCGCACACCGACGATCCACGCGTCCAGGGCGAGCAGCGCGCGAACCGGCAGCTCCTGAAGTCGACGCTGGCCGACGTGGGGTTCACCAATCTGCCCGAGGAGTGGTGGCACTTCACGCACAAGCCGGAGATCTTCCCGGACAGCTATTTCGACTTCCCGGTGGCGTGGCGTTCGGTCGCGGGCAGCTGAGAGCGGCGGCGGGACGGAAGCACGACGGCCGGCCGGGGCCACCCCCGTGGACTCCGGCCGGCCGTCTCCCGGTGTGACGCGCTGAACCCGTTTCCGGTTCACAGGAAAGCCATTACGGTGCCCGTATGGCGCAGCGAACATATGAGCATCGGACGAGCGAGCGGCAGACGAACGAGCGACAGCCGGTCGAGCCACGGACGTTCGATTCGTACGACGAGTTCTGGCCCTACTACGTCGCCATGCATTCCAAGGCGGCGACGCGCTGGCTCCATCTCACCGGCACGCTCACCGGCCTCGCGGTCAGTGCCTATGGGCTGGCGCGCGGACGGAAGCGGTACGCGGCGGCCCTGCCGCTGATCGGGTACGGGACGGCCTGGCCCGCCCACTTCCTGATCGAGAAGAACAATCCCGCCACCTTCGGCCATCCGGCCTGGTCGCTGCGGGGCGATGTACAGATGATCCGGATGATGCTGGCGGGCCGCGACCGGGAGCTGGCGGAGACGGCCGCCAAGTGGCTCGCCGCGAACCGCCCCTGACGCGCTGAGGGGGCGGGACGCGGTGGGCGGCGGGTCCGGCCGTACGGTCCCGGGTCCAGCCGTACGGTCCCGGGTCCAGCCGTACGGAGCCGGGCTCAGGTCGTGGCCGCGTGCTCGCGCTGCCGCGCGGCCAGAGTCATGGCGTGCTCGACGACTGTCACCAGCACTTCCTTGACGGACTCGCGTTCGCGCGCGTCGCACATCACCAACGGGACCTCCGGGTCGAGGTCGAGTGCCGACCGTACGGTCTCGCTCGGGAAGCGGTCCGCGCCCTCGAAGCAGTTGACGGCGACGGTGAACGGGATGCCGCGCCGTTCGAAGTAGTCAACGGCGGCGAAGGAGTCCGCGAGGCGGCGGGTGTCGGCCAGTACGACGGCGCCCAGGGCGCCCTGGGCCAGCTCGTCCCAGAGGAACCAGAAGCGGTCCTGGCCCGGCGTCCCGAAGACATACAGCACCAGGTCCTCGCGGAGTGTGATCCGGCCGAAGTCCATGGCGACCGTGGTGGTCGTCTTGCCATCGACCCCCTCGACGTCGTCGACGGGCCGGCCGGCCTCACTCAGCACCTCTTCGGTACGGAGCGGTCTGATCTCGCTGACCGCGCCCACGAGGGTGGTCTTGCCCACCCCGAAGCCCCCGGCGACCAGGATCTTCAGCGTCACCGGTTCGGCCGGACGCTGCCTGTGGCTAGAGCGCCCGAAGACCATTGATCACCTCGCGGAGAATGCTCACGTCCGGCAGTTCGGCCGGCGGAACGGGACGGGTTACATGCACGATTTCGTCCTCCACCAGATCGCCGACGAGGACCCTGACCACCCCGACGGGGAGGTCGAGGCCCGCGGCCAGCTCGGCGATCGACTGGGGGCTGGTGAAGCAGCGTTCGACGATCTCCACGTGCTCGGGGGAGAGCGTCTGGTCCCGGCCGGGGTCACCGGCCGCGGGTTCGCAGACGACGAGCGCGATCAGGTCGAGCCGGTGGCGCGTCGCGCTGCTGGTGCGGCCACGCGTCATCGCGTACGGACGTACTACCGGTCCGGCTTCGCCGTCGAACCAGTGCTGCTGATCCTGATCGCCTTCGCTCATCGGGGCCCGCTCACCCTCCGGCGGGCAGGCCGGTCCGTGGGGCCGTGCCCAGGTGGACGCCGACCCGCTTGACCATGAGCGTCATCTCGTAGGCGACCTGTCCGACGTCGGAGTCCGCGTCGGACAGCACGGCCAGACAGCTGCCGTCGCCCGCCGCGGTGACGAAGAGGAACGCGTCGTCCAGCTCCACGACGGTCTGCCGGACCTTGCCCGCCTCGAAGTGCCGTCCCACGCCCTTGGCGAGGCTGTGGAACCCGGAGGCGACGGCCGCGAGGTGCTCGCCGTCCTCGCGCGTGAGGTCCTTGGACGTTCCGGTGGCGAGTCCGTCACCGGAGAGCACCACCGCTTTACGGATGCTGGCGACCCGGTCCACGAGTTCGTCGAGGAGCCAGTTGAGCTCTCCGGCGGCGTTGGGGTCTATGGAGTGACGTGCTGCGGCGTTCGGTGCGGTCATCGACCGTCCCCCTCCGATGTGGTTCCTTGTATCTCGCCGGGGCCGGTGGAGTCCTCGGCATCGTTCTGCCGACGGCCACGCTGCCAGCCCCGCTGGAGCGAAGCCATGCGGCTGCGTACTTCGTCCGCGTCCCGCTCGGCGTCCTGGCCCGTGGCGGGCGAGAGGTCGGTGCCACGGTCCTGAGTGGTGTCCTTCAACTGAGGGGCCAGACTGGCCTGCCGGATCCGGCGGGGCAGCCCGTCGATCGTGGGCGGGGGCCCGTCGGACACCGGCCCGCCCGGTGCCGAGGAACGCGAGGGCTGTGCCGGTACGCCGGACCAGGTGCGGCCCGCTCCCCCGGCCGCCGGATCCGGCGCCGCCGCGGGCATGGCGCGGCCCGGCTCGTCCACGCGCCGACCGCGGTCCACGACCAGGGTCGGGGGCTTGCGGCGGGGCAGTCCGACCGGGCGCTCGGACTGGCCCGCGGTGGCGTCCGCCGGGCGCTGAGGCTGTCCGTGCCGGCCGCGCGGCGGCTGGACGGGGCGGCCGTCGCGCCGGTCGCGGAAGTCTCTGGTGTCGTCCCGCGGGCCGCGCGCGTCATCACGGCCCAGCAGACCGTCACGGGCGTCGCCGGTGCCCCGGCCGTACGCGTCGCGTGCGTCGTCTCCGGCGTACGGGACCTCAAGGCTGGAGTCGCGGAGATGTTCCCGCGCGCGGAACAGTCCGCCGCGCTCGCTCTCCGTGTCCTCGATATCGCTGATGCCGTCACCTCCGCCGAGCAGCGGCCCGCTCTCCCTTTCGAGAGCGCGTACCGGAGGTTCGAGTTCGACCGGACCGTCGAGCACGGACGGGTCGCTGCCCAGTCCCGCGGGGACCTGTGCGAGCGCCGTGCGCCGACCGCCGCCACCGCCGTCGGCGCGATGGCGGCCACGCTCCGGGGTGGTCTTGCGGTCGAGCCGGAAGCCGGTGCCCTCGGTCTCGGGCGCGTCGGTGAGCAGCGCGACCGGCAGGAACACGATCGCGGTGGTCCCGCCGTACGGGGAGGGCTGGAGCGAGACCCGGACGTTCTGCCGCTGGGCGAGCCGGCTGACCACGAACAGCCCGAGGCGGTCGGTGTCGGACAGCTCGAACTCGGGGGTCTCCGCGAGCCGCAGATTCGCGTCGAGCAGCACTTCGGGGGCCATCCCGAGACCGCGGTCGTGGATCTCCAGGGTGAATCCGTTGGCGACCCGCTCGCCGTGCACCTGCACCGCGGTGTGCGGAGGCGAGAACACCGTGGCGTTCTCCAGGAGTTCGGCGATGAGGTGGGTGAGGTCGGCGACCGCGGGGCCGCCGACGCCGATGCGCGGCAGCCTGCGGACCTCGATGCGCTCGTAGTCCTCCACCTCGGCGACCGCCGCGCGCACCACGTCCATGAGCTGGACCGGCTTGCGCCACTGCCGGGACGGGGCGGCTCCGGAGAGGATCACCAGACCCTCGGCGTGCCGCCGCATACGGGTGGTGAGGTGGTCGAGCCGGAAGAGGTCGGCCAGTTCCTCGGTGTCCTCCGTACGGCGCTCCATGGTGTCCAGGAGTGTGAGCTGACGGTGGAGCAGGACCTGGTTGCGGCGGGCGAGGTTGACGAACACCTCGGAGACGCCGCGCCGGAGGTCGGCCTGTTTCACGGCCGCTTCGACGGCGGCGCGCTGGAGCGTGTTGAGTGCCTGGCCGACCTGGCCGACCTCGTCCTTCTCGTAGTCGAGCCGTGGCGCCTCGGTCTCCACGTCGACCGGTTCGCCCGCGGCGAGCCGGCGCATGACGCTGGGCAGGCGTACGCCGGAGACCTCGTGGGCCTCCTTGCGGAGGCGGGACAGGTCGCGGATCAGATCGCGGCCGACGCGTACGGACACGATGATGGAGACGAGGAGGGCGACGAGTCCGAGCGCGGCGGCGAAGCCGACCCGTACGAAGATGTCGTTGCGTACGGGGTCGATGTGTTCCCGGTACAGCTCGGTGGCCGCGTCGCTCTCACGGGTCAGGTCCTCCAGGACCGAGGCCGTCATCCGCTGCCAGCCTTCGGCGTCGACCGTCTTCGTACGCTCGGTGGCGCCCGCCGCGACGAGACGGTTCTCCGCCTCGCGCAGCGCGAGCGTGGCGGGGGTGCGCCAGTACTGTTCGAGCGTCGCGCGGTCCGAGAGCGGCAGGTCGGCGAGGTTGGTCTCGTAGAGCAGCGTGCGGCTGGCGACCAGGTCGGAGGTGGCGCGGACGTCTTCGGGGGTCATTCTGCGCGCGATCAGCGCGGAGGCGACGAGCGCGTCCTCGCGGGAAAGCATCTCCCGCGCGCGGTCGAATCCGATCAGCGCCCGGCCCCAGTTGTCGCCGTCGACATCCTCGTATCCGTACAGGGAGGCCAGGAAGTTGTGGCTGGGGTCGACGAGTCCGTTGTAGAAGGCGAGCGCCTTCTCACGGGTGACCGTGCTCTCGTCCACGGAGCGGCGCATCAGGCCGAGGCCTTCGAGGGAATCGACGAGCCGGGTGAACCGCTCGGCCGAGATGTCGTCCATGCGGTCGAGCGCCGCTGATTCGGCTTTTCTGACCGTGATCAGGGCCCGGTCGGTGTCGCCACGCCGGGCGCGGAGTTCGGTCAGTGAGTCCGCGGCCGTGGGGTCGGCCAGAAAGATGAGTGTCTGCCGTCGTTCGCTCTGGAGGACACCGGCCATCTCCTCAACAGGGTTACCGACGGTTTTGATGACATGTCTGACATCGATGAGTTGCTTGGCCTGGCTGCCCGCGAGCGTGGTGGCCAGTCCCCAGAGGACGGTCAGCGCGACGAGCGGCACGAGCAGCAGCGCCACGATCTTCCGGCGGATGGATTTCCCGCGAAAGCGCATGGCCTCCCCCAGCTCGACCTCCCGCCCGGTTGCGGGAGATTCTCCGTCAACAAACGGCGCGAGCCTACTACTGTCGCACCAGCAACTCGAAGACACATCCGGATGTTTTTCGGCCGCTCCTTGGCGCCTTGATCATGAGTTGTCCTGGTATTCGGCGAGTTGGCTTCCTTGACGTGCCCGGCGAAGAGCAGACGGGACGGTAGATATCCGGCCGGAACAGATGGCTGAAACTGAATGTTCGCCGATCGTTCCGGGAATCTTTCGGCGCTCCCATTCGTCCTTGTGTGCGGGGATCAGGGGTTGGTTGGGAGCACTGCGGGCGGTTTCGCGCATCACATTCGGTTCCATGGCCGGCGTGAAGCGGAGCGAGCCGGGCAGTCACCCTTGAGACGGACTCGGGTGGGGAGTGACGGTCCATGGGGACGGATGAGCGGCGTGGTGCGGCGTCGGCGGAGGGGTTCGCGGAGGTGTCCCGCGGGCTCTGGGTCGAGGAGCCCGCGAAGCGGTATCGCATGCCGGACGCGGTCAGAACGGCCGCTGTACGCGCGGTGATCATCGCCGCGGTCACACTGATTCAGGCCACCATCGCGTTTCTCAGTACGCTCGCCGGTTCCTGGCTGGCGTTTCCGATGGTGTTGAGCAGTGTGGCCTCCACGGTGGTGGCGACCTGGGGTGTGCTGGACGTATGGGTGACGCGCCAGATGTGGCACCAGCGGGGCGGCGTGGTGTCCGTACCGAGCAGCACCGCGCGCCAGTTGCGCCGGGAGCGGCGCAGGGCCAGGCGCGCGGCGCGTGCCGCCGCGCGGAGTGCGGACCGCGGAGGAGCCCGGATAGGACGCGGGGCCCGGCGCGAGGGGGGCGCCGGTGCTCCGGAGACGGGCGCGGCGGAGGCCGGCCCCACGAAGCCCGGCCCCGCCAAGCCCGGCGCCCCGGTGGCCGGTGCCGCTACTCCGCGACGGGCTCCGGCGTCCGTTTGAACATCCGTGTCGCGGTGATCTCGCCGTGCACGGTCTCGCTGTCCGGGTCCTGCTCCGGCAGGCCGGGGCGCAGATGCTCCTCCACACTGATGTATTTCAGCCCCGCGCGCAGATCCGCGTCATTGCGCAACCGGATGACCAGCGGGAATTCGGCGAGCGCGGTCGTGTCGAAGAGGCCCGTGGTGTAGAGGAGCTGCACCCCCAGCGCGTCGGAGACCGCGCGCTGGAGCTCCAGCAGATAAGTGGCGTTGGCGCGCCCGATCGGATTGTCGAGGAAGAGCGTGCCCGCGTGACGGTGCTTGTCACGGCCCCGGTCGTTGCTGCGCAGGGCCGCCATCGTGCAGTAGAGGGCGATCGCGGCGGTGAGCAGCTGGCCGCCGGAGAAGACATCGCCCATCTGCCCGACCGGCACCCGCTCGGCGCGCAGCACGGCGTCGGGCTTGAGGATCTCGACGGCGACGCCTCTGGGCTGGAGCGCCGCCTGAACTCCGCGCAGCAGCAGGGACATCCCGTCCCTGCGCAGATCGGCGTTCTTCTTCAGGGCCGCGCGGGTCGCCTCGTCGACGACCTCGCCCAGCCGCTCGGTGAGCGTCGTACGGTCCGGCTCGTCGAACCGGATTCGCAGGAACTCCTGGCCGGACCACTCCCCCAGCCCTTCGGGCAGCCGGGAGAGCCGCTGCGCCGAACGGAGCGTCGTCAGCGCGGATTCCACCAGCCCGCGCAGCCGGTCCACGATGGAGTCGCGGTTGCGCTCCAACTGCGCCAGCTCGTCCGTCAGTACGCGCAGCCGGGGCGCGAACGCCTGGGCCCACGCGGCGGCGTGCTCGGGCAGCGCGGACGCGGGCAGTTCGCGGATCTGCTGCCGGGCGGGGGTGCGGACCTGTTCGTAGCGGGTGGCGTTGGCGTGCCGTACGAGCACGTCGCAGGCTTCCCGTACGCCGGCTTCCGCCGCGGAGAGGTCGGCCGCGCAGGCCCGCAGTGAACGGCGGGCCTCGGCCGTGGAGTGCCGCGCCTCCTCCGGCGTGCCGGGGTACGGCTCGGGTGCCTGGGCCTCCTCGTCGCCGCGCCTCGGGTCGTGATCGTCGGCCGCAGCTCCGCGCAGCGGATCGCGCAGGAGGGCGGCCGTCTCGTCGAAACCGCCCGCCCCGTCCTCGGCGGCGCGGTGCGCGTACAGCAGCTCGCCGTGCGCGGCGCGCGCGGTCTCCAGCGCGTCGGTCCGTACGGCGAGTTCGGTGGTGGCGCCACGCAACAGGGTCTGCGCCCGCTCGGCGTCGGCCGGGACCAGCTCCGCGGGCAGTTCGGTGTGCGCGTCGCCGTCCTCGGGGGCCAGCCGCTCCGCCTCGCCGCGGAACCGGCCCAGCTGCTCGCTCGCGGTGGACGCGCGCGACTCCAGCATCTGGACGAGCGATTCGGCGCGGGCGGCGGCGGCCTGCCGGGACGGGCCGTCGGCGCCGTCGGTGGATTCGAGGAGCTGGGCGGCGCGGGTACGGACCTTATTGGTGAGCCGGTCCAGCTCGGCGAGCGCGGCGCTCTCGTCGCTCTCCGCGCGCGCCTGCTCGGCCCGCAGATCGGCGCCGACGCCCACCTTCTCGTAGAGCTGGGAGGCGGCGCGGTAGGCCTCGCGCAGGGCGGGCAGCGCGGTGCGCGGGGCGTCCGCGTCCGGCGCGGGGACGTTCTCCGGGGCGCCGGCGATCTCGGCGCGTTCGGCGCGCAGGGCGCGGGCGGTGCGGCGGGCGTCGTCGGCGGCGCGCTGGGCGGCCCTGCGGTCCTCGTCGGCGGCGCGCGCCCGCTCCAGGCACACGGTCGCGCGGGCCTCGGACTCGGCGGCGTCGTCGGCCAGTTCGCGCAGCTTCGCCTGCCATCCCGACCGCTCCCGGAGCCGGAACGCGAGACCGGCCAGCGCGTCGGCGGCGCGGCGGGCGCGCTGGGCGGCCTCCTGCCGTTCGTCGCGTACCCGCGCGGTGTCCGCGGCGGCCTCGTCCGCCTCGGCGCGTGCCGTACGGGCCTCGGCGAGGGTCGCGGCGGCCGTCTCGGCCGTTTCCCTGGCGGCCCCGGCGGCGGCCGCCAGCTCCAGGAGCATGCCGGGCGGGCAGTCGGCACGCCAGGAGCCGAGCCTGGCGGCGAGCGAGCGGTCGCCGGTGAGCCGGGCCGCGAGCACCCGGATCTCCTCGTCGCGGGCCGCCGCCCGGCTGCGCAGCGCCTGGCGTTCCTCGTCGGCGGCGTGTTCGTCGTGCATGGCCGGGTTCGGCGGTACGAGGAACACCCCGCTGTCCGCCCGGCCTTCGGAGCCGGGGCCCGGTACGGGTGCCAGCAGCGCGGCGGCGGTGCCCACGGCGACCGCCGAGCGCGGCAGCAGGGCGGCGCCCGCCAGGGCGTCGCGGGCGCGGGCGTGCGAGGCGGGGTCGGTGATCACGACGCCGTCGACCAGCTCCGGCCTCGCGGCCAGCACCGCGGCGTGGTCGCCCGGGTCGACGGCCTGGGCCAGATAGCGCCAGCCGGGGAGGGCGGGGATGCCGTGCTCGCCGAGGTACTCGACGGTGGCGAGGACATCGGGCCCCGGCGGCAGCAGCCCGCCGTCACCGAGCGCGCCGAGGATTCGGGAGTCATCGGCGGCGGCGGTGCGCAGCTCGAAGAGCTGCCGCTCGGCGGAGGTGATGCCCTGGTCGAGCAGTTCACGCAGCTCGTCCGCGTACCGGTCGAGATCCTCGGGGCTCAGCGGCGCCTCGGCGGAGCGACGGGAGGGATGCCTGGCCGGGGTATCCGCCTCCTGATCAACGGTGCCGTCGCGCGGCGCGGGGACCACGGCCGGGGCGGCGGCCGTGGTCCCCGGCAGGCTGAGCAGTCCGGCCAGCCGCTCGTCCTGGGCGATCGACTCCGCCGCGCGGCGCTCCGCGTCGTACGCGTGCTCCGCGGCCTGTGCGGCGTCGGCCGCGCGGGCGGCGGCCAGTTCGGCGCGGGACTCCGCGGAGGCCGCCTCCCTGGCCCGGTCGGCGGCCGTGCGCGCGGCCTCGCGCGCGGTGTCCCAGCCGGCGACCGCGGACTTCTCCGCGTCGCTCGCGGCCAGCGCGGCGCGGGCCGGATCCGCGTCGGGCGCCGTGTCGTCGAGCCAGCCCGCGCGTACCGCCTCGGCCGTCTCCTGTCCTACCTCCGTGAGCCGCTGGCGCAGATGCCCGGCCTCGCTACGGGCACGCTGTGCCTCGGTGGCCGCCGAGGTCGCGTCGCGGTGGGCGGCCTCGCCCGTCTCCTGGAGCGCGGCGGAACGCTCCTCCTCCTCGTTCGCCAGCCGCTCGCCGTCCTCGGCGGCGGCGTGCAGCGCGCGTACGAGATCGGCCGCCGCGGTGGCCCGCGCGGCCAACGCGGGCGCGGCGTCACGCTCGGCCTCCCTGATGGCGACGGCCACGCGCGCGGAACGGTCGGCGGCGGCGCGGTGGCGCAGCACGGCCTCGGCGGCCTGCCAGGCGGAGTGCAGCGTACGGGCGTCCGTCAGCTCGCGGCGCTGCGCGGCGGCGCGCTTCTCGGCCACCGTGAGGGCCAGCGAGGCGTGCCGGTAGGCCAGTTCGGCCGCGATCAGCGCACCGCGGCCGCGCTCCTGCTCGGCGGCGGTCACCGTATGGGCGGCGGCGGTCACCTGCTGAGCGAGGTCGGCGGCCCGCTCCCGCTCCTCGGCGGCACGGGCCGTGAGCCGCCGTACGAGCGTGCGGGCCCGGCGCTCGGCGCCCGCGTGGATGTCACGGGCGCGGGCGCGGGTGCCGGCCGCCTCGACGATCCGGCCGAGCAGATCGACCGAACCGGCCGTGAAGTCGCGCTCCGCGGTGAGTTCCGCACGGCGGCCGAGCTTGTTCCCGAAACCCCCGACGAGATCCGCGAATCCGTCGGTGTCCCGGGTGTCGGTGACGGCCCGCAGCAGAAGATCGGTGAAGTCGGAGTCCTTCTTTACCGCGAAGAGGCCCGCCGCCTCACCCTCGTCGGCGTTCATCTCGCGCTGGTAGCGGAAGAGTTCGGGGTCGAGCCCCAGCTCGCCGAGGTGCTCGTTCCAGCGGTCGTGGATCTCCTCCCAGTGGACGTCGAGATGCGGATAGACCTTGCCCGCCTCGGTGAAGGCGTCCCGGAAACCCTTCATCGTGCGCCGCCTCCCCCGGGCTCCCGAGGCACCCTCCACGGGCGGCCGGACAGCGGTGGACTCCGCGACGGGCAGCGAGTCGAGGCTGAGCCCGGGGCCCGGCCGGAAGGAGTACCAGCCCTCGGCGAACTTCCGCGGATCGTTGGACACCTGACGGCCGCGCCACTCACTGGCCTTGCCGACCACCACGAGTTCACCGGTGAGCGTGTGCTGCCATTCCAGCGCGACATGGCCGCAGTCGTCCGCCAGAAGGAACTTCCTCAGCACACCGGAGCTGGCGCCGCCGAGCGTATTGCGGTGTCCCGGCAGCATCACCGAGAAAATCAGCTTGAGCAGCACGGACTTGCCGCCGCCGTTCTCCAGGAAGAGCACACCCGCGGGGGCGGGGCGGCGCGGCGGTCCGACCGGCTCCTCCTCGAAGAACTCCGCCTGGGCAGGGGCGGGGTGGGGCACGGGCGCCCCCACGCCGCGCAGATCGAGCACGGTGTCGGCGTAGCGCGCACCGGCAGGACCGATGGAGTAGAGGCGGACCCGGGACAGCTCGTACATGGCGGGGACTCTCGTCGTGGTGGGGGCGGGTTCAGGCGTGGAACGGCAGGCCGGCGTCGGCGGCCAGCTCCAGATCGTCGCCCTCGGGAGGTGGCAGCAGGGTGGCGGAGCCGTCGGTGACGGGGACGACGCCCAGCTCAAGCAGCTCGGCCATGGCCGCGTGGCCCGCCATGTCGCGGACCTGGAGCTGGTAGCGGGCGGTGGTGCGGTAGGCGCCGCCGGCGTCGTCGCCCGTGCGCTGGAGAAAACCGGAGTCGGTGAGGAACGCGACGGCCTTGCCGACGATGCCGGTGGTGGAACCGGCCAGCCTGCGAGCGTCCTTGGTCGCGCCCGTGGCACTGCGCCGCGCGTAGATCCGCCACGCCGCTTCCAGGCCGGGCTCGCCGGTCGACGGGTCGGTGTTCTCGCCCTGCTCCTCGGCGCGCTCCTCCAGCCGGTGGCAGGCCTGCCGTACGAACGCGTCGACGCCGTTGACCGTGATCCGGCCGATGTATCCGTCGTCGGCGAGGTCGGCGGGGCGGGGGAACGCCATGGCCGCGACGGCGAGATGGGCAAGGCCGTGCAGGAAGCGGTCGGCGGAGTCGGTGGCGGCGCGGCGGGCGTAGTCGCCCATCCGGACGGCGAAGACCGAGTCCTCGCCGGCGGTGACGGCCATGCCCGCGCGGGGGGAGACCTCCAGGACGACGAGGCCGAAGCCGGTGGCGATGGCGTCGGCGACGCGAGCGAAGGCGGGGTCTTCGCGGTAGCGGCGGAGGAGTTCGGCGTACTCGGCGTCGCGGGCGGGGAGCAGCTTGGGCTGGAGCCCGAAGGAGACGAGGCGGGCGGCGTCGGCGGCGTCGGCGGGGGTGACGCCGGTGGGGGGCGCGGGTGCCGTCGCGGTCTCGGTCGCGTCGGCGTCGCCGGTCTCGGTCCACGCGGCGGGGGGCTCGGCGTGGTGGTCGCTCACGGGGTCTCCTTGTGCGGGTGCGGGTGCGGGTGCGGTGCGGGGTGCGGGGTGCGGTCGCCGGGTTGCGGTTGCGTTGTCGTGGGCCGGGGGCCGGGGCCTCCGGAGGTACATGTCCGGACGGCATGATTTACGGCGCGTGACGGGCCACAGTCGGGACGCGGGCGTCCGTGCGCCACAAATCACGCTTTAGTGTCCGGACACGCACCTCCTACGACCCCGACCCCCTCCCCCCGGTGGTTCCCCACAACCCGGCGACCTGGTGGGAGGTTTGGGGCGAGTGCCGCCCGGTGGGTTCCGGTCAGTCGCCGCCTCGGCGGGGTGAGTGGGCCAGTACGGTTCCGTCCGCCTCGCGCACGGCCGCGTGGTCTGCGGCGGGAGGGGGGCGGGGTCGGAGGAGGTGCGTGTCCGGACGTAAAGCGTCGCAGCACGCGCGAAGCGCGGTGACCACGCGACGGAGTCGCAAATCGATCGCAGCGCAGTCCGGACACGCACCTCCGCAGGCCCCGGCCCCCGGCACCACCTCGAACCCGCACACGAAAACCGGCCCCAGCCACAACTCACTCGTCCCCGGCGCGCCCCGCGCCAAGTCGCACCGCGCTCAAGCGGGCCGTGCCCACGATCAAGTCCGCCCCGCCGAACTCCACGTCGTCGAGCCGCGTGCCGTCGTCCACCGCGAACAGCACGCTCTCCTCCCCCTGCCGGTACGCCGTCCCCACCGGCGGGCTCGCCGCGTGGATGGCCAGCAGGGCTACCAGATACGGCAGTTCGGGATCGCGGCGGCGCGCCTCCGCCAGCAGGCCCGAGAGCCGGCGCGGGGCGTCGTACTCCAGGTCGAGCAGTTCCTTCGCGCTCGCCAGCTGCTCTTCGCTGAAGCGGCTGTCGTCCGGGGTCGCGATCAGGTCCGGTTCCGGCATCTCCGCGCCCAGGTGTTCCCGCTCGACGGGTGGCGTCAGCAGCAGGTCGATGAGGTCACCGACGCGGACGGAGACGGGCGTGCGCAGGCCGGTGCCGCGGGCGAAGAACGCGTCCGTCACGCGGGTCGCCCGCTCGACGGGGAGCGGCAGCAGCGGGGCGAGCAGCTGTCCGTACAGGTCGAGGCCCGTGTGGGCGGTGGGCCGGGCGAAGGCCTGCCGGTCCTGTTCCGCGCGGAAGAGCGGGCCGGCCTCCAGCAGCCGGGACTGGAGCTGGGTGTGCCGGCGGATGCAGTCCTTGACGATGTCGACCAGCTCGGCGGCGCGCCGCTTGTGCTCGGCGGTCTTCGGGTCCGCGCCGGTCTCGGCCTCGTCGCGTGCCTTGCGGATGTTGGTCAGGATCGCGTTCTCGTGGCGGTACCGGTCGGCGACATGGTCGAGGGCTTCGTCGATCAGGTCCGGTACGGCGTTGAGCCAGTCGACCGCCCGTACGTTGCGGCGGGTCGCCTCCAGCGTCCTGCGAAGCGTCTCCGCGTACTGCACGGTGCGGTATCTGGCCTGTTCGGCGGCGAGTTGGGCGTCGGCGAGTCTGCCGCGGCTGATCAGCACTTCGAGCTTGACCTCGGCGGCGATCTGCGCGCTCGTGACATCCGTGTCGAGCGCGCCGACCAGGACGTTGACCGCTTCGTCGGTGGTCCGCAGGAAGACGCCGCCGTGCCCGGGGACCTCTTCGATGAGCTTGAAGTCGTAGTCCCTGCGGGTGTAGACGCCGTCGGTGCCGAACGTGCCGTAGACCGCGCGGAATCCGCGGTCCACGCTGCCGACGTTGATGAGATTCTCCAGCACCCAGCGGGCGACGCGCTCATGCTCCGCGACCGGGCGGCGGGGCGCCTGCGCGGCGACGCGTGGCAGGAGTCTGGACACGATCTGCTCGTGGTCGGCGCCGGTGTCGAAGTCCATGTTCAGCGTGACCAGATCGATGGCCGAGAGCGCGACCTCGGCCATCGCGTAGACGGAGTACTCACCCGCGAGATTGGCCTTGCGGGTGTCCAGGTCGTGCAGCGGCGCGGTGCAGGCGAGCGCGCGCAGCCGCCGCGCGAGCCCTTCGTCGGCGGCCGGGCCCTGTGCGGGCCGCGGCCCCGCGCTGAGCTGGGGCGGAACGAAGTCCGTCGGGGCAGGCGAAGTCACGCTGCACAGATTATGTCCTCGCACTGACAACGGGCGAAACGGTGCGGAAGCGGCCCCCGCCTCACTCCGTCCCGTCCTCGGCGACGAGCCTCGCGTACACCTCCACAAGCTGCTCGCGCGAGTCGTCCAGATACGTGGCGAGCATCCGTTCCGTGCCTTCCCTGTCCCCGGATCCCAGGGACTCCAGGAGCTGCCGGTTCCGTACGAGGTACGGCTCGTGCAGCAGGCGCGGGTCGTCCACCACATGGAAGGCGAGCCGTAGTTCGGCCAGTACGGCGCTCATCAGTTCGTCGGTGCGTACGCTGCCCGCCAGCGCGACCAGTTCGCGGTGGAAGTGGATGTTCGCCGTCGACACGCCCTTCCAGTGCCCCTCGCGGGCCGCCCGCCGGCCGTTGGAGACCGCCTTCTCCAGGCCGTCGAGCGTGAACGGGGGTTCGCCGAGGCCGCGTACGACGGCGCATTCGATCAGCCGGCGCGTGCGGTAGATGTCCTCGACGTCCTCGACCGCGAGCACCCGCACGAAGACCCCGCGGTTGAGTTCGTGGACGAGCAGCCGCTCGTGCGTGAGCAGCCGGAACGCCTCGCGCAGCGTGTTGCGGGAGACGACCAGCGCCTTGCCGATGGACTCCTCGGAGAGCCGTTCGCCGGGCTGGAAGTAGCCCTCCGCGATACGGGTGCGCAGGATGTCCGCGACCCGTTCCGCCGTGCTGGTACGGCCCAGCAGGGGGCGGTCGTCCGCCAGCTCGCCGAGTTCGGTCCCGCTCGTCGCCACAGCGCCCTCTTCCGTCTCCGTTCGCGTACGGACTCATCGTAGAAGCAAGAACGAAACAACAAGAGTCTTGTCGGATCGTTCAACAATCCCCTACGGTCTTCTCAGCTCACGTCCCAGCACACTCCCCTTCCTGCGAGGTGCAGATGAGCACGACCCAAGCACGCCTGAGCAAGGACGGACTTCCCGAGGACACCGGCGCGCTCGCCTGGCTGCGGGCCCTGGGGCCGCAGGGGCGCCGGGCCTTCGCCGGCGCGTTCGGCGGCTACGGCCTGGACTCGTACGACTTCTTCACGCTGCCGCTGTCCATGGTGGCGATCGCCGCGTACTTCAGCCTCGACAGCGGCCAGACGGGGCTGCTCACCACCGTCACCCTCGTCGTCTCGGCCGTCGGCGGGGCGATCGCCGGAGTGCTCGCCGACCGCATCGGCCGGGTCAAGGCCCTGATGATCACCGTCATCACCTACGCGGTCTTCACCGTGCTCTGCGGATTCGCGCCCAACTACGAGACGCTGCTGGTCTTCCGCGCCCTCCAGGGGCTGGGCTTCGGCGGCGAGTGGGCGGTCGGCGCGATCCTCGTCGCGGAGTACGCCTCCGGCAAGCACCGCGGCCGTACGCTCGGTGCCGTCCAGAGCGCCTGGGCGGCCGGCTGGGCGCTCGCTGTCATCGTCTACACGCTGGTCTTCCAGTTCCTCGACGCGGACACCGCGTGGCGCGTGATGTTCTGGACGGGCGCGCTGCCCGCCCTGCTGATCGTCTACGTACGACGCAACGTCCACGACGCGCCCGAGGCCGCCGCGCAGCGCCGCGAGAGCGTGGAGAAGGGTTCGTTCGCCGCGATCTTCCGCGCGGATCTGCTGCGTACGACGTTCTTCGCGACGCTGATGTCCACCGGAGTGCAGGGCGGTTACTACACGCTCGCCACCTGGGTACCGACCTATCTCAAGACGGAGCGCGGCCTCACGGTGGTCGGCACCGGCGGCTATCTGACGTTCCTGATCAGCGGGGCCTTCATCGGCTATCTGACCGGTGGCTATCTCACCGACCGGCTGGGCAGGAAGAAGAACATCGCGATCTTCGCCGTCCTGTCCGCCGCCGCCATCCTGGCCTACATCAATATCCCGGCGGGGGCGGACGGTCTGCTGCTCGTCCTCGGATTCCCGCTCGGCTTCTGCATGTCGGCCATCTTCAGCGGCTTCGGCTCGTTCCTCAGCGAGTTGTATCCGACGGCGGTGCGCGGTACGGGCCAGGGCTTCACGTACAACACCGGGCGGGCCGTGGGCGCGCTCTTCCCCACCCTTGTCGGCTTCCTGGCGACCAGCTGGGGGGTGGGGGGCGCCCTGGTCTTCGGAGCGGTCGGTTACGGTCTCGCGGTAGTCGCGTTGATCGGGCTGCCCGAAACCCGCGGCCGCGAACTGCTCACACCCGAGCCGATCGGAAGGTGACTCCATGACCTGGGCGTCCATCGATCTCAACGCCGACCTCGGCGAGGGCTTCGGCCACTGGCGGCTGACCGAGGACGAGGAACTGCTCTCCGTCGTCACCAGCGCCAATGTGGCGTGCGGCTTTCACGCCGGGGACGCGGCCACCATGCGGCGGGTCTGCGGCTGGGCCGTCGAGCGCGGGGTCCGGATCGGCGCCCAGGTCTCGTACCGCGATCTGGCCGGCTTCGGCCGCCGCTCGATGGAGGTGCCCGCGGACGAGCTGGCCGCCGAGGTCGCCTACCAGATCGGCGCGCTGGAGGTGTTCGCGAAGGCGGCGGGCGCCCATGTCGCCTATGTCAAACCGCATGGCGCCCTCTACAACAGGGTGGTCCATGACGCGGAGCAGGCCGAGGCCGTCGTGGAGGGCGTGCTGCTGACCGGTGAGCGACTGCCGCTGCTCGGGCTGCCCGGCTCCCTGCTCCATGACGTGGCGGAGAAGGCCGGACTGCCCACCGTCACCGAGGCGTTCGCCGACCGGGCCTACACCTCGGAGGGCACGCTCGTGCCGCGCGGGCAGGACGGCGCCGTGATCACGGACGCCTCCGCGGTGGTGGAACGGTCCGTCTCCATGGCCCGGTTCGGCGTGGTGACCTCCCTGTACGGACGGTCCGTCGGCGTCCGCGCCCGCTCGCTCTGCCTGCACGGCGACACCCCCGGCGCGGTGGATCTCGCCCGCCGGGTGCGCCACCGGCTGGAGGCCGCCGGTGTCCGGGTGGAGTCCTTCGTATGAGGGCGCTGCCGGTCGGCGACCGGGCGCTCCTGATCGAACTGGCCGACGGCGAGGAGACGGCGGCGTTCCACGCCGAGTTGCTGCGCCGCCGCGCCGCGGGCGTCCTGCCGCCGGTGCGGGAGATCGTCCCCGCGGCTCGTACCGTACTGCTCGACGGCCTGGAGGATCCGGCGCGCTTCGCCGCCGGGCTGGACGGCTGGCGGTCCGAGGCGCCGGACGCGCGCGTGCCGGACACCGTGGAACTGCCGGTCCGCTACGACGGTCCGGATCTGGCGGAGGTCGCCGCGCTGTGGGGTGTGCCGGCCGAGGAGGTGGCGCGGATCCACTCGGCGGCCGAATTCCGGGTCGCCTTCTGCGGGTTCGCGCCGGGCTTCGGCTATCTCACCGGGCTGCCCGCGCCGTACGCCGTACCCCGCAGGCCCACTCCCCGTACCGCCGTCCCGCCGGGTTCGGTCGCTCTCGCGGGCCCGTACACCGGGGTGTATCCGCGCTCCTCGCCCGGCGGGTGGCAGCTGATCGGGACGACGGACACCGTCCTGTGGGACCCGGCGCGGGTGCCTGCGGCGCTGCTCGCGCCCGGGACGCGGGTGCGCTTCGTGGCGGCGGCCGCGGCGACGGCGGCCGGACGATGACGGACCGGGCGCTCTCCGTCGTACGGTCCGGGGCGCTGACCACCGTGCAGGACCTCGGCCGGTTCGGGCACGCCCATCTGGGGGTGCCGCGCTCCGGGGCCCTCGATCCGCCGGCGCTGCGGCTGGTCAACCGGCTGGTGGGCAATCCGGAGGGCGCCGCGGCGCTGGAGACGACGCTGGACGGCGTCGCGGTACGGCCGCGCTGCGCGGTGACCGCGGCGGTCGCCGGAGCGCCGTGCCCGGTCCTGGTCGACGGGCGCCCCGCTCCCTGGGGCGCTCCCGTGCGGGTGCCCGCGGGCGCGCTGCTGGAGGTCGGAAGGGTCGTTTCCGGGGTCCGCAGTTATGTGGCGTTCGGCGGTGGGGTGGCGGTGGAGCCGGTGCTCGGCAGCCGGTCGACGGATCTGCTGTCGGGCCTCGGTCCTGCGCCGCTGCGCGACGGTACGGTCCTGCCGCTGGGCGCGGTGACGGGGAGCGCGGCGCCGGTCGACGCGGTACCCACACCGGCCCCGCCCGCCGAACTGGTGCTGCGGATACGGCTCGGGCCGCGCGACGACTGGTTCACGGGCGCGGCCCTGCGCACGCTGGCCACGCGCGTCTACCGGGTATCGGCCGCGAGCAACCGTATCGGCCTGCGTACGGAGGGCCCGCCCCTGGAGCGTGCCGTCCCGGCCGAGCTGCCCAGCGAGGGCATCGTGACGGGGGCCGTGCAGGTGCCGCCCGACGGCCGGCCGCTGGTCTTCCTCGCCGACCGTCCGACGACCGGCGGCTATCCGGTGATCGCGGTCGTGGCGGAGCGCGATCTCCCGGCGGCGGCGCAGGCCGCGCCGGGGACGCCCGTGCGGTTCGTCCGGGGACGCCCGCGCGGTGCGTAGTGGTACGGCACCGGTCCTCCGGGTGACGCCGAGAGGGCCGTCGGCCGGCCTCAAAGTGGCGGGGAGCCCGTGTACGCGGCGGCCCGATCCGGGCAAGTTCACCGCGCATCTCATCAACCTCCGTACAATCAGGAGTAGTTGTAAGGCTCTCCGGTAGACTTGACGGTGTCGCCCCACTTGTGCGGGGCGGGTGGCTCGGGGGGGCTGATGCGCGTGACGGAGTCCGGAGTGCGCATGGGCCTCAGGGGCCGTAACGGGATCATCTCCCTCGTCGACGAGTGTCTGAGACAGCCGCCCACCGCGGAACGGCCGGTGACGATGCTGCTCGGCCCGCGCGGCAGCGGTGCCAGCGAGGCGCACAGCGCGCTGATGGAGCAGTTCGGCCCCGAGAGCCCGTTCGCCTATGTCAATCTCGCCTCCGAGCACGGGCTGCTGCCGCGCTACGGCCTGGGGCTGCTCGCCCGGCAGCTCGAACGGAAACTGCCGCGTTACCGCCGCTCGCACTTCCCCCGGCTCACCCTCGGACTGCTCGCCTCCGACCATGATCTGCGGATGACCAGCCTGGCCGAGGGGCGGCGCACCATCCGGCGGGAGCTGGACGCGTTCCAGGAACGGGCCGAGGCCCGGTACGGCGACTATCTGGCGGCCTTCTTCGAGGTGGCCGGCGGCGCCGTGGGAGCCCCCGACGGCGCGTCGACCGCCGCGCTCGCGCTGCTGCGGGACGCCCTGCGGCGCGGCCGTCGCCGGCTGCCCGGCCGTAAGTTCACCGGAAGCGCCGCGTGGTACGGGGGCCATCCGCTCATCCGGAGCCAGGACCCGTGGGAGGCGCTGGTCGAGCTCAATCTCTGGCGGCACGACGGCGACGCGGAGGACGAGGAGCGACTGGACCGCGTGCTCTTCTCGGCGTTCCTGGCGGATCTGCGGGACAACGCGGACCACTCGTTCATGCCCCGCTCGTATCTGCTGCTGCTCGACAACTCCCATTCGGAGTACGGCCGTCGCTTCCTCGATCTGCTGATCCGCGCCCGGCACGACGACACCGTGGTGGCGGGGCTCTCCTGCGACCCGCTGACCATCGTGGCCAGCTCCAACCGCTGGCTGCCCCGCTGGGGTCCGGCGACCGGCGATCAGTGGCCCTGGCAGCTGCGCGGCCCGGACCGGGCCTCTCTCGCGGACTGGAGCGAGCACCGGCCGACCCGCGACAGTGACGACACCTGGTGGTATCCCCTGCGGCTGCGGGATCTCAACCTCGACGAGGTCCGTATCCGTATCGAGCTGGAGCTGCGCCGCCACCCCGATCTGGCGCCCTTCACCCGCCTCGCGCCCTTCGTGCACCGGCTGACCTGCGGGCTGCCGAGCGCGGTGCACCAGGTCCTTGAGGTGCTGCGGCACTCCGGCGTACCGGCCGAGGACGGCCCCGGGCAGGACCGCTGGCTGCGCGGACTGCCCGACCGGACGCTGCGCGAGGGCGAGGAGACGGTCACGCTCGCCGACGCCGCGCTCGACCATCTGCTCCAGGGCATCGACGAGCCGCGGCGCGCCACGCTCGCCGAGTGCGCCGCCGCGCGTGATCTGTCGATCGGTACGCGGGTGCTCAGCCCCGGGGACTCGCTCTTCGGCGAGATGCGCGCCCGCTGGCTGCTGCTCAGCCCGGGAGGCGTGACGCCGGCCCTCCACCCCTGGCCGCGGCGGCTGCTGCTGTGGCGGCTGGCCCGGCGCCCCGACGACTGGGACACCGTGCACGAACTCCTCGCCGAGCACTTCGGCTCCGTGGGGCGCACGGTCCAGGAGATGTACCACCGGCTGGCCTGGGGGCGGATCGACGAGGTGACCGCCCATCTGGTCGGGCGCTTCCCCGGGGTGCCCACGGCGCAGTGGATCAGTGAGTTCAACGCGATCACGGCGGCGCCCAACCGGCTGGTCTCCACGGGCGGTCCGCTGGACCTGCTCGCCGGGCTCGGTCCGGCCGAGCCCGGTGAGGCGGTCACCACCGCGGCGGTGATCCGGGAGCTGATCATCACCCGCTGGGTGTGGAGCGATCCGCTCGCCGACCCCGGGATGCGGCTGAACGATCTGATCGCGGACGGTTTCAACCAGCTGTCGCGGCTGCGGAGGAACGATGTCGTGGCGCTGTTCAACGAGGCGGAACGCTATCGCCACTGGCGCCATCCGCTGACGTCCACGAGCGAGGGGTGAGAGTGGGATGCGCAGACTCGAATGGCCGCTGCACATCGTGCGCCGCGTGGTGATCGGGGTGGTCGTCGTCGCCGTACTCGCGGTGGCGGTCCCGCTGGGCGTCGGCTGGATCGGGGACGTGCTGGCCCGGTGCGACGACGGTGTCGTCAAGCGGGGCGAGGACAAGGAGTGCGTCGGTGTCACCGACGGCTCGTACCACTTCACGGAACGTCTCGCCGCGGTGGTGAAGAAGATCAAGGACGAGAACGACCTGGTCAGCGAGGAGGCCGAGAAGGAGCCGTATGTCAGCGTCGCCTATCTGACCTCCTTCACGCTCACCAACGACGACAGCAACTCCGAGGACTCGGTACGGCACGAGCTGGAGGGCGCCTATCTCGCGCAGTACCGGCACAACCGCGGCGATCTCGCCTCCTCGCCCAGGATCCGGCTGCTGATCGCCAACTCCGGCAGCAGCTCGGCGCACTGGGAGCACACCGTGGACGAGCTGATCGACCGGAAGGACTCCCCCGACAAGCTGGTGGCCGTCACCGGTCTCGGCCCCAGCACCGCCCGGAATCTGGAGGCGCTGAGGAAGCTCTCCGAGAGCGGCCTCGCCACCGTCGCCAGCACCATGACCGCCACCAATATCCAGGGCATCACCGACTTCGTACGGGTCTCGCCCACCAATGTCGACGAGGCGTACGCCGCGGCGGCCTATCTGAAGCGGTCCACGAAGCTCCGTACGGCGGTGGTCGTCCAGGACGCCGCCAAGGCCAATCTGTACGCCGCCACCCTGGGCAACGCCTTCACCGAGGCGTTCCCCGACAGGAAGAGCGGCCACCGGCTGGTGGCGGAGCGGATGACGTTCGACTCGTCGGTGCCCGGCGGCGCGTGGAAGAACGAGCTGCGCTATTTCCCCGCGCAGCTGTGCGACACACGGCCGCAGGTCATCTACTTCGCGGGCCGTGGCCGGCATCTCACCAACTTCCTGGATTCGCTGGCCAACCGCAGCTGTACGGACCATACGTTCACGGTCCTCGCCGGTGACGACACGTCGAACCTGGACCGGGAGCAGATCGCGCACGCCGTCGAGAACGACGTTCAGGTGTTCTTCACGGGGCTGGCCCACCGCGACATGTGGCGGGCCGATCCCAAGCGGGTCTCCGAACGCTCCGCGCGGTACTTCCAGAAGGGCGGTCTGCTGGACGAGTGGTTTCCGGACGACGACCGCTACGACGGCCAGGACCTCATGGCCCATGACGCGGTCCTGACCGCGGCCGAGGGCGTACGGATGGCGGCGGGCGGCCCCGGCGCGGTGACCGGGCGCACGGTGGGCCGGATGTTCCAGCAGATGAACGGACCGCAGCAGGTGGCCGGGGCGAGCGGGTTCATCTCCTTCCAGAGCAACGGCAATCCGCGCGACAAGGCCGTCCCGATCCTCAGCCTCAACGCGCGGGGCCGCGCCGAACTCGTCGAGGTCTCGTCCGCCGTGGGCAAGCCCCCCGAGGGGCAGTGACCCGGCGTCAGCGGGGCGCGGTCCCGTAGCCGCCACCGCCCGGCGTCCGCATGACCAGTACGTCATCGGGGCCCACCTCCGCCGAGTCGACGCCCCGCAGCGGGGTGACCGTACCGTCCGCGCGCTCCACCGCGTTGCTTCCGAGCGCGCCGGGTCCGCCGCCCGCCATGCCGTACGGCGGGACCCGGCGGTGGCCGGTCAGCAGCGTGACCGTCATCGGCTCCAGGAAGCGCAGCCGCCGCTCGACGCCGTCGCCGCCGTGCCAGTGCCCGCTGCCGCCGCTGCCGTCCCGTACGGCGAACGCGTCGACCCGTACCGGATAGCGCCACTCCAGTACCTCCGGGTCGGTGAGCCGGGAGTTGGTCATATGGGTCTGTACGGCGTCCGCTCCGTCGAAGCCGTCGCCCGCGCCGGAGCCGCTGGCCACGGTTTCGTAGTACTGCACCCGGTCATTGCCGAAAGTGAGGTTGTTCATGGTGCCCGAGCCCTCCGCCTGTACTCCGAGGGCGGCGTACAGCGCGCCGGTGACGGCCTGGGAGGTCTCGACATTGCCGGCGACGGTGGCCGCCGGAGGGGCGGGCGAGAGCATCGATCCTTCCGGTACCCGTACGTCCAGGGGTTCCAGACAGCCGCTGTTGAGCGGGATGTCGTCGGCGACGAGCGTGCGGAAGACATAGAGCACGGCGGCCATCACCACGGACTTGGGCGCGTTGAAGTTGCCGGGCAGCTGTGGCGAGCTGCCGGTGAAGTCGATGACGGCGGAACGCGTTTCCCGGTCGACCCGGACCGCCACCTCGATCACCGCGCCGCCGTCGGTCTCGTAGCGGTACGCGCCGTCGTACAGCCCGGCGACGATCCGGCGCACGGACTCCTCGGCGTTGCGCCGCACATGCCCCATGTACGCCTGGACGACGTCGGTGCCGAACTCGTCGGTCATACGGCGCAGTTCGGCGATGCCCTTCTCGTTCGCGGCGATCTGGGCGCGCAGGTCGGCGAGATTGGTGTCCGGGTCGCGGGAAGGGTAGCGGGCGGTGGTGAGCAGTCGCCGGGTCTCGGCCTCGCGCAGCCGGCCGTCCCTGACGAGCAGCCAGTTGTCGAAGAGCACGCCCTCCTCGTCGATGGTGGTGCTGAAGGCGGGCATGGAACCGGGGGTGATGCCGCCGATCTCGGCGTGGTGGCCGCGCGAGGCCACCAGGAACTCCAGGGTCTCGCCCCGTTCGTCGAAGACGGGTGTCACGACGGTCACATCGGGCAGATGGGTGCCGCCGTGGTACGGGTCGTTGATGGCGTACACATCGCCGGGCCGCAGCGCGCCCTCGTCGCGCCGGAGCACTTCCTTGATGGACTCGCCCATCGAGCCCAGATGGACGGGGATATGGGGCGCGTTGGCGATCAGATTGCCGTCGGAGTCGAAGAGCGCGCAGGAGAAGTCAAGCCGCTCCTTGATGTTGACGGAGTGGGCGGTGTTCTCCAGGCGCACGCCCATCTGTTCGGCGATCGCCATGAAGAGGTTGTTGAAGACCTCCAGCAGGACGGGGTCGACGTCCGTGCCGACCGCGACCCGCGTGGGGCGTGGCCGTACGCGCGTGAGCAGCAGATGTCCCCGCTCCCCCGGAGCCGCCTGCCAGCCCGGTTCTACGACGGTCGTGGCGTCGGCCTCCGCGATCACGGCGGGCCCGGTCACGGTGTCGCCCGTGCGCAGATCCTCGCGGCGGTACAGCGGGGTGTCCTGGACCCGGCCGCCGGTGAACATCCCGACGGTCGCGTACGGCTCGCCCCCACCGGCCGTGGTGGACGGCGTGGGCGCGTACGGGACGTGCGGACCCGACGCGCCGACGGCCTCGACCGATACCGCCTCCACCACCAGCGGTTTGTCCATGGTGAAGGCGTAGCGCGCGAGGTGTTCGGCCACGAAGTCCGAGGTCATGGCCGCGACTCCGGCCAGGGGTACGGGCAGGCTCGCGTCCGTTCCGGCGTACCGCAGCAGCACACGCGCGCGCGTGGTGATCGCCTCGTCCGGGACGGAGTCGGCGCGCAGCTCGGCGCGGGTGCGCCCGGCGAGCGAGTCGCACAGCTCGCGCACCCGGCGCAGGGCCGGTTCGGTCAGCTCGGCCTCGACGGACTGCTCACGCATGGCGGTGGCGTCGGCGAGCCCGATGCCGTACGCGGAGAGCACGCCCGCGAGCGGCGGGACGATCACGGTGTCGACGCCCAGCGCGTCGGCGACCGCGCAGGCGTGCTGGCCGCCGGCGCCGCCGAAGCTGGTGAGGGCGTAGCGGGTGATGTCGTGGCCGCGCTGCACGGAGATCTTCTTGACGGCGTTGGCCATGTTCAGGACGGCGATCTCCAGATAGCCGGCCGCGACCTCCTCCGGGGTGCGGCTGACGCCGGTAGCCTTCCGTACCTCCTCGGCCCGTCGCGCGAAGCGCTCCCGTACGACCTCCACGTCCAGCGGCTGGTCGCCGTGGGGGCCGAACACGGCGGGGAAGTGGGCCGGCTGGACACGGCCCAGCATCACCTGCGCGTCGGTGACGGTCAGCGGGCCGCCGCGCCGGTAGCAGGCGGGGCCCGGTACGGCGCCCGCCGAGTCGGGGCCGACGCGGTAGCGCTGCCCGTCGAAGTGCAGCACGGACCCGCCGCCGGCCGCGACGGTGTGGATGTTCATCATGGGGGCGCGCATCCGCACCCCGGCGACCTGGGTGCCGAGTTCGCGCTCGAACTCGCCCGCGTAGTGCGAGACATCGGTGGAGGTGCCGCCCATGTCGAAGCCGATGACCCTGCGGAAGCCCGCCTGTCCCGACGTACGGACCATCCCGACGACCCCGCCGGCCGGTCCCGACAGCACGGCGTCCTTGCCGCGGAAGTGGGCGGCCTCCCGCAGGCCGCCGTTGGACTGCATGAACATCAGCCGGATGCCCCTGAGTTCACGGGCGATCTCGTCGACGTAGCGGCGCAGGATCGGGGAGAGATAGGCGTCGACGACGGTGGTGTCGCCGCGCGGTACGAGCTTGATCAGCGGACTGACCTCGTGGGAGCAGCTGACCTGCGTGAAGCCCGCCGCGCGTGCGGCGTCGGCGACGGCGCTCTCGTGCGCGGGGTGGCGGTAGCCGTGCATCAGGACGACGGCGGCGCTGCGGAAGCCGTCCTCGTAGGCGGTGCGGAGGGCGGCGGCGACGGCGTCCGTGTCGAGCGGCCGTACGGTGACGCCGTGCGCGTCGATACGTTCCGGGACCTCGATGACGCGTTCGTAGACCGCCTCGGGCAGCACGATATGGCGGTCGAACAGCCGGGGCCGGTTCTGGTACGCGATGCGCAGGGCGTCCCGGAAGCCTTCGGTGATGAGGAGGACGGTCGCCTCGCCGCGCCGCTCCAGGAGCGCGTTGGTGGCGACGGTCGTCCCCATCTTGACGACATCGATCCGGTCGGCGGGCACCGGATCATCGGGACCGAGGCCGAGCAGCAGCCGGATGCCGGCCACCGCCGCGTCCTGGTACCGCTCGGGATGGTGCGAGAGCAGTTTGCGTGTGACGAGCTCTCCGTCGGGGCGCCTGCCCACCACATCGGTGAAGGTGCCGCCCCGGTCGATCCAGAATTCCCAGCGCCCGGTCATTCCCCCATTCTGGCAAGGGGAGCGCCCGGCGACAGCGTGGCGAGCGCTCGGGAGAGGGCGAGTTCGGCGTGCAGATCGAGCCGGGCGCCGGTGCCGCGGGCCCAGTGCGTGACCTCGTCGGCCGCCAGCCGCAGCAGTTCGGGCAGGAGGTCCCGGCAGCGGCGCGCCACCCATCCGGTGCCCGAGGTGGCGAGCCAGAGCAGCGTGGCCGCGCGGCTGGGCGGGATCTGGTCGGCCACCAGGGAGGGCTCGGTGCCGAGGGCCAGTCCCCGTTCGGCGAGCAGTGCGTGGAAGCGCGCGGCGATCATCCGGTGCCCGCGCTCGGCGGGGTGCAGCCGGTCGGCGCTCCACAGGGACCGGTCGTCGACCCAGGACGCCTCCGCCATGTGCAGATGGACGGTGTCGTAGCGCGCCGCCAGGGCGTGGACGACGGCGTTGACGGTGCGCTGCCGCCGGGCGAGAGGCATGGCGAGCGGCGCGGGCAGCCCGAGCATGCTGCCGGGGTCGGGCAGACAGGTGGTCAGCAGGACGGTGCCGCGCGCCGCGAGGGCGCCGCAGACGCGGTCGAGGCGCAGGGCGAGGTCCTGTATGTCGAAGGCGCGGCGCAGGGTGTCGTTGACGCCGACGACGACGGAGGCGATGTCGGGGGCGAAGGCGAGGGCGGCGGGGGTCTGCTTCTCCTCGACATCGCGGGTGAGCGCGCCGCTGACGGCGAAGTTGTGGAACCGTACGCCCGTTCCGGGGTCGGCCACGCCGGCGCCGAGCAGCGCGGCCCAGCCGCGCCATCCGCCGTCGACGGGGTCGCCGATCCCGGCGGTGAGCGAGTCCCCGAGCGCGGCGTACCGCAGCGCGCGCGGCGGCGCGGCGGCATCCGGAGCCCGGTCCCGCCCCTGGTCCCGTTCCAGGGCCTGGTCCCGCCCCTGGTCCCGCTCCAGGGCCTGGTCCCGCTCCTGGTCCTGGGCCGCGTCCGCGGGCAGCGCGCCTCTGTCCGCCTCCGTCGTCATCTCGCCTCTCCCTCCGGGTGGTGAACCTGCTGGGCCTGCGACGGGACCTTGTTCAGCATCGGTGCGTCGAGCGGGGCATCATGGGCCGCCAGGAAAGCGGCGACCGCGTTCTCCCAGCTGAAGAGCTCCGCGCGGGCGCGGGCCGCGGCCCGGCGCGCCTCCTCGGGGCGGGCCACGAGCTCCTGGATCGCGTCGGCGAAGGCCGCGGCGTTGTCCCGGGCCGCGAGGCCCGCGTCTCCGATCACCTCGGGCAGCGCCGACGACGCGCTGGCGACGACCGGTGTGCCGCAGGCCAGCGCTTCCAGCGCCGACAGCCCGAAGGTCTCGGCCGGTCCGGGTGCCAGACAGACGTCCGCGGTGGCCTGGAGATCGGCCATCGCCGCGCGGTCCCCGACATGGCCGAGGAAGAGTGCGGGCAGCCGCTCGGCGCGGGCCCGGCGGACCAGCCCGGCCCGCAGCGGACCGTCGCCGGCGACGACCAGCACCGCCGGTACGCCCCGCGACCGCAGCTCGGCGAGCGCGTCGAGCGCGGCACCCGGCCGCTTCTCCACCGACAGCCGGGAGCCGAGTACGAGCAGCACTTCACCCGTACGCGCGTACCGGGAGCGCAGCTCGGCGTTGTGCCGCCCCGGCGTGCACCGGAGCAGATCGACCCCGAGCGGTGCGCGCACCACATTGCGGGCCCCGATCCGCAGGAACTCCCGCTCGGCCCACTCGGTGGTGCAGACGATCCGCGAATACGCCCAGGCGGTACGCAGATTGAGCCGGTCGGCGGCCCGGCCCGCGGCGACCCCGGGCACGCCCCAGGTGCGCAGTACCCCGTCCGCCGTCTCATGGGAGACCATCACGGACGGGATGCGGTGGCGGCGTGCCCACTCCCCCGTCCAGCGCAGGGTGGTGCGGTCGGAGACTTCGAGCCGGTCGGGCCCGATCCGCTCAAGCACCTCCCGCAGCCGCCGCCGGGCGCTCAGCACCCGGTATCCGCCGGTGCCCGGCAGTTCGGGGCCCGGCAGGGTGATCACCCGGCCCTGGGAGGTGTCCTCGTGGGACTCCCGCTCCCCGGGCACGATCAGGATCGGTTCGTGTCCGGCCGCGAGATAGCCGCTGCCCAGTTCCTGGAGCGCGGTGCGCAGTCCGCCCGAGGCGGGCGTGACGAAGTTGGCCAGCCGTACGATCTTCAGCCCGCTCACGCGACCACCGCCGTACGGGCGCCGAGCACCTCGGTGTAGTGGCCGAGCAGTTGGTCCCCGACGACGGCCCAGGTCCTGCCCTCGACGGTGGTGCGTCCCGCCCGGCCGTAGGCCGCACGGAGCGCGGGGGCGAAGGCTAGTTCCTCCACGGCCGCGGTGACGGCGTCGGTGTCGTGCGGGGCGACCAGCAGTCCGGTGCGTCCGTGGTCGACGAGGTCGAGTGGTCCGCCGGCGGCGGGCGCGATCACCGGTACCCCGCTGGCCATGGCCTCCTGCACGGTCTGGCAGAAGGTCTCGTAGGGGCCGGTGTGCGCGAACACGTCGAACGAGGCGAAGGTCCGCGCCAGGTCGTCGCCGGTCGACCGGCCCAGGAAGACCGCGCCGGGCAGCGCCCCGCGCAGCGAAGTCTCGCTGGGGCCGTCCCCGACGATCACGACACGGACGCCGGGCAGCCGGCAGACCCCGGCGAGGAGTTCCACATGCTTCTCGGGGGCCAGCCGGCCGACATAGCCGACGATCAGCTCACCGTTGGGCGCGAGCCGCCGGCGCAGCTCCTCGTCGCGCAGTTCGGGCCGGAACCGTACGGTGTCGACGCCCCGCGGCCACAGCCGTACCCGGGGGATGCCGTGCTCGGCGAGATCGTTCGCGGCGGCGCTGGACGGGGCGAGGGTGAGGTCGGCGGCGGAGTGCACGGCGCGGATCCGCCGCCACGCCGCGGCCTCGCCCGCGCCCACATAGGTACGGGCATAGCCCGCGAGGTCGGTCTGGTAGACGGCGACGGCGGGGACGCCGAGCCGGGCGGCGGCCGTCATGCCGCGTACGCCGAGCACGAAGGGCCCGGCCAGATGGACGAGTTCGGCGCGGTGCGCGGTGATGGCCGCGGCGATGCGCCGGCTGGGGAGGGCCACCCGCACCTGCGGATAGCCGGGCAGCGGGAGTGAGGGCACGCGTACCACGGGGCACGGTGCGTCGATCTCGGCATCACCGGCGACCGCCGGGGCGATGACGAGCGGATCATGACCGCGGGCGGCGAGATGCCGGGCGGTCTGGAGGGCGCAGTGGGCCACCCCGTTGACATCGGGCGGGAAGGATTCGGTGACAATGACGACGCGCATATCCGTGTTGTCGTCCCACCGAGCGTGTCCCTGCCAACGTGGATCTTTCCGCGTGGGGAACGTCCCGTGAGCATTGGACGCGGGACGTTCCCCGGACACGACGAAGACGCACAGACGGTACGGACCGGCTTACGGAGCGAAGGTTTCCGGCCGTACGCGACGGCGGGCGGCGGTGGCCGCCGGTCTCACCGCGCGGCGGCGTCCGGGCCCATCCTGCTGCGTACGGCGGTCTGCACCTCGGCCTCCTCGGCCGGATCGGCGGCCAGCCGCCGTAGCCTTTCCGCCACGCGGGCGTCAACGGTCTCCGCGTGCAGCGCGGCGACCTCCCGGGTGGTCTCCTCGCAGTCCCACAGGCATTCGACGGCGAAGCCGGTGGGGTAGGAGGGATCGGTGGCGGCGAGCGCCCGCGCCGCCCGGCCGCGCAGATGCGAGGAGGCGGTCTCGCGGTAGACATGGCGCAGCACGGGTGCGGCACAGACGATGCCGAGGCGTCCCGCGCCGTCGACCAGGGTCCACAGCCGCTGGGCATCGGGGCCCTCGGCCCGTACGGCCTCCCGCAGCGCGCCGAGGACCAGCGCGGTGTCCTTCGTACCGCCGCGGCAGGCGAGCACGCCCGCGGCGGACGCGCCGAGCGCGTCGGGCCTGTGCACCCAGCCGCGGGCCCGGTCGACCGCCTCGTCGCCGCACATCCGCTCGAAGGCGGCGACGGCGGCGTCGGCGACGATACGGTCCGGGCCGCCGGCCGCCGCTTCGATCAGATCGAGGACGACGGGGTCACGGACCTCGGCGAGATAGTGCAGGGCCGCGCAGCGGGCGCCGTCGGGGCCGTTGCGCGCGGCCTCGACGATCAGCGGGCGGTCGTCGGGTCCGGCGACGGCGGTGAGGCAGCGGGCCGCGGGCCCGTGCATCTCCGTGCCGCGCTCCAGGGCCTGCTGTGCCCAGTCGAAGACGGCCCGCACGCTCCAGCCGGGGCGCGGACCGCTCGGCCGCAGCTGCCGTTGCCAGCGGTCGAACGAGCCCTGTTCACCGGCGGCCCTGATCCGCGCGCCGACCGAGGGCCGGGGATCGTCGGCCCAGAGCCGCCAGGGCCGGGGCTCGAAGGCGTCCCGTACGACCGACGCCAGCTCGGCGTCACCCTCGGGTCCCGCCGGGAATCTGGCGAGGATCGGCAGGGCCAGGGAGCGCAGCCCCGTGTCGTCGTCACGCAGCGCCAGCTCGTCCAGGGCCCAGGCCCAGTTGGCGCCGGTCGCCGCGTACCGCCTGAGCAGATCGAGGGCGTCGTGCCTGCCGTACGCGGCGAGATGGCCGAGTACGGCGAGGGAGAGCCCGGTCCTGGACTCCTCGGTGTCGAAGTGGTCCTCGGCCCGGAAGAGATGGTGGTCGATGGCGTCGAGACCACCGTGGAGATCCAGATACAGGCGTGCGTAATAGAGCGAACGGTTCTCGACCTGCCAGTCGTGGCGGGGGTCGTTCAGTACGCAGTGGTTGAGGGCGGCGAGCGCCTCGGCGCGGGGTGCCGCGAGCGCGTGCAGCGTGCCGTCGCCGCGGCCTCTCTGCAACAGCCCGAGCAGAGTGCCGCTCGGCGCTATGACTGGATCGAACATGGGGAAAGCCTCACATCAAGCTGTCGACGCAACCGGGGGTGCGACCGGGGGACGTGGCACCCTTCTGGCCCTAGACCGCGCGGCAACATGATCGGCCGACCGTCGTCTTCCGCTTAATGCAGACCATCTTCCCTGCCTCTCGTTGATGACCCGTTGTTGCGGGCCCGACGTCATGATGACCCAGCCATTTCGCCACCGCGACCACATTTACGACGTCTCTCACCCGGGGCATCACTGGGCGCCGAACAACTCCAGAAGGTCCGTCTTCCCAAACATCCGCGCGGTATCCACGGCGGAGGGATTTCCTCCGGATGGATCCGCGCCACCGGCCAGCAGCGCTCGGATCACGGCGTCCTCGCCCTTGAAGACAGCCCCGGCGAGTGGGGTCTGGCCGCGGTCGTTGACCCGTCCGGCGTCGGCGCCGCGCGCGATCAGCGCCTCCACCGCCTCCGCGTGGCCGTGGTAGGCGGCGAGCATGAGGAGGGAGTCGCCCCGGTCATTGGTGAGATTCGCGGGCACACCGGCGTCGACATAGGCCGCGAGCGCCTCGGTCTCACCACGCCGGGCCAGATCGAAGACCTTCGTGGCCAGCTCGACCACTTCGGGATCCGGTGTCTCACTCATCGGTGGACCGCCTTTCAGACCGGCTCGCACGCCGGCTCACACGCCGTTGACCTGGTCCGTACGGCCTTGGCGCCGTACGAGTAAACCGAAAGGGTACTGCGGACCGCGCCCCGCCCGGGCGCCACCGCGCTCCCTGGGCCAGCACAGTGAAATACCTGGCATTTCACTCATTTGCACCTTTTATCGCATAGATACTTTCGGTGATCCTGGAAGAACTCATGGTGACTGTCCCCTCAAACCAGGAGAATTCTCATGATTCTGTCCATGTCAGGCGTGGTGCTGCTCGGAATCATCGTCTTCCTCTTCTTCCGCAAGGACGGACTCAAGGCTTCGCACGCCATGGTCTGCGCCCTCTTCGGTTTCTATCTCGCGGGCACGGCCATCGCGCCGAGCATCACGGCCGGCGGCGCGAGCCTCGCCGGGCTCATCGGCGGGATCAAGTTCTGACGCCCGCCCGCCCCCTTCCGCACCATCAGGAGACAGACGTGGCCCGGCGACCACTCCCCCGCATTCTGACCAGCGGCAGCGCCCAGATCGCCCGCAGTCGCGAGCTGGCCCGCACGGCCGCCGACAGCGCCACCGATGTCCTCCATCCACTGATCACGGTCTCCCGCGGTCTGCGGATGCTGGCCGCCGCGGCACGCCAGAAGTGGGCCGGCACCCCGAAGGACCGGCGCGGTCCCGCGCTGTTCCTGGTGGCGGCCTGCGTTCTGGTCGTCGCGCTCATCCCGTACGGGCCGCTGCTCGGCCTGATCGCGCTGATGGGCGTGGCCGGCTGGAAGGGGCGCGACACCGCTCCCGTACCGACCGGACCCGACGACTCGCAGGTGAAGCGGCTCCAGTCCCTCTACGAGGCGCTGGTGCCGTACTTCGCCGTACCGGAAGACCTCAATCCGCTCTACGCCCACGGCGGCGCGTGGGGTGCGGCGTTCGACGACCACGCCTTCGACACCGGCGGACGGCTCACCCGGCTCCAGCTGAGGTATCCCCCGTACTTCCCCGACAGCGAGCCCGACGTGCGCGCCCGGATCGAGCAGCTGCTCCAGGCCAAGTGCGGGCGCGGGCGCGAGTACCTTTTCGAGTGGGAGGAGGAGGCCAACGAGCTCACGGTCACCGTGCTTCCCGCGCTGTCCACCGCCATCGCGGCCCAGCCCTTCGTCACCGCCCCCGGTGAGACCGTGCTCGGCTTCACGGACGACGGCGCGGTACGGCGCACCGTCCCGGTCGTGGCGGACGGCGAGAGCCGGGACGAGCCGCCGGTGCTCTGGCGGACGGGGCCGCGCTCCACCGAGCCGCATCTGCTGGTCATGGGGCTGCCGGGCAGCGGCGCCACCAGCCTGCTGCGCTCCCTCGCGCTCCAGGCCTCCCGGCACGGTGAGGTCCTGATCGTGGAGGGCGGCGGGACCGGCGAATTCGGCTGTCTGGCCGGGCGTACGGGCGTACTGGCCGTGGAGTGCGGACTGGCCGGGGCGCTGGCCGGGCTGGAGTGGGCCGCCAGCGAGACGGAGCGCCGGCTGATCGCCGCCAACCGGGCCGGGCAGTCGGGCCGTCCCGCGCCCGAGGACACCAAGCGCCCGCTGTGGATCCTGGTGGACCGGCCGAGCGTCTTCGGTCATCTGGCCGCCGCCGAGGGACGGCCCGATCCGCAGGAGCTGCTTCAAGTGCCGCTGCGGCACGGCAGATCCGCCCATGTGACGGTGGTCGTGGCGGACCAGCTCGACAGTCTGGACACGCTCAGCGAGGCCGTACTGACCTACACCCGCGCGCGGGTGATCCTCGGGGCCGCCGCGCCCGCGCGGGTGGAAGCGGTGCTCGGCGCGCCGCCGCGCACCACACCCCCGGCGGACGTCCCGCCCGGCAGGGGGTACGCGCGGCTCGGCACCGGACCGGTGCTCAGGCTCCAGGTCCCGGCGACACCCGACCCCTACGACGACGGGACGAGCGAAGCGCATCGCCGTGCCGTCCTCAGCCTTCTTCCGGAGCGGCACCCCGCGGTCGCGGCGCCCGCCGAGGACAGGACCGCCGAGGGCCCTACCGCCGAGGCCCCTACCGTCGAGGAACAGGCCGTGGAGGACCGGACCGCCATGGAACGCTCCGCCGCGCGGTCGGTCCCCGACCAGGAGCGCGAGCCGGGCCACGGACGCGCGCGGGCCCCCGCTCCGGGGCCGGTCGGCGCCGCCGTACCCGCCGAGGGCTGACCCGCGGCCCTGGACCAGTAAGGGGCCGCGCCTCCAAGTCCGCAGTCCCGTCAGGCGACGAAGGTGCGCGGTGCGTCCGCGCCGGTGCTCGCTCCGGTCTCCACCAGCCGCACCGCCGCCACCAAGCGGGCCGCCGCCTCGACGGCGACCGGGCCGCCCACGGTGAACGGCAGCCGTACGTACCCCTCGAACGCCCCGTCGACCCCGAAGCGGGGGCCCGAGGGCACCCGTACGCCGACCCGTTCGCCCACCTCGGCCAGGCGTGATCCGGACAGTCCACCGGTACGCACCCACAGGGTGAGCCCGCCACCCGGTACCTCGAACTCCCAGCCGGGCAGCTGTTCACGTACCGCCGCCACCAGCGCGTCACGGTTCTCCCGCGCCTGGACCCTGCGCAGGGCGATGGCCTCCTCCCAGCCGCCGGTCCGCATCAGCCAGTTGACGGCGAGCTGTTCCAGCACCGGGGTGCCCATGTCGGCGTACGCGCGCGCGGAGACCAGCGACCGGATCACATCCGGCGCGGCACGAACCCAGCCGATCCGCATCCCCGCCCAGAACGCCTTGCTGGCCGAACCGACCGTGATGACCGTGCTGCCCGCCGGGTCGAACGCGCAGACCCGCCTCGGCATGGGGAGATCCGCGTCCAGCCGCAGTTCGGACATGGTCTCGTCGACGACCAGGACCGTGCCCGCCGACCGCGCGGCGTCGACCAGTTGCCGCCGCTGGTCCTCGTCGGCCAGCGCGCCCGTCGGATTGTGGAAGTCGGCGACGACATAGGCGAGCCGGGGGGCCGCCTCCCTGAGCACCTGGCGCCAGCGCCCCAGATCCCAGCCGGTCAGCCCCTCCGCCATGGCGACCGGCACCAGCCGCGTGCCCGCCTCCCGCATCAGCTGGAGGATATTGGCGTACGAGGGCGACTCCACCGCGATCCGCTCACCGCGGCCCGCGAAGAGATGGCAGATCGCGTCGATCGCCCCCATCGCGCCGCTGGTGACCATGATCTGCTCCGGCATCGTCGGGATGCCGCGCTCGGTGTAGCGGTCGGCGAGCATCCGCCGCAGCGCGGGCAGCCCCGCCGGATAGTCGCCATGGGTGTGCGCGTACGGCGCCAGCTCCTCCAGCGCGCCCTGGACACCCCGGGTGAGCCACGGTTCGGGGGCCGGCAGCGCGGCGGTGCCGAGGTCGATCATCGAGCCCAGCGACTCGGGCGGCAGCGGTTCCAGGCCGCGCGCGGGCAGCGGATTGCCCGCCGGTACGGCCGTCCAGCTGCCCGCGCCCCTGCGTGACTCCAGGAACCCTTCCGCGCGCAGCGCCTCGTACGCGGCGGCCACCGTCGTACGGCTCACGGTCAGGGCGAGCGCCAGCTCACGCTCGGCGGGGAGCCGGGCCGCGACAGGGACGCGGCCTTCGAGCACGAGCAGCCGGATACCGTCGGCGAGGGCCCGGTAGGCGGGCGGTCTGCGGGTGCCGGGGCCGGCGGGCCCGCGCTGCTGGGTCTTGAGCTGCCGGGCGAGCTGAGCCGCGCCGACGGCGGAAGTCCACTGCACCATGGAAATCAGTCCACCTTCCCCGAATTGGCCATGGTTGGCATCTGCCACCCCGCCACAGAGTGACATGTATCAGTCCACCATCGCATCAGGGGGCCGCACCATGTCCATCACCTCCCGCCTCCGAGGTCCACATCTCACGCGGCGGCTGCTCCAGCTGTACGTGGGACTCGCGCTGTACGGAGCCAGCGCGGCGCTGCTGGTACGCGCCGGCCTCGGCCTGGAGCCATGGGGTGTGCTGCATCAGGGTCTCGCGGAGCTGACCGGGCTGACGATGGGGGTCGTCTCGATCATCGTCGGCGCTGTGGTGCTGCTGCTCTGGATACCGATCAGACAGCGCCCCGGGCTGGGCACGGTCTCCAATGTCTTCGTCGTCGGCATCGCCATGGACGCCGCGCTCGCCCTCGTTCCCGAAGGCCACGGTCCGGCCGTCCGTATCCCGCTGCTGATCGCGGGCATCGTGCTCAACGGCGTGGCCACCGGTCTCTATATCGCGGCCCGGTTCGGCCCGGGGCCGCGGGACGGCCTGATGACCGGGCTGCACCGGCTGACCGGCCGCTCGGTCCGGCTCGTCCGTACGGGAATCGAGGTGGCGGTCGTCGCCACCGGGTTCGTCCTCGGCGGGTCGGTAGGGATCGGGACGGTCGCCTACGCCCTGGCCATCGGACCGCTCGCCCAGCTGTTCCTGCGTGTCTTCGCCATCCCGGCGGCGGACAACGGCAGCACAGTGGTCGCCACCGGGTCACCGGAACAGGCCATACTGCGGCGGTGACTCGCGTACCCCACCCCTATCTCGACCGGCCGGCCCCGATCCCGTTCGCCCATCGCGGCGGCGCGGCGGACGGCCTGGAGAACACCGCCGCCGCGTTCCGCCGCGCCGCCGGACTCGGATACCGCTACTTCGAGACCGATGTGCACGCCACGGCGGACGGCCGGCTCGTCGCCTTCCACGACTCGACCCTGGACCGGGTGACCGACGCCCGCGGCCGGATCGCCGATCTGTCCTGGAAGGACGTGAGCCGGGCGAGAGTGGCGGGGACGGAGCCGCTGCCGCTCTTCGAGGAGCTGCTGGAGGAGTTCCCCGACGCGCGCTGGAACGTGGATATCAAGGCCGCCCCCGCCCAGCTCCCGCTGGTCGAGCTGATCCGCGGGACGGACAGCTGGGACCGGGTGTGCGTGGGCTCCTTCTCCGAGGCCAGGGTGGCCGGCGCGGCCCGTCTCGCGGGCCCCAGGCTCGCCACCTCGTACGGGGTACGGGGCGTGCTGGGCCTGCGGCTGCGCTCGTACGGCATCCCGGCCCCCGTCCGGCCGGGCGCCGTCTGCGCCCAGGTCCCCGAGTCCCAGAACGGCGTCCGGGTGGTCGACGAGCGCTTCGTACGGACCGCGCACGCGCGCGGCCTCCAGGTGCATGTCTGGACGGTCAACGATCCGGATCGGATGGAGGCGCTCCTCGATCTCGGTGTGGATGGCATCATGACTGATCAACTGGAGACGCTGCGCACGGTGTTGACCGCGCGGGGAGCCTGGCATTGACCGGGCGGGGCGGCGTCCACCAGGAAAGTCCGGCAAAGCCGGGAAGGCTACGGGGAGAGCGAGGAAGCGCCGGTGACCGCTGACACCGTGGACCGTGCCGACGGGGCGGCCGACGGAGCGTCGGAGCGCAGACGCGAGCAGCGCGGCTGGTACTTCTACGACTTCGCGTGCTCCGTCTACTCGACGAGCGTGCTCACTGTCTTCCTCGGCCCCTATCTGACATCGGTGGCGAAGGCGGCGGCCGACGCGGACGGCTTTGTCCGTCCGCTGGGCATACCCATCCGCGCGGGCTCGGTGTTCGCGTACACGGTCTCCCTCTCCATCGTGGTGGCGGTGGTGGTGATGCCGCTGGTCGGCGCCGCCGCCGACCGTTCGGGACGCAAGAAGCCGCTCCTCGCGCTCGCCGCGTATCTCGGGGCCGGCGCCACGGCGGGCATGTTCTTCCTGGACGGTGACCGCTATCTGCTGGGCGCGCTGCTGCTGATCGTGGCGAACGCCTCACTGGCGGTCTCGATGGTGCTCTACAACGCTTATCTGCCGCAGATCGCCGGCCCCGAGGAGCGCGACGCCGTCTCCTCGCGCGGCTGGGCGTTCGGCTACACCTCGGGCGCGCTGGTCCTCGTCCTCAATCTCGTGCTCTACACCGGCCATGACTCGTTCGGTGTCTCGGAGTCGACGGCCGTACGGATCTGTCTGGCCTCGGCCGGTGTCTGGTGGGGCGCCTTCACGCTCGTCCCGCTGCGCCGGCTGCGCGACCGGCGGGTGGTGCGGGACGGCGCGGGCGCGGTCGGCTCCGGCTGGCGGCAGCTGATCGCGACGCTGCGGGACATGCGCCGCCATCCGCTGACGCTGTCCTTCCTGCTCGCCTATCTCCTCTACAACGACGGCATCCAGACGGTGATCTCGCAGGCCTCGGTCTATGGCTCCGAGGAGCTGGGCCTGGACCAGACGACCCTGATCACCGCCGTGCTGCTGGTGCAGATACTCGCGGTGGCAGGCGCACTGGGCATGGGCCGAATGGCCAGGTCCTACGGGGCCAAGCGGACGATTCTCGGCTCACTGGCCGTCTGGACGCTCATCCTCGGAGCGGGGTACTTCCTGCCGTCCGGGGCGCCGGTCGCGTTCTACGCGCTGGCCGCGGCGATCGGGCTGGTCCTGGGCGGCAGTCAGGCGCTGTCCCGTTCGCTCTTCTCGCATCTGGTGCCGAGCGGCAAGGAGGCCGAGTACTTCTCCGCGTACGAGATGAGCGACCGAGGTCTGAGCTGGCTGGGCCCGCTGGTGTTCGGGCTCGCCTTCCAGCTCACCGGCAGCTACCGGGACGCGATCATCTCGCTGGTGATCTTCTTCGCGCTCGGGTTCGTCCTGCTGGCGAGGGTGCCCGTACGGCGGGCGATCGCCGCCGCGGGCAACCCCGTACCGGAACGGATTTAGACGTTGAAGTCAAAGGGCGGTAGTGTACGCGTTTGGCCTGCCAGGCGGACCGTTACTGCGTAGTCGAGAAATGAAAACGCTGGGTGACATCTCCCGTTAGATGTGACAAACCGGGCGCCGGCGGGTACGCAATCCTGGAATGACCAGCGGCACAGACGGGCGACGCATGACCCGGAACGGGAATCTTTACCGCCGACCGGGCGTTGACCGGATGACGACGACAGCGACACCTGTCCTGTGGGCGACAAGCCCGGGAGGCACGATTCATGAGTGAGCGAGCTCTCCGCGGCACGCGACTCGTGGTTACCAGCTACGAGACGGACCGCGGCATCGATCTGGCCCCGCGCCAGGCGGTGGAGTACGCATGCCAGAACGGCCATCGATTTGAGATGCCGTTCTCGGTAGAGGCGGAAATTCCGCCGGAGTGGGAGTGCAAGGCGTGTGGCGCCCAGGCACTCCTGGTGGACGGGGATGGCCCCGAAGAGAAGAAGGGCAAGCCTGCGCGCACGCACTGGGACATGCTCATGGAGCGGCGCACCCGCGAGGAGCTGGAGGAGGTGCTGGCCGAGAGGCTGGCTGTCCTGCGCTCCGGCGCCATGAACATCGCCGTGCATCCGCGGGACAGCCGGAAGTCCGCCTGACCGCGTAACCACCGCACACGACAAGCGAACAGCACCAAAGCCGCGGGCCGCGTCACATTCCATGTGT
>NZ_JBHUBB010000049.1:0-45207 GCF_042789485.1 Streptomyces sp. NPDC056835
GTACTGCAGGGGGGACCCTGTGGGAGAGTAGGACGCCGCCGAACAATTATTGTGGGAATGCCCCGCACCTTCTGGTGCGGGGCATTTCTGCGTTCTGGGGAGTTTTACGGCGTCCCACGGGTGATATTTCGTTTGCGGGTGAGGGCGCGCGGCGCGGAGGATCGGTGGATGAACCATGTGATTCGCGCCGTACAGCCCGACGAATGGGCCAAGGCCAAGGACATCCGTCTCGCCTCGCTCCAGGATCCGGCCGCGCCGGTGGCCTTCCTGGAGACGTACGAAGGAGCTCTGAAGCAACCCGATTCGTTCTGGCAGGAGCGGGCGGCCGGGTCCTCTCCCCGGCACGGGGCCAGGGCGGGGCAGTTCATCGCCGAGGCGCCGGACGGGACATGGTCGGGCACCGTGACGCTGCTGATCGAGGAGGCCGGCGACATGGACTTTCTGGGGGCCACGTCCGAGCAGGCGCAGGGGCATCTCGTGGGTGTGTTCGTACGCCCCGAGCAGCGCGGTACCGGGCTGCTCGGGGCGCTGGTCGACGCCGCGCTCGACTGGGCCTGGTCGCTGGAGGAGCCACGGCTCGCTCGGGTGCGGCTCCATGTCCACGAGGGGAATCCGCGGGCACAGGCCGCCTACCGCAAGCTGGGATTCGTACCGACCGGCGTGTCTCTGCCGTTGGACGACAACCCCTCGGTGGCCCCCGGCAGGGACCTGGAGATGGTGATCGACCGCTCCTAGGACTCCTCCAGGGGAGGGCGGACCGTCAGACGCTGTACGGATGCTCCGTCCGCGCCGTTCGCAGCGCGCGGGCCCACCAGTCGAGTTGGTCGAGCATCGCCTTGGCGGCCCCGGCGGCGCCTTCCGGGTCGTGGGCCGTGCCGTCAGCTGCGAAGACATCACTCGTGACCTTGTGGAAGCTGACGGTCTCGCGCACCGTCGTGCTGTGCAGCTCGGCGAAGACCAGCCGCAGCTGTTCGACGCTGCGCAGCCCGCCGCCCACGCCGCCGTACGACACGAAGCCGACTGGCTTGGCCTGCCATTCCTCGCGGTGGAGGTCGATGAAGTGCTTCAGGACCGCCGGGAAGCTGTGGTTGTACTCGGGTGTCACGACGACGAACGCGTCGGCCGCGCCGAGCCGGGCGGACAACTCGGCCAGGGCCGGGGTCGGTTCCGTACCCCAGTCGGGGTGGACGACGGGGAGTTCGGTGTCGGCGAGGTCGATGAGGTCGACCTCGGCGTTGCCGTGGTCGGCGGCCAGGGCGGCGAACCAGTTTCCGACGGTGGGTCCGAGACGGCCTTCGCGGGTGCTGCCGATGATGACGACGAGCCTTATCGGGGCCGTCCGCTGGGTGGACATGGCGTTGCTCCTCAAGGGTGTTCTCTCTGCGCGTGGGACATGAAGGTAAAGTACAACGTGTATGGCAATTATTGCAACGAGCGTTGTAACTTCTGAGGAGGGCGGGACCATGGCGAGCCGGGAGCGGGATGCGGAGGCGGGGGCGGCGCTGGTGTCAGGCGCGCCAAAGCCTCCGCGCAAGGGGCTGCTGGAGAAGCGGCAGGCCATCGAGCGGGGCGCGCGTACGGTCTTCGGGCGCGAGGGGTACACCCGGGCGAGCATTGACGCGATCGCCGCCGAGGCAGGTGTCTCCACGCGCACCATCTACAACCACTTCACCGACAAGGAAGAGCTCTTCCGTGCGGTCTTCCTGGCGTCCGCCGCCTCCGTGACGGCGGACTCCATGGACCTCTTCGAGCGGCACTTCCGGCACTTCGGGAGGGCGGCCGACGTCGAGGCGGACCTGCTGGCCCTCGGACGCGACTGGGTCGGCCAGAACTCCAAGCACCCCGAACACTTCGCGCTCGTACGCCAGATCATCACCGAGGGGCCGCGGATGCCGGCTGATGTGGTCGAGGAGTGGCAGCGCGTCGGGCCACGGGCCGTGCGCGCCGGACTCGCCGAGCGGCTGCGCGGGCTCGCCGATCAGGGGCTGTTCGACATCGACGACGCCGATGCGGCGGCACGGCATCTGAGCCTGCTCATCGGCGGCGTCACGCTGGAGTCGTTCTACGGCGCGGTACGGCTGAGCGCGGCCGAGGTGGAGAAGTTCGTGGCGAGCGGGGTGTGGGCCTTCCTGAAGTTGTACGGGCCTTCCTGAAGTCGCACGAGCCTTCCTGAGCCCGTGCGTGGAGAGCTCTTCCTGCCCCCCCGGTGGGACGGGGTCCTGGGCGGCGCCGTACGCCTCAGACGCTGTCGGGGACCGGCAGTTCGTAGTGCGGCCAGCGGTCCAGGCCCTGCTGTCGCGACCGGAGCAGGGCCAGGGTCGGCAGGCCGCGGTCATGACCGGTGGAGAGCAGCTCCGGGAGCTGGGGCAGCGGAGCGACGGCGGCGACATCGTCCAGGACGCATGTCATTGGTGGGTCGAGCCGACCGTCAGATGACCGTGCGGCCATGCGGCGGCCGTGCTCGACCACGTTCGAGGCGAGTGCGGTGAGCAGCGGCATCGCACCCGGGCGGGAGCGCGGATCCTCGATCGGCTCGCCCACCACATACAGAGTGCCCCCCTCGTTCACAAAAGAATCCAGCGCGAGGGAATCGGTTCGGTTGGGTGTGCAGGCGTCGCGGATATGGATCGAGGAGAGGGACGACAGCGCGCGGGCCGTCAACTGCTGGGAGACTTCCCGGCGTTCGGGGTGCGCGGTGAGCGCGGACTCCAGCAGACCCGCGAGACCGGAGGCGGCCTTGGGGTGGGTGCGGAGGATCCGGACGGCCTCATGGGCGTTCCCGCCCTGCGCCCAGCGGTGCACCTGCTTGAACGGTCGTGACTCCACCGCCGCGGCGTGCAGCCAGCAGCGCAGCAGCGTCTCCGCCGTGTCGGCCATGGCGGCGTCGAGCAGCGCGTGCGGGCGTACGGGGGAGAGCAGCGCGGCGGCACGGGCGGCGGCGGTGGTGGCGTCGTCGCATCCGGCGGTGGGGGACCAGTGGAGCCGGGCCGGAGTGTCGCAGAGATGGCCGGGGTCGTAGACGAGGACGGGGCCGAGCTTGGCCCGCGCGTCCTTGGTCGTGGACCACACGGTCGGGTCGGAGGTGACGACAAGGGCGGGGCCCTCGGCGTCCAGGATGGCCTGGACGGCCGCGGGACGGCGGGCGAGAGGGTCGCCGTATCGCACGCGAGGGGCGGGGACGGCGGCGGCATGCGAGGGAGCGGGAGCGAGTGTGGGCGCGGCAGCGGCGGTCTGGACGGGGTCAGGTGCCGGTGTTGGTGCTGGTGCCGGCGACGGCAGCGGAGCCGGTGCGGCCGTCGCCGCGACGCCCGGCGGGTACTGCTCCTTGCTGAGCGGCGGCGTTAGGGCCGGTGCCTGGCCTTGGGAGTGGCTTTGGTTCGGTACGGCAGCCCGTCGGCCTGCTCGTACCACCCGATAGCGGGCCGTCACGCCCAGTACGAATACCGTGAGCACGACCAGGACCATCATCTGACTGATCAGCAGACCCCAGAACAGGCCGTACCCGGACAGTTCGCCGGGCGGGGTGTCCGGCCAGGCGCCCGCGATGTCGTGCGGAGCCTGCACGAGCTGACGTATCGCCAGCGGCGTACGGGGAAAGGTCACCCCCTGCGGCCAGGCTCCGTGGGTGAAGAGCCCCGCCAGTCCGGTCGCCGTCCACACCAGCACCGCCAGCCCCAGCAGGAAGCCGAGCAGGCCCACGAGCAGTCCGTCGGGGATACCGCCCCGGGCGCCCCCCTGGCCGGCCTGGTAGTGCTGACCGTCGTGGTGGCGCGCCATGGTCACGCCACCGTCGACTCGGAGGACTCGTTCAACTGCCTTTGCCTTTCGAGGAGGGCCGCCCGCTGCTCCGCCTCCCACTCCGCGGCGCGCACATCGTCCGGCAGTCTGCCTTCCAGTTCCAGGGCGTCCGCGGCTTCTGATGCCTGGGAGTTCTCGGTCATCGCCCGGTCGGTGAAGACCAGGGGTCGTTCCGCTTCCGTCACCAGATGCTTGACGACCTGGACGTTGCCGTTGACGTCCCAGACCGCGATACCGGGTGTGAGGGTCGGAATGATCTCCACCGCCCACCGGGGCAGACCCAGTACCCGGCCCGTGGCTCTCGCCTCGTCCGCTTTCTGGGCGTAGATCGTCCGCGTCGACGCCATCTTGAGGATCGCCGCGGCTTCCCGGGCCGCCGCGCCGTCGACCACGTCGGAGAGATGGTGGACCACCGCGACGAACGACAGACCGAGCCGTCGGCCGAACTTCAGCAGCCGCTGGAAGAGCTGGGCGACGAACGGGGAGTTGATGATGTGCCAGGCCTCCTCGACCAGGAAGATGCGCTTCCTGCGGTCGGGGCGGATCCAGGTGTGCTCCAGCCAGACGCCGACGATCGCCATGAGGATCGGCATCGCGATCGAGTTGCGGTCGATGTGCGAGAGGTCGAAGACGATCAGCGGGGCGTCCAGATCGATCCCGACGGTCGTCGGTCCGTCGAACATGCCCCGCAGGTCACCGTCGACCAGCCGGTCGAGGACCAGCGCCACGTCCAGGCCCCAGGCCCGTACATCGTCCAGGTCGACGTTCATGGCCTCGGCCGACTCGGGTTCGGGGTGGCGCAGTTGCTCGACGATGTCCATCAGCACGGGCTGGCGGTTGGTGATCGTCTCGTTCACATAGGCGTGTGCGACCTTGAGCGCGAAGCCGGAGCGCTCGTCCAGGCCGTGTCCCATGGCGACTTCGATGATCGTACGGAGCAGGGCGAGCTGTCCGGTCGTGGTGATCGCCGGGTCGAGGGGGTTGAGCCGGATGCCGTCGTCCAGGGCCGCCATCGCGTCGAGCCGGATGGGGGTTATACCCAGCTCCTGGGCGATCAGGTTCCACTCGCCCGCGCCGTCCTCGCCCTGGGCGTCCAGGACGACGACCTGGCGGTCGCGGAAGCGCAGTTGGCGCAGGACGTAGGTCTTCTCCAGCGCCGACTTCCCGTTGCCGGACTCGCCGAGGACGAGCCAGTGCGGGGCGGGGAGTTGTTGCCCGTACAGCTGGAAGGGGTCGTAGATGTACCCCTTGCCGCTGTAGACCTCGCGGCCGATGATCACACCGGAGTCACCGAGGCCGGGGGCCGCGGTCGGCAGATAGACGGCCTGGGCCTGGCCCGTTGACGTACGGACGGGCAGCCGGGTCGTCTCCACCTTCCCGAAGAGGAAGCTGGTGAAGGCATCCGTGAGGACGGACAGCGGATCTCGCACCACAGGCCCCTTTCGGCTCGTCGGCTATCGGCGGTGTCGGTGTTGGTGTCGGATTCGGTGACAGTGTCGGTATGGGGCGGTATGGGTCGGTCGGCGGCGATGAACCGCGCTAACGGCGGATGCCGGTCGCGAACGGCAGGGTGTTCACAAAGGCGCGGTGGTGCTCGCGGTCGCACCACTCCAGTTTCAGATACGACTTGCCGGCCGACGCTCTGATCGTCCGCTTGTCCCTGGCCAGGGCCTCGGGCGACTTGGACGACACTGTGATGTACCCGACGAGGTTCACCCCCGCCGCCCCGCTGGCGAGATCTTCACCCCGCTGGTCCAGCCGGCCGTGCGCGGCGATGTCGCGCGGGTCGACGGTGCGGTTCATCTTCGCGGCGCGGCTCGCCTCCGCGTCGTCGTTCGTCTTCTCCGTCAGCATCCGCTCGATGGCGATCTCGGTCGGTTCGAGGTCCATGGTGACCGAGACCGTACGGATCACATCGGGGGTGTGGACGAGCAGCGGGGCCAGGAAGTTCACGCCGACGGGGGTCATCGGCCACTCCTTGACCCAGGCGGTGGAGTGGCACCAGGGCGCGCGGGTGGACGACTCGCGCGTCTTGGCCTGAAGATACGTCGGCTCCATCGCGTCCAGCTCGGCCGGCCAGGCGTTTCGTTTCGTCATGGCCTGGATGTGGTCGATGGGGTGGTCGGGGTCGTACATCGAGTGCACGAGGGAGGACAGCCGGCCCTGCCCGAGCGGCTGCCGTACGCGGATGTCCGCCTCGGCGAGCCGCGCGCAGATGTCGGTCAGCTCACGGGCCATCACGACGGCGAGGCCCGCGTCCCGGTCGAGTTTCTTCGTACCGGCGGCCTGGCGGGCGGCGCGGGCCATGGCCTGGCCCTCGGCGGCCAGTTCACGGGTGTAGTGCATGCAGGCGACGAGATACGCGCGGTGCTGCTCGCTGGAGGTGGACACCATCGACTGGAGCTGGTCGTAGGAATCCCGGAGCCAGCCGGGGGAGGAGGAGTCGCCGCGCTGGGCCACGTCCTTCTCGTGCGCGTCGGGGTCGGCGGGCAGCGTACGGGCGAGCATCTGGAGCCGGGTGACGAAGCCGTCGCCGTTGGCGACATGCTTGAGGAGCGTGCCGAAGCGGTCGACGAGGGCCTCCTGGTCCTCGCTGTCGCGCAGCCCGACGCCGGGGCCCTCGATCTCGATGGCGGCGGTGACGGTACGGCGGTCGGCGTGCAGCAGGACGGCGATCTCGTCCGGACCGAAGGGCGCCGCCAGCCAGTTGATACGGCCGATGCCGGGGGGCGGGCCGACCTCGACCTCGCGGCCGTCCAGGCTCGTACCGGCTTCCATGGCGGCGGAGCGGTAGGCCGTACCGCGGCGCAGGCTGCGTTTGTAGCTGCGGTTGATCTCGAACCACTTGTAGAACGTGCGGTGCTTGTACGGCACGTACACGGCGGCGAGCGCGACGAGCGGGAACCCCGTCAGCGTCACGATCCGCAGGGACAGGACGGGGACCAGCAGACCGCACATCATGCCGACGAAGGCGCCGGCGATGATCAGGGCGATCTCGCCGGTCTCGCGGTTCTTGCCGACGATCGCGTTCGGCCTGGCCCGGCCGATGAGATACGTACGACGGGGCGCGATCGGTGGCGACTGAGTCGTCAACGCCCTCTACCTCCTGTGCTGTTGTTGCCGTTACCGGTACCGCGTGAGCTGTGCGGCGTGCCGCTGGTCGGGCCGCCGCCGCGGGGCGGGGGCGCGGGGGACGGCACCGGCCCGCCGCCGCCTCCACCGCCGGACGAGGAGCCGCGTGAGCTGTGCGCGGCGACGCCGCCGGAGACGGTGTTGGCGGGCCGGCCGCCTCCACCGCCCCCGCCTCCGTCGCCCTGCTGGTGGTTGCGGCTGCTGTGGGTCTTGATGCCCTGGGAGACGAGAGCGGCGGGAGAGCTGATGACGGCGGCGGCCTTGGAGCCGTCCGTGGCCTGCTTCCGATTGGAGCGGGAGGAAGCGACCTCGTCGCCGAAACCGGGCACGAAGCGGTAGATCATCGCGGAGGCGAAGATCGCGAGCAGGATGATGGCGAGACCGGACACGACGGCGGAGACCGCGTCGGGGCCGCTGTCGGCGGAGAGCGCGCCGGCGAGGCCGAGGACGATCACGATGACGGGCTTGACCATGATGACGGCGATCATGATCCCGGCCCAGCGGCGGACATGCCCCCACATGTTCTTGTCGACGAGCCCGGCGTAGACGACGGTGCCGAGGAGCGCCCCGACGTACAGGAGCGCGGCCCTTATCACCAACTCCAGCCAGAGCACCCCGGCGGCGAGGATCGACACGAGCGAGACGACGATCAGCATGATCGGCCCGCCGCCGATGTCGTCGCCCTTCTTGAGGGCGGCGGCGAAGCCACCGAAGAAGACGTCGGTCTGTCCGCCGGTGGAGCTGGAGATGACCTGGGTGACGCCGTCGGTCGCGGAGACGATGGTGAAGAGGATGAGAGGGGTGAAGGCGGAGGCGAGGACCGTCAGCCAGAGGAACCCGAGGGCTTCGGAGATCGCGGTGGTGAGGGGCACGCCGCGGATGGCGCGCTTGGCGACGGCGAGGAGCCAGAGGACGAGGGTGAGGACGGTGGAGGCGGCGAAGACGACGGCGTACTGACGGAGGAAGGCGGCGTTGGTGAAGTCGACGTTGGCCGTCCCCTTCACGGCGTCGCTGAGCTTCCCGATGATCCAGGCGGCGGCGTCGGCGCAGCCGCGGGCGAGGGAGGAGAGGGGGTCGAGGGAGCTGGCGGGGTCGGAGACGCCGCCGCGTGGGGCGCCGGCGGCCCTCTCGCCGTCCTCGCAGTAGTCCTTGGCCAGACCGACGATGAGGTCGCACGGGTTGTCGCTCGTGCTGGGCGACGGGGAGGGGGGAGGGGTGGGTGCGGCGGACGCGCGCGTGGCGAGCGCGACGAGGAGCGTGAACGCACCGGCCACGGACGCCGCGAGCGAGGAAACGCTGAGACGGTGGCTACCGGGCATAGGTGAAGCCTCCATATCCCTGAACGGCCTTGGCGATCTCGTCGGCGGTGGAGGCTCTGTTGTCGCCGTTGACCGGTGTGGGACCCTCGGTCTGGCTCGAAGAGGAGATCTTCCAGTCACCGTCGATCCACTTGAGCTTCTCCGTGAGCGTGGACCAGGTTGCGGTCACGGGCTTGGTCGAGCCCTCGCCGGCCAGCCCCACGAGTCCGGTGAACCACACTTCGACGGTCGCCGTGGTCGAACTCATCTCGGTGACCTTGGTACCGACCGGCACGGTCCTTGACACGAAGGTGAGACCCGCGGGTGTGGAGCCGTCCTCATTGAGGCCGACGTTCGTGAGGAAGCCAGGTGAGTAGGCTCTGTCGAGATCGCTCAGAAGACCCTCGGCCGTGGCGGGGTCGTGACTGGCGCGAATGATGTCCTGCCGGGAGGTGGCCTTGAACATGCCGTCGGAACCGAGCGCCACCGCGTAGTTCGCCGCCGCGCTCGCCGCCCCCTGTTCGTTCCGTGCGAACCCCGAGGGGATCTCCCCGTTCTTCCCCGTCACCGGCTTCACGCCCGTCGCCGCCGTCGGTTCCGCGCCCGGTTCCGCCGCCGCGCCCTTGCCGCCGGAGGTATCGCCCCCTCCGCCGCGGTTCGCGAACGCGATAGCCGCGATGAGCAGGACCACGACGCCCACCACCGTGATGAGCGAGCGCGAGCCGCGTGCCGGGCGGCGGGGGCCGCCGTACATGTCGCCGTTTCTGCCGTCGGGCAGGCGGGTACGCGTCTGGCCCGTTCCGCCGAAGCCGTCGTCCGTACGGCCCGAGTCGCCGCCGTAGCCGTGCTCGTCGCCGAAGCTCATGCCGCGTACGCCCCCTCAGCCGTTAGCGGTTCCGCGGTGTCCGCGGTGACCGCGTAGTTCGACGGTAGCCGTGCTGGTTCCCGCGCGGGCGCGGTGTGGTGACTCGACATCAGGGAGACGCAACCTCAGCCGGTGGGTGCGACGGACGGGTGGTGTTGAGGGTGAACCCGGGCACGCCCGGTGCGGACCGGCGGGACGGGAGGGATGGATCGCAGGGGACTGAAGGAGACGTAGGCGACGTGGGGGACGTGGGAGACGTGGGAGACGTGGGAGGAGGAGACAGGGAGGAGCGGCCGTGGGTCAGACGGCCATCCCGTACACGATCGTGAAGAGTGTGCCCAGCGAGCCGATGATGAAGACGCCGGTGAGTCCGGCGACGATCAGGCCCTTGCCCTGCTCAGCGCTGAACGTGTCCCGTAGCGCTGTCGCTCCGATCCGCTGCTTGGCCGCGCCCCAGATCGCGATGCCGAGACAGAGCAGGATGGCCACGGCCATCACGACCTCAATCATGATCCGGGCCTCGTTCCCAAGTGTCCCGAAAGGGCCCCAGTTCGGGGCGATGCCACCGATGATGGTGGTGATGTCGCCCTTTTCGGCCGCCAGGTACATGTAACTCACCGCCCCTGTTGGGTCGTTCACGCCCGAGCCCCATGGCACGGGTCACGCTCTATCTTCGCTGATGGAACCGCCCTCGTAAGCCGCTTGGCGGCTCTCTTTACCCGATCCCCGCACATATGACCGACGACGGTGCCCCGATCAGTCACGGATCGGGTATGCGAGTACGCGTATGGTTACTCTGTGTATCACGGAGCGTGACTCCGGGCAATGACTGTCGTTGTTACACCTTTGTGGTCCCGGGCACGTTCGAGGCGCTTCGAGCCGCTGAGGCGGATCGACAAGCGACTCGTGTCCAAGGCGTCTCTTCCGGCGACCTCGTCGGACGCCCTCCTGATCCGTCTCCTCCGCGCCTACACTGGCCCAGGACAGTGGCCCTGACGCGGAGGGTGTTTGACGGTGCGTAAGGCATGGCTCGTCGTGGCCGCTGTCGGGGGCCTGGGGTTGAGTTTTGTGGCTCTGCTCGTCGTCGGGACCTACTCCGCCGCCGCCGGGCTCGTCGGGGGTGTGGGCGGGGGCGGGCGGGCTGTTGGGCTGGCCAAGGGGGCCGTGCCCGCCGCTTATCAGCCGCTTGTGCAGCAGTGGGGGAATCTCTGTCCCGCCATCAACCCCGCCCTGCTCGCCGCGCAGTTGTACCAGGAGAGCGGCTGGAATCCCAGCGCCCAGAGCCCCGCCAACGCCAAGGGCATCTCGCAGTTCATCCCGGGGACCTGGGAAGCCCATGGCATCGACGGGAACAAGGACGGCACGCGGGACATCTGGGATCCGCGTGACGCGATTCCGTCGGCCGCCTCGTACGACTGCGAATTGGCCGGATACGTCAAGGACGTGCCGGGTGATCAGACCAGCAACATGCTGGCGGCGTACAACGCCGGGGCGTACGCCGTCATCAAGTACGGCGGTGTGCCGCCGTACCGGGAGACGCAGAACTACGTCAAGATCATCCGGACTCTGGAGAAGAGCTTCGCCAGGCCCGTCGGGCGGGTCGAGCCCTCGAAGCAGGCCGCCGCGGCCATCTACTTCGCTCAGCAGAAGCTGGGCACGCCCTATCTCTGGGGTGGGAACGGGACCGCCGAGCAGGGCGGGCGGTTCGACTGCTCCGGGCTGACGCAGGCCGCGTACCGGACCGTGGGAATTGAGCTGCCTCGGGTGGCGAATGATCAGTACAACGCCGGCGAGCACCCCTCGCGGGACGAGCTGCTCCCCGGTGACCTGGTCTTCTTCTCGGACGATCTCACCAATTCGCGGGCGATCCGGCATGTGGGGTTGTACGTGGGCGGCGGGTACATGATCAACGCGCCGTATACCGGGGCCGTCATCCGGTTCGACAAGATCGACACCCCGGACTACTTCGGGGCCACCCGCGTCACCGAGGACGGCGCGAAATCGCTGCCCACCGACCTGCCCCCGAACCGGCCCGCCGCCTGACTCCGGAGGGGGCACGCGGTCGGCGTGGCCGGAACTCTCCGTCCGGACGTGGCTCTGAGCTGCGACTATGTGTCACTCTTCGATAACGTCATGGTGATCGTTCGGTAGAGAGCGGAACGTACGCGGCGCGTAGGCTGTTCCCTGGACGACAGCTGCGGTACTGATCACGCAGCATGTTCCGTACTGACCGCGGGGGTTGGTAGAGGCGTCGCCCACGGAGGTGTGGCGCGGCAGGCGACAAGAAGAGGCAAGGGGCCGCAGCAGATGGCTGGACTCGTACTGGATGGGTCGAACCCCGACGTCAGCCTGCTCTACGACATCAATGGGCTGGCCAAGGACGCCCCGACGTGGTTCGACCGCCTGATGGAGTTCGTCGGTGAGTACGGGATCATGCTCGGGCTTGTGCTCATCGGGCTCTGGGGCTGGTGGACCGTGCGTAAGCGCGGGTCCGAGGAGGACTCGGTCACGGCCGTCGCCGGGCTGGTGTGGGCGCCGCTCGCCGCCGGGATCGCGCTGCTGATCAATATCCCGATCCGGGGTTTCGTCGAACGGCCGAGACCGTTCCTGGACCACAAGGGCCTGGAGGTCCTGGTGGCGGGCAAGACGGACTACTCGTTCGTCAGCGACCACGCGACGATGGCGATGGCCCTCGCCGTCGGCGTCTTCATCGCCCACCGGAAGCTCGGTCTCGCCGCGATCGGTCTGGCCCTTCTCGAAGGCTTCTGCCGCGTCTACATGGGGGTCCACTACCCGACCGATGTCATCGGCGGCTTCGCCCTCGGCACGGCGGTCGCCCTCCTGCTGACCCCGCTCGCCCTCGCCCTGCTCACCCCGCTGGTGTCGGCGATCTCCCGGTCGCCGCACGTCGGGTGGTTCGTACGGTCGCGGGCCGCCCGCGCGGCGGATCTGGCCGCCGGTGCCGGCACCGGCGACGGGGCTGTCGGCGGGACGCGGTCGCTCGGTGTCCCCGAGCCGCGCCCCGACGACAACAATCTCGCTGCCTGAGCCGGTCACGTCGCCCCCGGTCCCGGAAGCCTCGTCCCGGAAGCCTCGTCCCGGAAGCCTCGTCCCGGAAGCCTCGTCCCGGAAGCCTCGTCCCGGAAGCCTCGTCCCGGACGCCCCGTCCCGGTACGCCGTCTAGAAGTCCGCGACCGCGCTGACCACCACATTCGAGTCCCAGTGGCCATTGGCGTCGATGACTCCCCCGCAGGTGATCAGCCGTAGCTGCGGGGTCGGCACCGGGCCGTAGACCCGTTCCGTGGGGAATCGTTTCGTACGGTACGTATCGACGGCCGTCACCCGGAACGTCAGCCGCCGTCCGTCGCCCAGCTCCGTCTCGATCGCGTCGCCGGGGCGCAGCCGGCCCAGCTTGGCGAAGACGGCGTTCTTGATGTCGTCGCGCCCGTTGCGGACCGGGACGGTGCCGGGGTTCGCCGGGGCGTCCCGGTGGCCGATCAGGACGGCCGGGCCGCGTTCGCCGGGGCGTGGACCCAGGGCGAACCAGCCGACCTTCATCGCGTTCCGGAATCCCGGCGCGTCCAGCGTCCCCTCGTCGTCGAGTGCCAGCGGCAGGACGTCCGCCCTGACACCGAGCGCCGGGATACGCAGCCGTACGGGAGCGGACGGCGGGTCCGTGACCTGGACGGTTCGTGGTTCGGCGAACCCCGGTGTCCGTGGCGCGGGCCGGAGCGGGAACACATGCAGCAGTACGGCGGCCGTCGCGCACAGGGCCGCTATGACGAAGAGGGCCTTGATCGCCCTGGCCGACCTGACCGGTGTGGCCGACCCGCCGGTCTTGCCGTCGCCGCTGGATATGTCCGCCCGACCCGCCCTTCCGGTCAGTGCTGACCGCCCGTCGAACGGCGCTGGAATCGGCGCACCACGAGGATCGTGCCGATGGAGGCCGCGGCGGTGGCACCGATGGCGAGGGAGAGTTCGGCCGCGCTGGTGCGTTCCGACGAGTCGGCGGCGGTCATGTGGTCCGCGCCTCCGCGCGCCGCGCCCGACGGCGTGATCGCCAAGGCCCCGACCGAGGGGTTCGCGGTGGTGGTGGTCGTACGGGGGACCGCCGGGTTGGCCGTACGAGTCGCCCGAGTCGCCGTACGAGTCGGGGTCACGCGGGCGCCGGGGCTGGCGGCCTTTGTCGCGGGCTTCGGCGTGGCCTTCGTCGCCGGCTTCGGCGGTGCCTTCGTAGCGGGTTTCGTGGCGGGCTTCGGCGGTGCCTTTGTGGCGGGCTTCGGCGCTGCCCTTGTCGGTGCCCTCGGCGGTGTTCTCGGAGCTGCCTTCGTGGGTGCTTTCGTGGGCTGCTTCGTGGGCGGCTTCATCACCTTCTTGGGAGCCTTCGTGGCTGCCTTCGTGGGTGCCTTCGTCGCGACCTTCCTGGGTGTCTTCGGGAGTGCCTTCGTCGGGGCACGCGTCTGAGTGGGGGCCGCTCTCGTCGGCTTCGGCGTCGCCGCGGGCTTCGCCCTGGACGTGGACGACGTCGTCCCCGACACCGTCGGATCCGGGTCCGGGCCCGAGCTCAGCGGCAGCGTCATCGCGGTGCCGTTCGGGGCGACCAGGGTGAAGCCGTCCACGTGCTGCCCGCGCGGCAGGTGCGGCTGGTCGTCCGTGTAGTAGTACAGCGGGTGCGTGTTGTAGATGACCTGTGGCTGATCGCTGTTCTCCGCGTTCAGCACGGTCTGCGAGGTGTCGTTGGCGACACCACGCCCCTTGGTCGGATAGCCGACCGCGGCGGGCCAGGTGTCGGCGCACTCGCCCGTGCAGTCCGGGTTGTCCGGCTCGTCGGCCGTCCGCATATAGAGCGGATTGCCGAACTTGTCCGCGAGTACCCGGCCGACGGCGGTGTTGATGAGGGTCAGCTGACCCGGTTCGGTGGGCCTGTCCACAGCTGTGGCGGCGCTGCCGCCGAGTGCGAGAAGGAGAACGGTGGCCGCGGCGAGCGCGGCTATCCGGGATCCGTGTCCGTGCATGGCTACGCCCTTGCGAGTCGGGATGTGCCCCCCGCTTGCCGGCCCCCCGCCTGCTAGGTACAGGCCATCGTCAACTGGCCCTCGCGGCCACCTCGGTGGGCCGTACGGGGTACGAAGAACAGCTGGGGACTCACAGCGCCTGCGGGAAGTCGAACAGCCGGTCAGGGTCGTACCGCTTCTTCAGCCGGGCCAGCCGGTCCGCGGCGGCGCCGTAGTAGGACGTGCGCCAGTCGGGCAGCGTCGGGTCGGAGTAGTTCTGGTACGCGGCGCCCGAGGCGTGCCGGCGCATCGATCCATGAGTGCTTTTCAGCCATGCGCGCTGGGCCGATCCGGCGGTACCCGGCTCCCAGCCGGCGATGTACTGCGCCAGCACCCGCGAACCCCGGTGGACGAAGGCCGTCGCGAGCGGGTCCACCCGGTTGACCGCGCCGCCGAGCGCGGTGAGGGCGAGGGAGCCGCTGCCGCCCCCGGATGCCGGGAGCCGGGTGAACGCCTCGGAAGCGGAGATGAGGGCCCCCCGGCCGCCGGGCGAGAGCGGGCGTACGTAGAAGTCGGAGGCGGCGGCGTAGGTCTCGCGCCCGAGCGCGCCCCGGTCGCCGCGGCCGGGGGTCGTACCGGGCAGCCGGCACTGCTCCTCGGTGAAGCCGGAACAGCCCGCGTAGATCAGCATCGCCTCCTCGTAATCGTGCTGCCGCACCGAGACGGAGCTCGCCGGGCCGGGTCCGCCCGGACCGTCGGCGAGCCGGTCGAGCGCGTTCTTCAGTTCGTCCTCGCCGCCCAGGGAGAGTGCGGAGAGTGACAGCGTCGGGGCGACGCCGCCCGGACCGGCGTTGAGATGGAGCGAAGACCAGATCTCGTCCGGCTGGTCGGGCCCCCACGCCTCCCAGGCGCCGAGCAGGGCGTCGGCCTTCGACCACGGCCAGCTCGCGAAGGCGACGACGGCCGGGGGCGCCGGGTGGGTACGGAAGCGCAGCTCGGTGACGACCCCGAAATTGCCGTTGCCCGCGCCGCGCAGCGCCCAGAAGAGGTCCGTGTGCTGCTCGGAGTCGGCGGTCAGTCGCCTGCCGTCGGCCGTGATGAGGGTGGCGGAGGTGAGACTGTCGCAGGTGAGGCCGTAGGCGCGGGTGGCGACTCCGTGTCCGCCGCCGAGGGTGAGCCCGGCGATGGCGACGGTGGGACAGGACCCGGCGGGGATCGTACGGCCCGCGTCCGCGAGGGCCCGGTAGACATCGGCGAGCCGGGCTCCGGCCCCGACCGTGCCGTCCGTGGCCGCGTCCCGCAGCGAGTCGAGCCGCGTCACGTCGATGACGAGCCGGCCGTCGCCGCTGGACCACCCCGCGTAGGAGTGGCCGCCGCCGCGGATGGAGACGGGCGTGCCGTGGGTCCTGGCGAAGGACAGGCACTCCTTGATGTCGTCCTCGCCCGCGGCGTAGGCGATGGCCGCGGGCCTCAGGCTGTCGAAGCGGGTGTTGTAGAGCTGCCGGGCCGTCCCGTACGCGGCGTCGTCGGGCCGTACGAGTTCCCCGTCGAGCCCCTTCGCCAGCGCGTCCCAACTCGGGGCACGGCTCGGGGCAGTTGCCGTGGGGCTCTTGGTGGTCGTGGGGGTCGTGGTGCCGCCTGCGCTGTTCTTGCCGTCCGTACCGCCGCCGGAGCACGCGGTCGCCGTGGCGGCGGTGACCAGGAGGCCGGCCGCCGTGCTCAGAAGTGTGCGCCGTTCCATGGGGCGGCCTCCTCGCGACCGGTGCGGGGCGCGCGGACGTGGTCGCGCGGTGGGACGTTCGGTGCGACGTTCGGTGGGACGTTCGGTGGCACGGCTTCCGCCTCAGCTCTTCGCCGTCCGCGTGGCGGGGTGGGCGGTGGCGTGGGTCGCGGCGTCGGTACGGGCGAGGTCGCGCGATCTGCGGGCGTGGCCTGACCAGCCACAGGTGCAGCGCGCCGTGCAGAACGAGCCGCGCTCGACGGTCGTGGTCTCGTGGAGCGGCGGGAAGGAGAGGGAAGAGGCCTTGGGGGAGGCCGGAGATGAGGCGGCGGTGGGGGGATCAGAAGTGTCTTGCTCGCACACACCTCCACCGTACCGGGGCGTCCGCGTCCCGTAACCGGGACCGGCGTGACGAGGAACGCCGGGCGTCGTTATCCGGAACGGGTGGGATTCGGACAAGCGGCGGTCAGGCGTTGGGGGTTGGCAGGCGATGGTGGTGCAGCAGCACAGACGCAGGGGCGTGGCGTTCGCCGTCGTGACCATGGCGGGGGTCGTGGCCACGACCGCCGGCTGTTCCGGGAGCGGTGGAGCGGCGGCCGACGAGCGGCCGGGCAGTGACCCCGCGGCCGTACGGAGAGCGGCCGACGCGCTGCTCGCGTCGGGCAGTTCGAAGGCCAGTACGTCCATGGAGATGGCGGCCGGCGGGACGCGCGTGACCATTCGCGGCGAGGGCGGCTATGACTTCGGCAAGCGGATGGGCCGGCTCCGGGTGGTACTGCCCAAGGAGCCCGCGGGCGCGAGCGAGCACCGGCCGATCACCGAACTGCTCTCGCCCGGGGCGCTGTACATGAAGAATCGCGGGGCCGGGGTGCCCGCGGACAAGTGGGTCAGGGTCGACTCGACCACGCTGGAGGACGGGAACCTGGTCACGGGCGGGGCGACGGACCCGCTGACCGCGGCCGAACTGCTGCGTGCCGCCAGGAACGTGACCTTTGTCGACGAACTGGATCTCGCCGGCGTTCGCGTATGGCACTACAAGGGTGTCACCCACATCGGGCGGGCCGCGCAGGCGGCGTCGTCCTACGCGCGCGGGGCACTGGGCGCGGCGGCGAAGGGGTTCGGCGAGGACGCGGTGCCGTTCGACGCGTATCTGGACGAGGCCGGGCGGCTGCGCAAGGTCAGGCACAGGTTCAGCTATGTCAACCAGGGGCGTACGGTCGCGGTCGCCTCGACGACGCTGCTGTACGCGTTCGGGGAGCGGGTCTCCGTCGGGCTGCCCCCGCAGGGCGACATCTTCGCGGGCGAGATCAAGTCCTGAGCCGAGTACCCGCGCACGGGCCGCGGATTGCGGAACGCAAAGGCTTCACGGCGGGATCGGCAAGATCAAATCAAGCCGTAACCACAGAGGACCAAGGCGGAAATGGTCCAGACGTGCCATGCGCGGCGTGTATCACGCTCCCTACGCTAGGAAGTCGACAACGGCAGGAAGAGGTGAATGCACGTGGCTCTGTTGCGCACGCCGAACGTCCAGGACCACGTGGCCCTCGCCGAGATCGAGTGGTGCGGGGAGTTGATGATCGCGGCGTCGGCCGCTGACGGGGAACGGCTCAGCCCGGACCGTATCGACGAGGTGCTGAACGTGAGGACCGAACGGCCCGCCGCTCCGCGCCATCCAGGGACGTCCCGGGGGCCGCGGCGAAGAGACTCCTGCGGGGAGTGACCGCCGGGGCCGCCCCTGGTGACGGGGGGCGGTCGGCGTCACATACGTACAGCGTGTCGGATACGTCACAGGTACGTGCGATACGTCAGCGATACGTCAGGTACGGAGCAGCCGGGCGATCGCCTTGGTCGCTTCCTCCACCTTCGCGTCGATCTCCTCCCCGCCCTTGACCGCGGCGTCGGCCACGCAGTGGCGCAGGTGCTCTTCGAGGAGCTGGAGCGCGAAGGACTGGAGCGCCTTCGTCGAGGCGGAGACCTGGGTCAGTATGTCGATGCAGTAGACGTCCTCGTCGACCAGCCGCTGGAGGCCGCGGATCTGGCCCTCGATCCTGCGCAGCCGCTTGAGGTGCTCGTCCTTCTGCTTGTGGTAGCCGTGCACCCCGCGGTCGTGATCGGTGGTGACGGCTTCTGTGCCCGACGTGGTGTCCGTGCTGTCGGCGCTGTCCGTGGTGTCCGTGGTGCCCGTCGCGCCGGTGGAGGGCGCGTCGCTCATCGCCGCGCCGGCCGCCTCAGTGGTCGTCATCGCGTCCTCCCGTTGTGCTGTCAGTGATTCCGATGATGCTGTCCGAAAAGGGGTGTATACCCTACCTGGGTATATGTTACCCGCCTCTGGTTACTGGGGCAGGGGCCTCTGGTCTCCCCCTTGCCACCATGAGTGACACTGGGAACTTGACGGTTAGCCGTGGCCGGATGTTGCGCCTACCATCACCCCTGACCGAACCCCATGTAACCCGAGGACCCCAGGTGCGATTTCGTCTGACCCCCAGGGAGACGAGCTTCTATGACATGTTCGCCGCGTCCGCGGACAACATCGTCACGGGCTCCAAGCTCCTGATGGAACTCCTCGGGGCGGATTCCTCCGCCAGGGCCGAGATCGCGGAGCGGATGAGGGCAGCGGAGCACGCGGGCGACGACGCCACTCACGCGATCTTCCATCAGCTCAACTCCTCCTTCATCACGCCGTTCGACCGTGAGGACATCTACAGCCTCGCGTCCCAGCTCGACGACATCATGGACTTCATGGAGGAGGCCGTCGACCTCGTCGTCCTGTACAACATCGAAGAGCTTCCCAAGGGTGTCGAGCAGCAGATCGAGGTGCTCGCACGGGCCGCCGAGCTGACCGCCGAGGCCATGCCGCACCTGCGGACGATGAACAACCTCACCGAGTACTGGATCGAGGTCAACCGGCTGGAGAACCAGGCCGACCAGATCCACCGCAAGCTGCTGGCCCATCTCTTCAACGGCAAGTACGACGCGATGGAGGTGCTCAAGCTCAAGCAGATCGTCGACGTGCTCGAAGAGGCCGCCGACGCGTTCGAGCACGTCGCGAACACGGTGGAGACCATCGCGGTCAAGGAGTCCTGAACCACGTGGACACCTTCGCGTTGATCGTGACCGTTGCCGTCGCGCTCGGTTTCACCTACACCAACGGCTTTCACGACTCCGCCAACGCCATCGCCACCTCGGTCTCCACCCGGGCACTGACCCCGCGTGCGGCCCTGGCGATGGCCGCGGTGATGAACCTCGCGGGCGCGTTCCTCGGCCAGGGGGTCGCCAAGACCGTCAGCGAGGGCCTGATCGCCACGCCGCACGGCTCGCGGGGGATGGGCATCCTCTTCGCCGCACTGGTCGGCGCGATCGTCTGGAACCTGGTCACCTGGTACTTCGGGCTTCCCTCCTCGTCCTCCCACGCGCTGTTCGGCGGCATGGTGGGCGCGGCGCTGGCCGGCGGGACCGATGTCATCTGGTCCGGGGTGCTTGAGAAGATCGTCATCCCGATGTTCGTCTCCCCGGTCGTCGGTCTGGTCGTCGGGTATCTGGTGATGGTCGCGATCATGTGGATGTTCCGCAGGGCCAACCCGCACAAGGCCAAGCGCGGCTTCCGCATAGCCCAGACCGTCTCGGCGGCGGGTATGGCGCTCGGGCACGGTCTGCAGGACGCGCAGAAGACGATGGGGATCGTGGTGATGGCCCTGGTCATCGCCGATGTGGAGGACTCCGGCGACGCGATCCCGATCTGGGTGAAGATCGTCTGCGCGCTGATGCTGTCCCTCGGTACGTACGCGGGCGGCTGGCGCATCATGCGGACGCTCGGCCGCAAGATCATCGAGCTGGACCCGCCGCAGGGGTTCGCGGCGGAGACGACCGGCGCGTCGATCATGTTCGGCTCGGCGTTCCTGTTCCACGCGCCGATCTCCACGACGCATGTCATCACCTCGGCGATCATGGGTGTGGGGGCGACGAAGCGGGTCAACGCGGTCCGCTGGGGGGTCGCCAAGAACATCATTCTCGGCTGGTTCATCACGATGCCGGCGGCGGCCCTGGTCGCGGCAGTGAGCTTCTGGATCGTGAACCTCGCCTTCGGCTGAGCCGCGCCGTAAGGCTGAGCCGCGCCTTCGGCCGAGCCGCGCCGTACAGCCGAGCCGCGCCGTACAAGCGCCGGCACCGTACGAAAAAAGCGGGCCCGCCCCCCTGGGAGAGGGGGCGGGCCCTTCGCCGTGCGGTGGCACCGCCATGCAGCACCGCAGGACGGACTGGCGCCTATCCGAAGCGGCCGGAGATGTAGTCCTCCGTCGCCTGCACGGACGGATTGGCGAAGATCCGCTCGGTCTCGTCTATCTCGATGAGCTTGCCGGGCTGGCCGACGGCGGCCAGGTTGAAGAACGCCGTACGGTCCGACACTCGCGCCGCCTGCTGCATGTTGTGCGTCACGATGACGATCGTGAAGCGCTCCTTCAGCTCCCCGATCAGGTCCTCGATGGCGAGGGTGGAGATCGGGTCGAGGGCGGAGCACGGCTCGTCCATCAGCAGGACGTCCGGCTCGACCGCGATCGCGCGGGCGATGCACAGACGCTGCTGCTGGCCGCCGGAGAGGCCGGAACCGGGCTTGTTCAGGCGGTCCTTGACCTCGTTCCAGAGGTTGGCGCCCTTGAGGGACCTCTCCACGACCTCGGCCAGCTCGCTCTTGCGGACCTTGCCGTTCAGCCGCAGGCCCGCCGCGACGTTGTCGAAGATCGACATCGTCGGGAACGGGTTCGGGCGCTGGAAGACCATGCCGACGGTACGGCGCACCGCGACCGGGTCGACATTCGGTCCGTACAGGTTCTCGTCGTCCAGCAGCACCTTGCCCTCGACGCGGCCACCGGGGGTGACCTCGTGCATCCGGTTGAGGGTGCGCAGGAAGGTGGACTTGCCGCAGCCGGACGGGCCGATGAAGGCCGTCACGGAGCGGGGCTCGACGGTCATCGAGATGTCGTCGATGGCCCGGTGGGACCCGTAGTAGGCGGTCAGACCGCTGACGTCGATTCGCTTGGCCATGTCAATCACTGCTTCTTTCGTGGCCCCGCGCGGCGGAGCCGGATCTCGGGCCTCAGCGGCCGGTCTTCGGGGCCTTCCAGCGGGCGATACCGCGCGCCACCAGGTTGAGGATCATGACGAACGCGATCAGCACCAGGGCCGCGGCCCAGGCACGGTCGATCGAGGCCGGCTCGAAGTCCTTGTACTGCTGGAAGACGTAGAGTGGCAGCGACGACTGCGGGTCCGAGAAGGGGTTCGTGTTGATCAGCTGGCTGCCGAAGACGAGGAGCATGATCGGAGCCGTCTCACCGGCGATACGCGCGATAGCGAGCATCACACCGGTGGTGATACCGCCGATCGCGGTCGGCAGGACCACCTTGAGGATCGTGCGCCACTTCGGTACACCGAGCGCGAGTGACGCCTCGCGCAGCTCGTTCGGTACGAGCTTGAGCATTTCCTCGGTGGAGCGCACGACGACCGGGATCATCAGGATCGACAGGGCGAGCGCACCCATCAGGCCGGACGGCCCGAGGTTGAACATCAGCATGAGCGACAGGATGAACAGACCCGCGACGATGGACGGGATGCCGGTCATGACGTCCACGAAGAACGTCACGGCCCTGGCCAGCGCGCCCTTGCCGTACTCGACCAGATACACGGCGGTCAGCAGGCCGAGCGGCGCGGAGATCAGCGTGGCGATACCGACCTGCTGCAAGGTGCCGACGAGCGCGTGGTAGAGACCGCCGCCCACCTGTGAGCTGGGGATACCGGCCATGGAGTGGGTCAGGAAGTACGGGTCGAGGACCTTGATCCCGCGGCTGATGGTGGTCCACAGCAGCGAGAACAGCGGGATGACCGCGAGGACGAAGCAGACCCAGACGACGCTGGTGGCCAGGCGGTCCTTCGCCTGGCGCTGGTTCTCGACCGCCGTGGTGACGACGTACGAGATGACGACGAAGGCGATGACGGCGATCAGGCCCCACTGGACCTTGCTGTCGAGACCGGCGGCGGAGCCGGTTCCCACGCCGATGAGAATGCCGAGGAGGGCGAAGGCGGCCGGTGCCCACCGGGGCAGGCTGCGCTGGCTGAGGCTGTTCTGCCCGCCCGACGGCGGTACCGGGGTCGGTGTGTCCTGTACGGCTGCGTGGCTCATGCGTTGGCCCCCGAGTACTCCTTGCGGCGCGCGATGATCAGCCGGGCCGCGCCGTTCACCAGCAGGGTGAGGACGAAGAGCACGAGACCGGAGGCGATCAGGGCGTCCCGCCCGAACGCGTTGGCCTCGCCGAACTTCGCCGCGATGTTCTGGGCGAACGTGCCGCCGCCCGGGTCGAGCAGATGGAGCGAGATCAGATAGTTCGGCGAGAGGACCGTGGCGACGGCCATCGTCTCGCCGAGCGCGCGGCCGAGTCCCAGCATCGCCGCGGAGATGACACCGGAGCGTCCGAAGGGCAGGACCGAGAGCCGGATGACCTCCCAGCGGGTGGCGCCCAGGGCGAGCGCCGCCTCCTCGTTCATCTGCGGGACCTGGAGGAAGACCTCCCGGCTGACGCTGGTCACGATCGGCAGGATCATGATCGCCAGCAGGATGCCGACGGTGAGCATATTGCGGGCCACACCGGGCTGGGTCTGGTCGAAGATGTACGTCCAGGCGAAGTACTGGTCGAGCCAGGAGTTGAGGCCGCCGAGGTACGGCACGAGGACGATGGCGCCCCAGATGCCGTAGATGATCGACGGAACCGCGGCCAGCAGGTCCACCACGTACGCGATGGGCGCGGCCAGTCGGCGCGGCGCGTAGTGCGAGATGAACAGCGCGATACCGACGGCGACGGGGACCGCGATGACCATCGCGACGGTGGAGCTGACGATCGTGCCGACGAGGAGGACGGCGATACCGAAGACCGGCGGGTCCGCGGAGGCGTTCCAGTCGAAGGTGGTGAGGAAGTTGCCCTCGTCCTTGGAGATCGCGATGGCGGCGCGGTAGCTCAGGAATACCGCGATCGACGCCATGATGACGAGCAGCAGAATGCCCGAGCCCCTGGAGAGGCCCGAGAAGATCTTGTCGCCCGCACGCCCGGTGGAGGTGTTCGCCGACGGCGGCGCGGACCGCGGGGGTGGTGGGGTGTCTATTGATGTGGTGGAAGCCATGGTCTTTCCGGTCTGTGTGGGGGAGTGATGGCTCCCCTGGCGGCGGTGCACCGGATGGGGTGGGACGGCAGCCGGCCCGGAGGGTTGGTCCTGGCCGGCTGCCGTCATCCGCTGAGCGGCTCACCCGCCGGGCTGGCGGCGGGTGGGACAGCGGTCGGGACTAGGAAAGGGAAGCGACCGTCTCGCGGACCTTGGCGTTGATCTCGGCCGGGATCGGCGCGTAGCCGGCCTCGGTGAGCAGCTTCTGACCGTCGGCGCTGGCGGTGTAGTTCAGGAAGGACTTGACCGTGGCCAGCGTCTCGGGCTTGTTGCCCTTGTCGCAGGCGATCTCGTACGTCACGAGGACGATCGGGTAGGCACCGTCGGCCTTGGTGGCGTAGTCGAGTTCGAGCGCCAGGTCCTTGCCGGTGCCCTTGATCTTGGCGGCGGCGATGGCCTTGGAGGCGTTCTCGGAGGTGGCCTCGACCGGGGCGGCGGCGCCCGTGTCGACCTTGACCGTCGAGATCTTCTGCGAGGTGGCGTAGGAGAGCTCGAAGTAACCGATGGCACCCTCGACCGTGGCTACCTGGCTGGCGACACCGGAGGAGCCGGAGGCCGACTGGCCGCCCGGGGCGGGCCACTTCTTCTCGGCCTCGTACTTCCAGTCGGACGGGGCCGCGGCGCCCAGGTACTTGCCCAGGTTCTGCGTGGTGCCGGAGTCCTCGGAGCGGTGGAAGGCCTGGATCGGCTCGCTGGGAAGCTTGGCGTCGGGGTTCAGGGCCTTGATCGCCGCGTCGTCCCAGTTCTTGATCTTGCTGTCGAAGATCTTGGCGAGCGTGGGGGCGTCGAGGACGAGGTTGTCCACACCATTCAGCTTGTAACCGATCGCGATCGGGCCGCCGACCATCGGCAGGTTGATGCCCTGGCCGCCGGTGCAGATCTTCTTCGAGTCGGCGACCTCCTCGGGCTTCAGCGCCGAGTCGGAGCCGGCGAAGCCGACCGTGCCCTGGTTGAACGCGACGATGCCCTCACCGGAGGAGGAGGACTGGTAGTTGACCTCTACGCCGGTGCAGGTGGCCATGTAGTTCTTGACCCAGAGGTCCATGGCGTTCTTCTGCGCGCTGGAGCCGGACGCGAGCAGCTTGCCCTCGGCGTCCTTGCACACCTCGCTCGTGGCGGCGGAGGGCTTGGAGGACGCGTCGCCGCCCTCGGAGTTGTTGTCCGAGCCGCACGCCGTGAGAACCAGGGCGCCGGAGACGGCGAGGGCACCGAGCGCGGTGGCGCGCAGCCCGTTCTTGCGCTGAAGCTTCACTTCGGGTTGTTCCTTCCAGGAGCCGCCGGTCTGAGTCTTTGTACGGCGGCGTGCGTCGGGGTGGCTGGTGCGGCGCTGTGACCGTCACCGTGTAAGGCCGAAATTAGGCAGATCAGGTGAAGCCGCCGACGGGGGCGAGTGAACGGAAGGTGAACCTCGCGGGGCGGTGTGGTTCCGGGGTGCGTGCCGTACACCCGACTGGGTGTACGGAGGGCGTACTCGCGATCACGAAAGCGCCACATGGTGACCGGGGCCGTGCCGCGTACGGCGCGCTACGTCGGGTACGGCCCGCTGTGCGGCGTAGGGCCACTACGTCGGGTGCGGGCCGCTATGGCACGTGCGTACGGACCGCTACGTCGCGTGCGACGCGTTCAGGAGCGCGTCCACCAGTAGCCGGTCGCGGGGCTCAGGCGGTGCTGCGGTGGCTCATCCCGGAGGGGAGGAGCCATGGCCGTCCGACACGAGGGGAGAGAGCGGACGAGCCCGGCAGCCCTGACGGTCAGTGCCGGTCCGAGCGTGGCGCTTGTGGCTTGCGGTGCTTGCCGGTGCCCGGCCCCAAGGTGTTGGGGGCAGGGCTCGGCTCCGGCGCGGACGCCTCTGGACAGAGCAGGCGCTTCGCCTCTGCGAGGTTCGGCACGATGGCGTGGAAATCCCAGGAGCTGCCGTTCCACCTCTCGATGACTCGCGGCGCGTCCGGGCTCACGTGAGAGCCCCTCACACTGCCCTCGCTGGTGACGGGCGCGGCGCGGAGCTTGCCAGTCTTCGCGTCACGGCGCTCCGCCCAGTCCTTCAGTGGCTCGTCGTCCATTGTGCTTCCCCAGGATCGGCGGTGGCTATCCGGGGAGGGTAGCGGCCGACGGGGCCTCCCGCGTCGTCGGAGGGCATCGGGCACTGCAGCGCCCTTTGACTTCGCTCAGGAGGCTCGGGATTGTGCCGGCGGTCGGGCGAGGCGGTGTTGCCAACGCAGTGCCGGGTCGTCATCGATCCAGTACGTGTGGGAGTCGGCGGTGATGCGAAGCCGTACGGCGGTGATATCGGGGCTTCCCGCGTCCTGCCACGCGGTGAGAGCCCGTTCGATGTCGTCCCACAGGGCCACGGGGCCACCCTGGCGGACGGTCCAGCCATCGCCGTCAGCGGTGAATTCGGCGAATGACTCCCGCTCCGGGTCAAAGACGTACAGGAGTTGGGTTTGGGTACCGTCGCTCGTCGCGGCGCGGACGAACTGCACGCCGGGTGCGGCGAGCTGGGCGAGAAAGGCGGGCATCCACTCCTCCAGCACCACGGGCGGTACCTTCGTCGCCCGCTCGCTGTCGGCGTAGGCTGTGCGGGCGGACAGGTCCCCGGACACCGGTACCGCGGCCTGAGATCGCGCCTGCATGAATGAGGAGCGATCGGTGATCCGCCCTTCGGCAGTACCGTCCTCGCCCACGGTGACCTTCGCAAGGCCGGCGCCGTAGGGCCAGGAGCCGACGGTGGCCAGGATGATGCCGCCCGGCCTGGTCTGCCGAATCCAGGTGTGGGGGATACGGCGGACGGCACAGGCGGCGATCACCCGGTGATACGGGGCGCGGTGCGGGTGCCCAAGGAGCCCGTCCCCGGTCACGGTCCACGTCGAGAACCCGGCCGTTTCCAGCGCGGCATCCGCACGGGCCGCCACCGCCGGGTCCACCTCGACCGTCGTCACGTTGTCTTCGCCGAGGCGGTGGCACATCAGGGCCGAGGAGTAACCGGTGCCCGTGCCGATTTCCAACACCTGGTGCCCTTCTTCCACGTCCAGGTTCTCGATCATGCCGACGACGGTGACCGGAGTGGTGGACGACGACGTGGGCACGCCCGTCACGAGGTCACCGGCTTGATCGGCGGTCAGGTATCCGTCGAGCTGAGTGGTCAGGGACTGGTCGCTGTAGGCGATCCGCCCCCACTCGGCTGGGTTGGCTCCAACTGCCCTGACCGGCCGCCACCGGCCGCCGTCCATGGGCAGGAACACCCCGGGGTTCAGGAACAGCTCGCGCGGTACGGCTTCCACCGCGGCTCGCCACTGGGGAGTGGTGAGGACACCGGCTTTCTCCAGCCGGTCCGCGAGGGCACGCCGGTCGGGCGCCGTGTCGGTCATGGGGATTCTCCTCGTGTGAGCAGGTCAGCGAATGCTGCGGACATCTCCAGTCCGGTCCTCTGCTCCAGCCACGCCCATTGGCCGTTGGGGTTCAGCTCCAGCCACCAGTAGTCACCCTCCCGGTCCACGGCGAGGTCAAAGCTCCCGGACGCCAGGCCGAAGTGGTCCAGGCAGGCGAGGAGCGCCTTGTTCACGTGGTCGGGCAGCTCGACCACGGTGTAGGTGTGGGCGGCGTAGTCCCTGCGCCAGTCGAGCAAACAGGAGTCGATCCGTACGGTGAAGGTTCGCCGGCCGATCACCAGCACCCGCACGTCGGCGACCTTGTCCACGCGGGCCTGGAACAGGTGTGGTGTCACGCTCACGCTGTCATCGATCTCGGCGGCGGAGACCGGGTCCGCCCACCGGGTCCGCCCACCCTGTCTCAGGCGGTACGACCCGGCCGATCGGCCTTGACGCCACTGAGGAACGTTATGAACGCCGTCGTGCTGAAGGCGAGTTGAGGGCCGTGAGGGATCTTGGAATCGCGGATGCCGGTGGTGGCGTCCGTGACGGCCACCTCGACGCAATTGTCGCCGCCTGAGCTGAAGCTGCTCTTGACCCAGTGGGCGGCTTTCGGGTCGGCCTTGCTACTCACGCTTCCTCCTTGATGAGGCCCTTGATGAACTCGCGTGACGCCGGAATGTCCAACGCCCGTGCACGCAGGTGGTTGAGCGCGGCGTCGTAGCGTCCCACGTGCTCATCTTCCTCCAAGTAGAGGGAACTCGTCAGTGGCTCCAGCACGACCAGCGGGTCGCCCGCGTCGAACCGGAACAAGGTGAACGTTCCGTCGATACCCGCGTGGACGCCGACGCTGAACGGGAGCACCTGTACATCCACGCCGGGAAGTGCCTCAGAAACGTCGAGTAGGTGACGCAGCTGGCCCGCGAGTACCTGTGCCCCTCCCATGGCCCGGCGTAGCGCGGCTTCGTCCAGTACGCACCACATGGAAAGAGGACGCTCACGTCGGAGCGCCTGCTGGCGCTTCATGCGCAGTTCCACGAATGTGCGCACCTCGCGCGCGGTTCCCCACTTGCCGCTGCCTTCAACTACCGCGTACGCGTACTCAGGTGTCTGCAACAGTCCCGGAATCAGTTGGGCCGCGTAGCAGTCCGTGTGCACGGCGAGTTCTTCGAGTTCGAGGTAGTCGGCGAAGGGGTCGCGGACGGCATCGCGGTACTGGTCGAACAGATTGGTACGTCGTGACGACGAAGCCTGCGCGGCCAACTGCCGGATCTCCTGTATCCGCTGCTCGTCCCGTACCTCGTATGCCTGAAAGTACTTGTCCAACGAGGTTGCGGGGACTCGCTGCTTGCCGTTCTCGATCTTGCTCAGCGCGGAGGGACCGGAGAGCCCCAGCAGCTTCACCGCGTCCGGCAGGTTGAGGCCGGATCGCTGTCGCAACGTACGTAGCGCCAAGCCGAGTCGACGACGCATCAGGTTTGGACGGGCATCTGCCATGCGTTGGTCACCGCCTCTCTCGGGCTGGACTTTACACAGGTAGCGGAGCCTTGCATGTGCCGATTCCTCACATTATTAAGAAACTCGACTGACCCACTTGCCTAGAAACCTTTCTCGGCATCATGCTCGCTGTGTCACGTATGGTGACCCTCCTGCGACGCGACGTGAACTTTGATCGCGTGCCCGTCAGGTCGGGTCGACATGAGCCGCTATGCGAAAGGAAGTTGAAGACGTGATCAGTTCCCTTGCTCATGCACTCGTCTTGCTGCCCGTCCTGTTGACGAAGCCGCGCCGCTGGCATCGTGCGAGCGCGTACGGCCCGGAGGTGATCCGGTGAACATCGACGGACGCCCGCTGCGGCTGCTGCCCTGGACCGACGAAGACGGTCGGCCCTGCTACCTCTCGACGGACGGCACCGGCACCGGCCCTGTGTCCAGGCTCGCCGACCGGATCGAGGGCGTACGGCTCGCTCAGGCGTTCAAGCTGCACGAGGAGGCGCTGGACGTGCTTGCGGAACCTGGGCCGGAAGCTGTGGAAGTCGACTGCCTGGTTGTCCGGCTGGCGGACGCGTTGGGGGACATGCTGCTCATCGCGGAGAGCAGAGGCGTCCGCCTCGGTCTACTGGTGTGCGGCGCCGAGGACTGCCCCGACGTCACGTAGTCAGGCGCACCAGCCTCCGGCGGGTTCACCTCACCGGAGGCTGGTGCGCTGCCCTCGATCCGTTCCGTAGGGCAATTCCCCGCATGGGGGAATCTGCGCAAGTTCATGCAAGTTTCTGTCTCCTCAGGTGAGTTCGCCGCAAGCTGAGAGACAAGCATCGTTAGCAGCGAAAGCCGCGAAGCTGGAGGTCATCATGGCTCTGCACATGCTCGGCAAGGACCCGAACTCTCTCGAAGGCAAGTCCCCGACCGTGTACTACGACGACGTGGCGGACAAGTACCTGGTTCAGGGCTTGAAGGTACTCGACGAGGAGCGGTTGTCTCAGATGGATCTTCCCGACCATGAGACCGTTGTAGAGATCCCCAAGTACATGGTCACGTTCTTCCCGGAGGTGAGCGGTGGCGGCGGAACCCACGTTTGACGAACTGTTCCGGCTCGCCAATCGGTCGGCGGTGCACCTGGAGATGCGGGACGGTTACATGAGGTCGGATCCGCGCTTCATCGCCTGGCAGCAGGATAGGACCAGCGTCTCCCCAGACGGCGATCCGGATCAGCGTCCCTGGGTGGAGCTGATGCGTGAGATCACGAGCCGCGGCGTAGCGGTTCGCCGAGCTCGGATCGTCTCCGAGCCGATCAGTGACTACATCCGGTTCGAGCACCACATGACGGCCGGTAATGCCGCCGGCGGCGAGCAGGTTCGTTGGCTTCCCCGCCGCCGGGCTTCGGATCTGGCCCTTCCCGGCAACGATTTCTGGCTGTTCGACGACAGTCTGGTCGTGTTTCTTCATTTCACCGGAGAAGGAGAGCTGTCCCCGGAAGGGGACGAGGAGCGTACGGCTGATCCTGCCGTCGCGCGGCTCTGTTCGGCTGCCTTCGAGGCGGTCTGGGAACGGGCGGTGCCACACGAGGAGTACAGGCCGTCCTGAGCTACGAGTGCAACCTGAGCTACGAGTGAAACAGGCACACTTCTCCTGTGGCCCCGTCGTCGCCGTCATCGAGCGTCCAGCAAGCCAAGGAAGCCCTCGGATCGCGCCTGCGTGAGATCCGGAAGGACTTCGGCATGACGGCCCGCGCTTTGGCGGCGGCTGCCGGGTGGCACGAGTCCAAGACCTCGCGCATCGAAAACGGCAGGACACCGCCCTCCGACGCCGACATCCGCGTCTGGACAAGGCTGTGCGATGCGGAGGACCAGACCGCTGACCTCATTGCCACGGTCCGTGGCATCGAGGGCATGTACGTCGAGTGGAGGCGCCTGGAGAGGGGCGGGCTCCGGCAGGTGCAGCAGTCTGTGCTGCCGCTCTTCGAGAGAACCCGGCGCTTCCGCTTCTACCAGTCGTGGGTCGTTCCCGGTCTTCTGCAAACTCCCGACTACACCCGTGCTGTACTCAACACGGTGGTTGCCCTGCGGGATGCTCCGGATGACGTTGACGCCGCTGTCGCGGTGCGAATGGAACGTCAACGCGTCCTTCGCTCAGGCCATCAGGGATTCGCCATGCTCGTGGAGGAGTGGGTTCTCCGCACAGTGATCGGCGACGCCCGCATCATGAGCGGCCAACTCGGCCATCTCATCGCGGTGGCATCCCAACCATCCGTGAGTCTCGGTGTCATCCCCATGGGGACCGAGCGGGGTAATGCGTGGCCGGCCGAGTCCTTTTCCCTCTTCGATGACGTACAAGCATCGGTGGAACTGGTGTCGGCGAATCTGACGGTGACGCAGCCGCGTGAAGTTGCCGAGTATGTACGTACATTCAAAGAGCTCTCCAGCATCGCGGTCTGCGGAGCGAACGCCCGCAAGTTGATCACTGCCGCAATCGACGCGCTCGGGTGAATCCGCGCAAGTCCGTAGAAGTTCATTGAGGCTCGTAGAGCCATAGGCCGATGCTCTACCTCACGTCAGTAAGCGTTACGCAGCGCGAGGTGATCACTGTGGCAACTGTGGCAAAAGCCGAGACCGAGCCGCTCAACACCATCTACAGCCTTCCTGCCGAAGGAGCAGAGTTCGAGAACTTCTGCGGAGGCAACCTGGGCGGCGAGCATGAGTCGTGCGTCGAGGTCGGTGCGATTCCGGACGCGACGCCTTCGTACGTACTTCACGACAGCAAGCCCGAGGGCGTCGGCCGCGAGCTTCGCTTCACGGAGAAGGAACTCAACGACTTCGCCGTCGGGTGGGTCAAGAAGCAGGGCCTCGTGCTCTGATCCGGCTTCCTCCTCAGCTCGCACCGCATGAGGTGGGTTGCACCCGGTCTGCCGGGTGTAACCCACGACACCCAGGAAAGGCACGGATGAGCTGGTCAGGACACTGGCATGGGTACGGTCCCTGGACCGGCAGCAGGGACGCCTACGGGCAGGAAGGGCTACGCCGCCCAGGGGCACACCCCGACGACGAGCAGACCCGTGCGTTCCTCGCCTCCACGATGCCGCCGATGCAGACCGGTCACTGGCTGATGCGCCGAAGCCAGACGTCGGCAGACCGCGCATGGACGGATCTCGTCGACGCCGTGGACTGGCTGAAGAAGACCTACGGAGCCAACCTGCCCGTCGAGCGTGAGGGTGGCGAGCAGGCGTACATCGATTTGGATACGAAGGCCGACTACGCGGAGGACGCGCTCAGACGGGGCAGTGATGCCGTCTGGGTCCACTACACCAAGTCCTCGAATCTGGTGTCGTTCTCAGTTGTGTGCTGCCCTCATCGCTTTCTCTCTCGGATTCCATGCCCGATGCCGCTTCTCTGACAGCACAGCGGGTGGGAAAGGATGCCATGTCGCTCAGTCTTCTGCTCCCGGAGACCGGCGTAGCCGACCTCTTGACTTCCTGGCCGGACGAACCTCGCGTGTACCGGCGCGACACCACGGGACTCGACCGCATTGTCACTTCGGCGTTCCTCAATGACTACGTCACCACCGGATGTGTGCCCGCGAGTGAAATCGCGGTGGTGAGGGCACCAAGCCCGTCCCTCAACCGTGATGCTTTCATGACCAACGGCCGTACCGATCCGGACAAGCTCCGAAAGCTCTATCGCAACGGATATACGCTCCGGCTCGGCAACCTTCAGAGGGTCATTCCCTTCATGGCAAGGATCTCGCGGGCCATCCAGGAGGAGACGGGATATTCGAACTACGTCCACGCGTTCCTGACGCCGCCGGGAAATCAGGGGCTTCGCCACCACTGGGATCAGCAGATGGCGGTGATCGTGCAGGCGGCGGGCGTCAAGCGGTGGCAATTGTGGCGCCCGCAAGTGGAAGCGCCGATGAGGGAGTTCAACGAATCCTGGCGGGTGTGGCGCGAGAACTATGTCCCGGACTGGGAGGCCGCCGGCCCGGACGCCGAATTCGATCTCCAGGCAGGGCAATCGCTTCTGTTGCCGAGGGGCTGGGTTCACAACCCGTATGTGGCGGACACAGACGAGGACAGCGTCCACCTGACGTTCGCCATCCGGGAGCGCACCCCGGTGTGGCTGGCCGAGAAGCTGATCGCGGGTGCGATGGAGGAGCCTGCGTTCCGTCGGATCATTCTGCCCCGCGACATCAGGGGTGCGGCGCTGGCCGAGCGTGTGCACGAGACGCGCGACGCGCTGGTGAAGTACCTCGCGGCCTTGGACGTGGACGAACTCGCCCTGGTCGTAAGGCAGGCCGCCGTGACTGAGCTGGAGTACTCCACTTGATCCGCAGGACCCCAACGCCCGGGCCGGTGACCCAGCCCGCTCCCGGCCGACAGGCGCTACGTCGCGTGCAGCGCGTTCAGGAGCGCGTCCACCAGCAGCCGGTCGCGGGGCTGCGTCAGCCGGTCGCGGGCCGCCGACGGGGGCAGCCACGCCACGCGGTCGACCTCGTCGTTCGGGACGAACGTCCCGTCCGTCGCCTCGGCGGCCCAGTACGTGACCTCTTTGGGGCGCCCCTGTGCCAGATAGCGCACGGTGGCGAGCCGGGTTCCCGGCACGCAGTGGTGGCCGGTTTCCTCCAGGACCTCGCGCAGGGCCCCGGCCAGCGTGTCCTCCGCGCGCTTGAGCTTGCCCTTGGGGTGGGACCAGTCGTCGTACTTCGGGCGGTGCACCAGGCAGATCTCCGTACCGCCGTCCCCGTACGGCGAGCGGCGCCAGAGCACGCACCCGCCCGCGCGGACGATTCCCCGCCCGCGCCCCTGGGACCCCGGCCGCCCCTCGGGCCCCGGCCGCCCCTCGGGCCCCGCGCCCGGACCCGGGCCCGGTGTCGCCGTCACCGTGCCACCGCCGCCTTCTGCCACACCTGCTGGAACGCGAAGCGCGCCGCCTCCACCTCATGGCGCTGGTCCGCGTGCAGCACGCCCAGGGCGTACGCCGTCGTCGGCGCGATCCGGGGGGTACGGGCCGCGTTCGCCGCCGCAGCCGCCGCCTCGGCCGCGTCGCGGTGCCGGTCCAGCGCCTGGCCCGCGCCCAGCAGCACCGGGTCGGGGGCGCCGCCGGGGCACCACACCTCCTGGGCGTACCGGTGCAGTCGCAGCAGCTGCCGTACGTGGTGCCAGGGAGCGTCCTGCGCCTCGCCCTCCGACGAGGTCGCGAGGCCGTGGACCAGCGCCTCCGCGTTGTACGGATGGGCCGCCCGCGCCAGCGGCAGGGCCGCGACGGCGTCCAGCAACTGCCGCTCGGTGGCCTCGCCGGGACCGGCGAGCACTTCGACGGCGGGGGCACTGGCGAGCGGTGACAGCGGTACTTCCGAGGCCAGCACGGCCACCGCGTCCGCCACCGCGTGGAAGCGTGACGAGCCGAGCGCCTGGAGCGCCGCCGAGTGCGCGCGTGTCCTGGCGAGGGTCAGCTGCCGCTCCAGCAGCGCGCCCGCGCGGGACGCGCCGACGGTGAGCGTCCCGGGCGGCGGCCCGCCGGCCCCGTCCTGGGCACGCGCGCCGGGTACGGCACCGAGCGATGAAGCCGGGGCGCCCACGGGCACGGGCGCCGCGCCCGAGAGCCTGGCCAGCGCCCCCACCAGCCGGTGCAGCCGGGCCGTACAGGCGTACTCCTGGGCCAGGGTGCCGGACAGCCAGCCGAGCTCCGTACGGAGCTGGTCGGCCCAGCCGGGGTCGAGCAGCGGCCGGAACGTATGCAGACCGCCCCCGATCCTGCGCGCCGCGCCGCGCAGTGCCAGGGCGGCCGACTCGGCCGCCGCCGTGTCCGCGCCGCTCTCCCCGTACAGCCGCAGGCCGCGCAGGAAGTCACCGGCGTGGGAGTGCAGATAGCCGGCCAGGACCTCGCCCGCGGTCAGCCCGTCGGGGCCGGACGAGGTAAGCCGGTCGGGTCCGGACGCGGTAAGCCGGTCGGTGTCCACTTCATGGTGCTGCACGCCGGCGCCTCCGGGCGTCTATGAGCATTTCCTGAACGTTCCGCAGCGGCTGGCCCTCCGCATCCGTGGAATGCCGGGTCCAGTTGCCGTCCGCGCCGAGATGCCAGGAGGACGTGGTGTCGGACATCCCGGTCTCCAACAGCCGGGTTATCGCCGCGCGGTGGGCCGGATCGGTGATCCGGACAAGGGCTTCGATACGACGGTCGAGATTGCGGTGCATCATGTCGGCGCTGCCGATCCAGACCTCGGGCTCCCCGCCGTTGCCGAAGGCGAAGATCCGGGAGTGTTCCAGGAAGCGGCCGAGGATCGAGCGGACCCGGATGTTCTCGGAGAGTCCGGCGACCCCGGGACGTACGGCACAGATCCCGCGTACCCAGATGTCCACCGGCACCCCGGCCTGGGAGGCCCGGTAACAGGCGTCGATGACCGCTTCGTCGACCATCGAGTTGACCTTGATACGGACAGAGGCGGGGCGGCCGGCGCGGTGGTGCGCTATTTCCTTGTTGATCCGGGAGATGAGCCCGTCACGCAGCGACTTCGGGGCGACCAGCAGCCGCCGGTAGGTCTCCCGGCGCGAGTAGCCGGACAGCCGGTTGAACAGGTCGGACAGATCCGCGCCGACGCGCGGGTCCGCGGTGAGCAGGCCGAGGTCTTCGTACAGCCGCGCCGTCTTCGGGTGGTAGTTGCCGGTGCCGACATGGCTGTAGCGGCGCAGGGACTCGCCCTCCTGCCGTACCACCAGCGAGAGCTTGCAGTGCGTCTTCAGCCCGACCAGGCCGTAGACCACATGGCAGCCGGCCTCCTCCAGCTTGCGCGCCCACTTGATGTTGGCCTGCTCGTCGAAGCGGGCCTTGATCTCGACGAGGACGAGGACCTGCTTGCCGGACTCGGCGGCGTCTATCAACGCGTCCACGATCGGGGAGTCGCCGGACGTCCGGTACAGCGTCTGCTTGATGGCCAGTACGTCCGGATCGGCCGCGGCCTGTTCCAGGAAGGCCTGGACGGAGGTCGAGAACGAGTCGTACGGGTGGTGCAGCAGCACATCGCGATTGCGCAGGGCCGCGAATATGTCGGGCGCGGAGGCGGACTCCACCTCGGCGAGCTGGCGGTTCGTACCCGCGATGAACTTCGGGTACTTCAGCTCGGGCCGGTCCAGCGACGAGATCCCGAAGAGCGCGGTGAGATCCAGCGGCCCCGGCAGCGGATAGACCTCCGCGTCGGTCACCTTCAGCTCGCGCACCAGCCGGTCCAGGACCTCGGGCGCGATGTCCTCCTCGACCTCCAGCCGGACCGGCGGGCCGAAGCGGCGCCGCATGAGCTCCTTCTCCAGCGCCTTGAGGAGGTTCTCGGCGTCGTCCTCCTCCACCTCCAGGTCCTCGTTGCGCGTGACCCGGAACATGTGGTGCGCCAGCACCTCCATCCCGGGGAACAGCTCCTCCAGCTGCGCGGCGATCACGTCCTCAAGCGGCACGTACCGCGAGGGGGACGCCTCCAGGAAGCGGGAGAGCAGCGGCGGAACCTTGACCCGCGCGAAGTGACGGTGGCCGCTCACCGGGTTGCGTACGGTCACGGCCAGGTTGAGGGAGAGGCCGGAGATGTACGGGAAGGGGTGCGCCGGGTCCACGGCGAGGGGCGTGAGGACCGGGAAGATCTGCTGGCGGAAGAGCGTGACGAGCCGCGCCTGCTCCTTCTCGGTCAGCTCGGGCCAGCGGATGATGTGTATGCCCTCGTCGGCCAGGGCCGGGGCGACATCCTGCTGGTAGCAGGCGGCGTGCCGGGCCATGAGCTCGCGCGAGCGGGTCCAGATCAGATCCAGCACCTCGCGCGGCTGGAGGCCGGACGCGGAGCGGGTGGCGACACCGGTCGCGATGCGCCGCTTCAGGCCGGCCACCCTGACCATGAAGAACTCGTCCAGGTTGGACGCGAAGATGGCGAGGAAGTTAGCCCGTTCGAGGAGCGGCGTGGTGGGGTCCTCCGCCAGCTCAAGGACCCGTTCGTTGAACGCGAGCCAGCTGCGCTCGCGGTCGAGGAACCTGCCCTGGGGCAGATCCGTGCCTTCCGGGCCGCTCTCCTCCTCGTAGGAGTCCAGATCGGCGTCGAGATCGGGTTCGAGGTCGGAGCTGGTCGCGGCCACGGTGTGGGGCCGGTGGGCGGCTATGAAGCCGACGGACGGCTGGGGGTGCTGGACCGGTACCTCGGCGGGCTGCTGGCTCATGTCCCTATTGTTCCGCGCTGAGGGCACGACGGGCGCGTCGGAGAGTGCGGGGGCGAGGTGGATCGTGCCGTTGGTCCTGCCGTTCGGCGTGGGGGGCACAGCGGGCTGCATTCAGAGAGGGTCGCAAGAGCGTCTGAATGGCTGGTAACGGCGACATGACGTGAAGGGAAGCGGGACGGGGCTCCCCGGGGGCGGTGTGCTGCCTCTGGGGAGCCCCACCGTAGCCGTGGGTGAGGCGGTGGCCCCGGGTGGGGGCCGCCTGACGTCGGGGGCCGGTGCGTCGTCCGGCCCCGATGTCAGGCGGGGCGGTGTGTCCGGCCTCTGACGTCAGGCGGGCCCGTGCGTGCGGCTTTTGACGTCAGGCGTGGCTGCGGCGCAGCACCCGGAAGGCCGCGAAGGCGACCGCCGCGGCCACGACCAGCACGATCCCGGTCTCCATGAGCTGGAGCGGCCAGAAATGGGAGGCGGGGTGGTAGTCGGTGAAGCGCGCGCGCCCTTCGAGGAGATCCCGGCAGGGGGACGACGCCCAGTCCGTGGCCCCGCACTGCTCTCGGGTCATCCGCTCGCCCGAGGCCAGGATGACGCCGTCCTGGAGCGTCCAGGCCGACGGGCCCGGAAGGCGTCCGTCGCCCGTGATGGTCTCTATGGGCCACAGGTACGGGCGCACCCACGTGATCATGGCGAGCATGGCCCCGCCCACGGCGAGCGCGGTGGCGGACATCGCCAGGAGCGTACGGCGCACCAGCAGCCCGGCGAGCGCGCCGAGCGCGATACCGAGGAGGCCGTACGCGATGGGCAGCGGGCCGAGCCCGGCGAAGCCGAGTTTGTCGTACCAATGGACGGTGTACACGCCCTCCGGCCCCTGGAACCTGGACCAGCGGTAGAGGACCACCAGCGCCGTGCAGCCGACGACCGTCCACGCCACGGGGACCGCGAGCTTCGACATGAGCCAGCGGGCGGGGGAGACGGACTGGGTCCAGGCGAGCTTGTACGTCCCGGACTCCAGCTCCCTGCCGATCACCGGACCCGCCACGAAGGCGCCGACGACTCCGGGGAGCACGAACAGCACGACGCCCGTGTAGCCGAGCCAGTTGTGGAGGTCCAACTGGGCGTCGAGGAAGCCCCGGACCGTGCCCCCGCAGTCGGTCGTGGTGACCTGCACGGAACAGCCCGTGCCGGCGAAATCACTCGCCGCGCTCGTCGCCGAGTACCGCTGGTAGAGCAGGATCAGGGCGGTGAGTACGAGGAGTGCGGTCGCCGCCCACAGCACGCGGCGGTGCTGGCGTACGGCGACCCAGACCGGGCCGCGCAGGGTCGACGTGCTCATGCCGCCACCGCCGTACGGTCGCGCTCGCCGGTTCCGTCGCCGTCGCCCTCCGGCGATTCGGCGCTCGGGGTGAGCAGGGCGGGCGCGCCCGGGGAGCGCAGATGTGCCAACAGCAGTTCCTCCAGGGAGGGTTCGGCGGTCTGCAAGTTGCTGTCCAGCGGTCCGTCCGGCCGGATCAGCGCCGTACCTCCGCGCCCCGCCGTACGGGACTCGACGACCGTGTGCGGCGCGAGGTCGGCCAGATCCCGTGCCGCTCCGCTCACCAGCAGGTGCGCGGTGAGGATGTCCTCCACCTCGCCGCCGAGCCGTACCCGGCCGCCGTCCACGAGCAGCAGATAGTCGCAGGCGTCGGCCAGCTCCGTGAGGATGTGCGAGGAGATCACGACGGTGGTGCCGTGTTCCTCGGCGTCGGCCATCAGGGCGCCCATCAGCTGATGGCGCGCCAGCGGGTCGAGATCCGCCATCGGCTCGTCCAGCATCAGCAGTTCGGGGCGCTTGCCGAGCGCGAGGGCGAGCGCCACGCGGGTGCGCTGGCCGCCGGAGAGCGAACGGACCCGCTGGCCGTGATCGAGCGCGCTCCCCGGGCCGCCGCCCTCGATGATCCGCTCGGCCGCCGCCGCGTCCCAGCGCTCCGGGTTCAGCTCGCGGCCCATGCGCAGCGTCTCACCGACCGTCAGCTGCGGGTACAGCGGCTTGTCCTGGGCGACGTAGGCGAGGCGCGCGCGGGCGTCGGCCGGTGCCGTGCCGTGGACGCGTACGGCTCCCTCGGTGGGAACGAGCAGCCCGGCCGCGTGGGCGAGCAGCGTCGACTTGCCGGCGCCGTTGGGGCCGACGAGGGCGCAGACGCGCCCGGCGGGAATCCGGAAGGAGCAGCCGCGCAGCGCCCAGCGCTCGCGCCGCCCCATTCCCGCGAAGCGTTTGCCGAGGCCGGTCGCCTCGATCGCCGCCACAGTCATGCGTCGTCCCCCTTGGTGCGTGTGTCATGTGTGCTGGGTGTGTCGTGTGGCTTGTGTTCGTCGAAGCGCTCTTCGACGACGGAGTTGAAGAGCGCGGTCACGTCGTCCTTGTCGAGCCCTTCCGCGCGGGCGCGGTCCGCCCAGGCGGCCAGCTCCGTCCGCAGCGCGCTGTCGGCGGAGCCCCGGCCGAGGGTGCCCCGTACGAACGTGCCCAGCCCGCGCCGCCCTTCGGCCAGCCCCTCGCGTTCCAGCTCGCGGTAGGCCTTCAGCACGGTGTTGGGGTTGATGGCGGTGGCCGCCACCACCTCACGCGCGGTGGGCAGTTTGTCGCCGGGCTCCAGCAGGCCGAGGCGCAGGGCCTGTTTCGTCTGCTGGACGATCTGGTGGTAGGTGGCGACCCCGCTGCGCCGGTCGATGCGGTATTCGATCATCCGCAACCACCCTTTCACTAGGTAAGTAGTGAAAGAGTGTCGTAAGAGAGGGGCGGCGTCAAGCACGCCGCCCCTCGACTCCCCTTGTCCGTCGGTTCAGGACTCCGTGCGGTACGTCACGATTCCGTGCGGTACATCAGATCCACCTCGTGCGTGCTGAAGCCGAGCCGCTCGTACACCGTCACCGCCGCCGTGTTGTCGGCGTCCACATAGAGCATCGCGGTCGGCAGCCCCTGCGCCGCCAGATGCCGCAGCCCGATCGCGGTGAGCGCCTTGCCGAGTCCGCCGCCCTGCGCGTCCGGCCTGATGCCGAGGACGTACACCTCACCCAGCTGCTCCTCGGCGTGCACCTTGGTCCAGTGGAAACCGATCAGCTCGCCGTCGCGCTCGGCCAGGAAGAAGCCCTTCGGGTCGAACCACGGCTCGGCGATACGGTCGTCCAGGTCCCGCTGGGCCAGCGCGCCCTGCTCGGGGTGGTGGGCGAAGGCGGCGGCGTTGACCGCGAGCCAGGCCGCGTCGTCCTGGCCGGGGACGAACGTACGGATGGTGACTCCGGCGGGCAGCACCGGCTCGGGGATCGCGGGCGGGACCAGTGGCCGCCGCAGCTGGCGCAGTTCACGGAAGAGGGTCAGCCCGAGAACCTGGGCCAGATGCCGGGCGGCCGACCTGCCGCCGTGCGCCCACACCCGCAGCCGCTTCCCGGACGCGCCGAGCAGCGCCGCACCGAGCGCCCGGCCGTGGCCCTGGCCCCGGCGCCCGGGGCGTACGACCAGCTCGGCGGCCGGGGCCTCGATGGGATCGGTGTCCTCCAGCTGTCCGTAGCCGACGAGTTCACCGTCGACGGTGAGCAGGAAGTGCCGTACGCCCTCGCGGTGTCCGCCGCGCAACTGGAGCCGGCCCTGCTCGGAGACGGCCTGCACCCCGTCCGAGTCGGCGGCCTCCGCCAGCAGGACGAGTACGTCTTCGGCCTGCTCGGGGGTGAGCGCGTCGAGGGTCTGGATCTGCCGGCCGGGCTCGCGGGCTACTGCGTCAGTCATGGGTCGAGGGTACGGCCGGGGCGCGGCGGGACGTGGTATGGCCCCGGCCGCGACAGCCGCCGCACCCGCAAAGGCAACCAGCTCGTAACCCAGTACCCCCTGTCGCGCTACGCGCGTTGACTCTAGGCTGCCGCTCGCAGTCTTCGTGAAACTTCCGACTTTCTTCACCACCCTCACGCTGAATTCACCAAGGGGATCGATGTCAGCGACACCGCAGAAGAACCGCGCGGCACGGCGGGTGCTCGCCGCTGCCGCAGGTCTGGCCACCGTCGGCGCACTTTTCGCCGCGATGCCGACCGCCACCGCGACCGAGCCCGGCCATGGCAAGGGCCACGACAATCACAAGCCGAAGACCGTTGACGTACAGCTGCTGTCGTTCAACGACCTGCACGGCAACCTGGAGGCGCCCGCGGGCTCCGCGGGGACCGTCACCGAGAAGCAGGCCGACGGCACGACCAAGGCGATCCCCGCCGGTGGCGTCGAGTACCTCGCGACCTCGCTGCGCACCGCGCGCAAGGGCAACCCGTACTCCATCACCGCGGCCGGCGGCGACATGGTGGGCGCGAGCCCGCTGCTGTCCGGCCTCTTCCACGACGAGCCGACCATCGAGGCGCTCAACAAGATCGACCTCGATGTGACGACCGTCGGCAACCACGAGTTCGACGAGGGCGCGGTCGAGCTGGGCCGTCTCCAGAACGGCGGCTGCCACCCGACGGAGGGCTGCTACGAGAAGGGGAAGAAGTTCAAGGGCGCCGACTTCCCGTATCTCGCCGCCAACGTGACGTCGGAGAAGACCGGCAAGCCGGTCCTCAAGCCGTACACGGTCTGGAAGAAGAACGGCGTCAAGGTCGGCTTCATCGGGGTGACCCTGGAGGGCACGCCGAACATCGTGACCGCCGAAGGCGTCAAGGGACTCAAGTTCCACGACGAGATAGAGACGGTCAACAAGTACGCCAAGGAACTGGAGCGGCAGGGCGTCAAGTCGATCGTCGCGCTGATCCACGAGGGCGGGGCGCCCGCGTCCACCTCGTACAACTACGACTGTGACAGCCCCGGCGCCGGTGACGGCATCTCCGGGCCGATCGTCGACATCGCCAAGGGCATCTCGCCGAGTGTCGACGCGCTGGTGACGGGCCACACGCACCAGGCGTACGCGTGCACGATCCCGGACCCGTCCGGCAACCCGCGTCTGGTCACGTCCGCTTCGTCGTTCGGCAAGCTCTACACGGACACCACGCTCACCTACGACCTGCGTACGAACGACATCGTGCGGACGAGCGTGAAGTCGGCCAACCACATCGTCAGCCGTGACCAGGCCAAGGCCCAGGACATGACCGACCTGATCGCGCGCTGGAACAAGCTGGCCGCGCCGATCGCCAACGCCCCGCAGGGCTTCATCTCCGCGGACATCAACGGCCGCGGCGCGTCGACCCCGGAGTCGCCGCTCGGCGATGTGATCGCGGACGCGCAGCTCGCGGGCACGGCACCGGCGGACAAGGGCGGCGCGCAGATCGCCTTCATGAACCCGGGCGGGATCAGGGCGGACCTGGTCCACAAGGCGTCGGGCAGTGAGGGCGACGGCGTGGTGACCTACGGCGAGGCCTTCACGGTGCAGCCGTTCACCAACATGATGAACGTGGTGGACCTGACCGGCGCCCAGCTGATCACGGCGCTCCAGCAGCAGGTCAGCGGCTCGAACGAGGCGTCCCCGAAGATCCTTCAGGTCTCGAAGGGCTTCACCTACACCCTGGACATGACGAAGACGGGCGCGGCCCGGGTCGTCACGGACTCGGTGAAGCTGGACGGCGCGGCGATCGACCCGGCGAAGACGTACCGCGTCGCGATGAACGAGTTCCTCGGCGGCGGCGGCGACGGCTTCGCGGTCCTGGGCCAGGGCAAGAACAAGCTGGTCGGCCCGTCGGACCTGGACCTCTTCAACGCCTACCTGGCGGCGAACTCCACGGCGCAGGCGCCGCTGGCCCCGCCGGCGGCGGACAGGATCACGATCCTGAAGTAGCGGTACCGGTAGTCGCGTAACACCGAGGGGCGGTGGGCCATGGGCTCACCGCCCTTTGGCGTGCCGGGCGAGCGCGGGGGTGACCGAGCGCGCTCGCTCGTAGAGTTCACGAGCCGCGTGATTCTTGAGATGGGGTGTGACGAGTCGCAGCATGGCGCGCATGCGCTGATCGGCCCGTCCCGACTGAACATGCGGATAGTCGTCCAGCGCGCTGTTCCAGGTGGCACATGCTGCTTCCAAGTGCCCCATGGCCAACTGGCGTTCGGCGGTGATTCCGCGCCTATGGACGCGAGTGCGCCGATAGACGCTGGATCTCAACCTGTCGGACTGCTGCATCGCTTCTACCGCGCCCGCAACGTCACCCAGCTCGTACCGAACCTGGCTGGTGTGGTAATTCAAGGCCGCTGGATCATAGGAACCGAAAGCTCTCCGCTGTGATTCTGCTTTGTCCATGGCCACTTCGGCCTCTCGAAGATACAAGAGGGCGTTCGAACGGTCGCCGATCTGCGCCGACGCATGGGCCTGTTGCCCGGCGAGAAAGGCCCGCATTCGAGGACCGGCCTGCGGGGAAGCCGCGGCGGCGGCATCCGCGAGTCGCATCGCGGCCTTTCCGTGTCCGAGGTCAACGGCCTGGACGCTCATTCCACGTAACGTGGTGCAATAGGTGAGATGGTCCTCGGATGCCCCGGCCAACTCCAAGGCTTTCAGATAATACTTCTGGGCCAGACCGTGAACCCCCTCGTCGACGGCCATATATCCGGTGAGGTAGCACAGATCGGAAGCCGCCGACATCATCGCTTTGCGGACGGGCTCGGGAGCATCCGCCCGTAGATACGGGGCGACCGTGTTGACCAAGAATGCCGCTGCCATGGGCCGGGCGTGCCGTCCTCCGAATTGATCGTCCAGTTCCGATACCCGCTCGGTCATGGCAATGACCATCTCGACTTCGGCCATCCCTATGCGCTGGGTCCTTCCGGTCTGGGCGGCTTCCATCCGGCCTAGAACGTCCGGCCAATTGGGAACGGTAAGAGCGACGGAGAACAATGCCGCGCCCACGACGCTGCGGCGGGACGGATCCATATCCTGCCTCCCGAGGTCAATCAGCCCTTCCACCGTACCCGGATGGGCGTTCGACCCTTCCGGGGGAGTGGGGAACCCTGCCTCGGCGTGGGTGACAGGGCGTAGCAGCCTCCGGGCGAACGCCTCCAGGACGAGTGATCGGGTGCCCTCCTTGGGCAGGTGCCCCTTCAGCCACTGGTGCACTGAGGGTTCCCGGTACTTGAGTGGTGTCCCTCGTTCGGTCCCGATGCGGTTGACCTCTTGGGCGAGTTGGCGCAGGGTCCACCCGCTCTCGCGGTACAGCCGCGCAAGTGCCGTGTTCGGCTCCGGTGTCCTCACTGGCTCCAACTCCCCGCGCGGATAGCCCTTAAAGGTATTAAGTCCTGTCGCTGTCACCACAGTAGCGCTGTGAGTAGTCGTCACGTTGCCTGGAGTGAGAAGGGAATGGAGGAGTGACGATCATGACGAAACCAGGCGACGCGCTCGGGTGGCCGGCGAGTAGGGAGTGTTGGTGGTGACTGTCTTCCACGATCTGTGGCACTACGCGGGGCTTGTCAGGCGGCGACGCGCGGTCGCGCGGTACCGAAGGGCCGTCCTCGCGGAGTTGGTGTCCAAGGCCGCCCAGTTGCGACGGTTGGAGGAACGGACGATCCATGCCCAGTTGTCCAGGCTGGACGATTCCGCCTTCTTCGCACGGAACTTTGAATTCCCGCCATCCAGGAAGAGCGGAGATTCGGAATGACCGGCATGACCGGCGAGTGGATGGCGGGCACGTGGGGCGATGACGTCATGACGGTGCACCGCGTACGTGGCGGAGTCCGAACCCGAAACGGTGTGGAGGGCGGTAAAGCCGATTGCGGTGCTCTCCCGGCTGACGGTGAGTACTGGATCCAATGGCTCCGTGTCGTCAACTGCCTCGCATGTCTGGACGCGGCGAGCTGAGTGCTCGCCGGACCAACGGTTCCCGTAAATGCGGCGGGTGCCTCGATGGTGCCACCCCGGTGATCTCCCTCATCTGGCATCACACACACGAGTGAACCAGGTCTGAAACGCTGATCGGCCGTGGTCCGCACGGACCATAATCCACCCCCTAACCAATAGGGGAGCGGCTATGGCCTGGATCTGCCCAGACTGCCAGAACCACGAGGCGATCGCCTATGTGGTCAATGAGAACGGATTGAATCCGTTCCCTTGCCTGTTCTGTAATGCCTCCACGCTGGACAGCATGGGGCGCGGAGTTCGATGGGCAACAGCAGACTGCGAAAAGTATGAATGTCCCGGACAAGTCCGGGACCTGTACCACTATTCACCCCATGCCGGGCTGACCGAGGTGACGCGGATTCCGTGCCACCGATGCGGCTCTGGTAGTCGAGAAGCGGAAGGGTTCGTCAATGGGCCAGCTTCGAGAAAACATTTCCTGCCCGACCCCAGGGTGTAATGGATCCCGCGCCGATATCTGGGAGACGGACGACGACGGCAATAAAGTCACCAGGACCGGAAGCGATCCGTGCAATGTGTGTGGCCGCTGACTGGGTCGGCGTGAGGTGAGGGCCGGGGGTAGTCGGGGTGGGCCGGGGGGTTGGGTGGCGGGTGGGGGCCGCCCCTGAGCTTTGAGTTTCGCGGTTCCGGGTCGGGTGTCAAGGGCGCTCCTGCGTCGCGTCGGCTGCGCCGATTCCGCTTCGCTTCACCCTGGACACCCGTCCCTCCACCGCAGACACGCGAGATCTCATCTCCAATGACGCGCAACTCGTCCGCGCGCTGCACACGTATTCAGCAATGGCCGCACGGCTCATGTCTGGCCACATCTCACGATTCCGAATGGTCGTCCACACGCTCTGTACCGGGCGCTTGGTCGGGCATTACGAGTGGGCGCGGTCTGTCGAGACCGGGCGTATGGTCCCCGCCGCGGAACCGTGGACGCACTGGGACGAAGAGCGGGTAGCGGCATGAGCCGGACATTCATCGTGGGGCGCGATGCGCGCGCGGACGCCGTATCCGAGTTGCACCGGCTCGCCGCCGAAATCGTCCGGGCCGGGGTTGCTGAACGGTACGGGGTCTGTCTTCACCCGTTGCCGTGGAATCTCGGAAGTATGGGGTGGGGTGTGTACCTGGACGACAGGGCACCGGGCCAGGCTCAGCCCCACGGGCTCACACGCCGCACGTTGGCCCGCCGGCTCGGGCTCGCTGCCTGATCGCGAGGCCTGATCACGACAAAGCCCCGCCACTCTTGGGGGGCGAATTCGAGGGGTCGTTGCAACACCGTGGTCGGTTGATCAGGCCGCGAGCAGTTTAGACAGGCGCTCGGCTGGGGTTTCCCAGCCGAGCGT
>NZ_JBHUBB010000050.1:0-27878 GCF_042789485.1 Streptomyces sp. NPDC056835
TACTGCAGGGGGGACCCTGTGGGAGAGTAGGACGCCGCCGAACAATTATTGTGGGAATGCCCCGCACCTTCTGGTGCGGGGCATTTCTGCGTTCTATGCCTATATCTTGAGATGGTGGTAGATGGGTAGCCGATTGAGGCTTCGACTACCCATCTTCGCTCTCAGAGGCGACCTGCGGCCTTCAGCGCGAGATAAGCATCGGCGAGGGCCGGAGCCAGGTTCTCCGGGGTGGCATCCACGACCGTGACTCCGTGGCGCTGCAATTGTTCCGCCGTACGACGTCGCTGTGCCTGTGCCTGTGTGCCGGCGGCGGCTTCGTAGACCGCGTCCACTGTGCCCCGTTCCCGGCTCATCTCCTCGACGTGGGGATCCGCGACGGACGCCACCAGGACCGTATGGCGTCGGGTCAATTGAGGCAGGACCGGGAGAAGCCCCTCCTCGATGGGTGCGGCGTCGAGCGTGGTGAGCAGCACGATGAGTGATCGACGCGGGGCGTTCTTCAATGTGGCCGCGGCGAGGCCGTGCGCGTCCGTCTCCACGAGCTCCGGTTCGAGCGGGGCCAGCGCGTTCACCAGTGCGGGCAGGACGTCGCCCGCCGCGTGACCCCGGACCTGGGCGCGGGTACGGCGATCATAGGCGAGGAGGTCCAGCCGATCGCCTGCTCGTGAGGCGAGCGCGGCGAGGAGCAGTGTGGCGTCCATCGCCGCGTCGAGGCGGGGGACATCGCCGACCCGGCCGGCCGAGGTGCGGCCGGTGTCGAGGACGACGAGGATGTGCCGGTCGCGTTCGGGGCGCCAGGTCCGTACGGCGACGGCCGACTGCCGCGCGGTGGCCCGCCAGTCGATGGACCGGGTGTCGTCACCGGGCACGTACGCGCGAAGACTGTCGAACTCTGTGCCCTCGCCGCGGGTCAGCAGGCTCGAACGGCCGTCGAGCTCCCGTAGGCGGGCGAGCCTGGAGGGCAGGTGCTTGCGGCTGTGGAAGGGGGGCAGTACGCGTACGGTCCAAGGGACCTCGTGGTGGCCCTGGCGGGCCGCCAGACCCATGGGCCCGAATGAGCGAACCGTGATCCGTTCCGCCTGGCGGTCTCCGCGGCGGGTGGGGCGGAGCAGCGTGGTCAGCCGACGGCGCTCGCCCGCCGGCACGGTCAACTTGTGCCGTGATGCCGCCTGCTCGGTGTCCGGGAGCCAGCTGCTCGGCGGCCAGGCGTCGCGAAGATGAGCGCGCAGGCGGCGGCCCGAGGGGTTGGTGACGGTGAGATGGACCTCGGCGCCGTCACCAAGTCGAACTGACGTATCACCACTTCGGGTGAATCGGAGCGTTCGCACTGGTGCGGCGAGGGCGTAGTCGCACAGAATTGCTAGTGAGAGCGGGGCGTTGACGGCAAGGATGCCCGCCCAGCTGGGGGCGAAGAGGCCGACGGGGAGTGAGCCGAGGGCCGCGAGCAGCGCGGTTCGTCCGGTGAGGGCCACAGTTCACCGGCTCATCGGGGGACGGGGACGTGGGCGAGTATCGCGGTGATGACGGAGTCGGTCGTGACGCCTTCCATCTCGGCCTCGGGCCGGAGTTGGACGCGATGACGGAGTGTGGGGAGGGCCAGGGCCTTCACATCGTCGGGGGTGACGTAGTCCCGGCCGGTGAGCCAGGCCCAGGCGCGAGCGGTGGAGAGCAGGGCAGTGGCGCCTCGTGGGGAGACGCCGAGTGCGAGTGAGGGGGATTCACGAGTGGCACGGCAGATATCGACGACATAGCCCGCGATCTCGGGTGTGACGGTTGTGCGGGCGACGGCGGCGCGTGCCGCTTCCAGGTCGGCGGGCCCGGCGACGGGCCGTACCCCCGCGGCCTGGAGGTCACGCGGATTGAAGCCTTGCGCATGGCGGGTCAGGACATCGACCTCGTCGTCGCGGGACGGCAGCGGGACGGTCAGTTTGAGGAGGAATCGGTCGAGCTGGGCTTCGGGGAGGGGGTAAGTGCCTTCGTACTCGACCGGGTTCTGGGTGGCGGCCACCAGGAATGGATCGGGCAGTGGCTGCGGTGTGCCGTCGACCGTGACCTGGCGCTCCTCCATCGCCTCAAGCAGCGCCGACTGAGTCTTGGGCGGCGTCCGGTTGATCTCGTCGGCCAGAAGCAGATTCGTGAACACGGGACCTGGCTGGAAGGAGAACTCCGCGGTCCTCGCGTCGTAGACGAGGGAGCCGGTGATGTCGCTCGGCATCAGGTCGGGGGTGAACTGGACGCGCTTGGTGTCGAGTTCGAGGGACGCGGCGAGTGCCCGTACGAGGAGGGTCTTCGCGACGCCGGGGACTCCTTCGAGGAGCACGTGCCCTCGGCAGAGCAGGGCGACCACAAGCCCGGTAACGGCGGGGTCCTGGCCGACTACCGCCTTCGCGATCTCCGTGCGCAGGGCCTCCAGGGAAGCGCGGGCGCTGTCCGTGTTCCCGGCGTCACCGGCGTCACCGGTGTTCGCGGCGTTCTGTGCGGTCGGGGCACTCATGAGGTGCGTACCTCTCTTTCGAGGGCGTCGAGTTGGTCCGCGAGGCGGACGAGAGCGGCATCGTCGGTCGGCGCCGGACCGAAGAGCAGGGTGCGCGGCTCCCGGGCGGTGTCCGGGAGCCGGGCGGAGACGGCGGGGATCAGGATGTCGGGGGAGTGGGCGCCGGACGGCGGCACGCCGAGGAGGGGTGCGAGGCGGTCGCGGGCGGCCGAGCGCAGGGCCGAGGCGGCATGGTCCCTGGCGTTGGCCTTGCGGTAGAGGCGGGCACGGCCCTCGGTGGACTCCGAGGCCCGGATGGCGACGGGGAGTCGTTCGGCCACGAGCGGGCCCAGCCTGCGGGCGCGCCAGACGGCGGCGAGTACCGCGGCGAGGAAGAGCTGGAAGGCGCCCCAGAGCCAGCCGGAGGGGATGAGGCCGAGGAAGTCGCTGTCGCCGCCGCTCTCGGCGGCGGATCCATCACTGAGCGAGGGGAGGTACCAGACGAGATGAGGCCGGGAACCGAGCAGTTGAAGGGCGAGCGACGCGTTGCCGCGTTGGTCGAGGCGGTCGTTGTACAGGATGTCGGGAGAGCCGAGAAGAACGGTGTCACCGGCTTCCGTGCCGGTGTCCTTGATCCTGAGCAGGGTCGGCACGCCGTCGCTCATGTAGCAGGCGTCCGCGTCGGCGATGTCGGTGACGTATCGCTCACCGCCGATGTCGACGGTGCCCGCGCGGTCGGCGGCGGGCAGCGAGCATCGCGGGGCGCGTGCCGAGACCGGCGCGGGAGCGTTCGTTCGGACACCGGGCGCCAGGGTGCCGACGGAAGGTGGACCGGCGCCGAGCAGGACGGTGCGGCCTCCCGAGGACGCCGTCGCGGTGCGCAGGGAGCGCTGCTGGTGTTCCGTCAGCAGATCGGGGTTGGTGACGAGGAGCGTGGTGTCGGGGCCGACCGCGGCGGTGGCGTCGTCCAGGGTGGTGACTGCTTCGACGGAGACTCCGCGGTCCTTGAGGAGTTCGGCGACGGCACGGCTGCCGAACTGGTCGGCGGAGCGGGGATCGAGGCGGCCGTGCTGGTCACCCGAGCCGAGGGCGGCCATGGTGATCCCGGCCGCGAGCAGAATGACGAGCGCGAGGGCCAGTCCGCGGCTGCGGGTCCAGACCTGCCGGGTGGTGGGGGAGAGCGAGGTGGAGCTGATCGTGGAGGTCACTCGGCTGTTCCCCCGGAGACGGCGCTCAGCTGCGGCTTCGCGCTTTCCAGATCGAGATCCAGTGCGCTCAGCCGCCGATATGTTGCCTCGTCGGCGGTGCGGCCGCCGTATGTGATGTCGTCGAATTCCCTGGCGGCCGTGCGGAGCCGGGCCGCGTGGCCGGGGAGCGGACGGCCGGCTTCGGAGGCGGCCTCGTCGGCGGTGCGGCCGGGGCGTGGTTCGAGCAGGGCCCGTTCCTCCAGGGAGCGGACGATGGCGCGCATGCGTTCCTGGGCGGCCTGGTTCCAGCGGCCGGCGGCGGCATGCGTTTCCGCGGTGGCGCGGTGTTCCGCCGCGCTGCGGGGGCCCTCGTCGAAGAGCGTGCGCGCCGTCCCGGGTATGCGGCGGGGGGTGCCCAGTCGCCACCAGAGGGCGGCGAGGAGCGTGACCACGATCAGCGCGACGACGGCGAGACCGAGCGGGCCGCCTGGGGCCGCGCCGGAGGCGGAGGCGAAGAGGTCACCGACCCACTCCCAGAAGCGGTTGAGCGCGCGCTGGAGGAGGTTCGGGTCGTTCTCGTGGTACATCGGCCTGGACAGCTCCCGCTCCGCCGCTTCACGGGCGGGAACGCGAGGGGTGTCCACCGGTATGCCGTCGTCCGCGCGGATCAGCTGCCGCGCGAGTGCCGTTCCCCCCGTGATGGACACCGCGTCAGTTCCCCGGAGAGCCGCTGCCCGGCGGCTGCGTGCCGTAGCCCGCCACGCCCGCGGCCCGTGCCAGTTCGAGGTCGAGGGCCTCGCGCCGGATGCGCTGGTCGATGTAGAGGAGCACGGTCACGCCGGCGGAGATCGGATAGGTGATCGTGGAGGCGATCACCGAGCCGATGCCGGTGACGATCAGGTAGGGCCAGCCAAAGTCCGGGCCGTTGGCGGAGTACAGGCCGGCGAGACCTTCGCTGTCCACCGCGGTGGCGATGATGACGAACGGGATAGCGATGATCAGCGAGACCAGGAAGGAAATCAGCAGCGTAAGAAGCAGCACGCCGAAGGTACGCCACCAGGCACCCGTGACGAGCTTGGCGGAGCGGCGCATGGCGGACAGCACGCTCTGGCGTTCCAGCATGAGCGCGGGGGACGCGAGGCTGAGGCGGACCATCAGCCACACGACGAGGGCGAGGGCGGCCATCCCGCCGAGCGCGGTCAGCGCGGCTCCTCCGGCGGAGCCCATGAGCAGGCCGGGGAGGATCGCTACGGTCATGATGGCGGCGCTCATCAGTGGCAGCAGCAAGGTCAGGCCCAGCAGCTGCGGGAGCCGGGGACGGGCCTCGTGCCAGGCTTCCGAGAGCGTGACGGGGCGTCCGAGCACGGAGCGGCTGATCACGACGGTGAGCACGGCTGTGGTGAACAGGGTGCCGATCACCAGGATGGCGAGCGACGGGATCTCGGACACCAGGGTGGACGAGAGCGAGTCGGCGGTCTGACTCAGGATTTCCGACGGGCTCGCGTTCGGGTCGAGTTCGACCGGCGCGGGGAGCAGGTAGCGGCGGAAGAGGATGTCGCTGATCTGGGAGACCGCGGCGACGGCGAGGCTGACGCTGAGCACCACTCGCCAGTGGGTGCGCATGGTGGAGACGGCGCCGTCCAGGATCTCGCCGACCCCGAGAGGCCGGAGCGGGATGACACCCGGCTTGGCGGCGGGCGGCGGGCCCCAGCCGGGACCGCCGCCCTGGGAGGGCCCTCCCCAGCCCTGTGTGGGCCGGGGAATGGCGGGTCCTGTGCCGGGGGCGCTCGGCGGGGACCACTGACCCGGCGGCGGCTGCGCCGCGGACCACTTCGAGGAGGAGCCGGTGTCGTCGGCGGGCGCGGCGGGCCTGGGCACAGCGGCGTCCTGGCCGTCGGACGGGGCGGATCCGGGCGAGGCCCAGCCCGGAGTGTCGTTCACGGTCGTCCACCTCGTGGATTGGTTGCGGAGCCGGCTCGGCGAGTCGGCGCTTCAACAGCGCCTGTCCGCGGAGCGGGGCGGCGGGCTGGCAGCCATCGTGCCACGCGCCGCGCCCCGGTGGACCGGGGGCCGTATCTCCTTCTCTGCTTCGTCCTCGCCTTCATTGTCCGTGCCGCAGCGGGCAGACTGAGCGGATGGCTGATCAGTACGCACGAACCCCGGCCGGCGCCGGGCCGTCCATGCTTCCCTCGATCCGCTGGGACGAGCCGCCGGAAGGGCCCGTACTGGTCCTTCTCGACCAGACGAGGCTTCCGGCCGAGGAGACCGAGCTGGTCTGCACCGACGTACCCGCTCTGGTACGCGCTATCAGGGCACTGGCGGTGCGCGGGGCGCCGCTTCTGGGTATCGCGGGCGCCTACGGAGTGGCGCTGGCCGCGGTACGGGGCTTTGACGTGGAGGACGCGGCGGAGCAGCTGGCCGGGGCGCGGCCCACCGCGGTGAACCTCGGCTACGGGGTGCGGCGGGCGTTCGACGCGTACCGGGCGGCGGTCGACAAGGGCGCCGACCCGGAGCAGGCGGGGGCCGCGGCGCTCGCCGAGGCCCGACGGCTGCATCGCGAAGATGCCGAGGCCAGCGCGCAGATGTCGGCGTTTGGGCTTACGCTCCTCGATGAACTGCTGCCGGGTGGCGGCCACCGGATCCTGACCCACTGCAATACCGGGGCGCTCGTCTCGGGTGGGGAGGGCACCGCGTTCGCCGTGGCGTTGTCGGCCCACCGGGCCGGTCGGCTGCGGCGCCTGTGGGTGGACGAGACCCGTCCGCTCCTCCAGGGCGCCCGGCTGACGGCGTACGAGGCGGCTCGCAACGGGATGGCATACACATTGCTCACGGACAACGCGGCGGGTTCGCTCTTCGCAGCGGGGGAAGTGGACGCTGTCCTGATCGGGGCGGACCGGATCGCGGCCGACGGATCAGTGGCGAACAAGGTGGGGAGTTATCCGCTCGCCGTGCTGGCCAGGTACCACCATGTGCCGTTCGTCGTGGTCGCCCCGACCACGACGATCGACCTCGACACCCCGGACGGGGCGTCGATCGAAGTGGAGCAACGACCGGGGCAGGAAGTGACGGAGCTCACGGCACCGCGCACAGCGGTGGTGGGAGTGGAGGCGGGAGGTGGGATGCCGGTGGCGCCGCTGGGAACGCAGGCGTTCAACCCGGCCTTCGATGTCACCCCTCCGGAATTGGTGACGGCGATCGTCACCGAATATGGCGCGCTGTCCCCGGTGACCGGGGGCGGAATCGCGGAGCTGTGTGCCAGGTCACGCCAGGGTAACGATGAGCTAATGGGATGATGTCGATATGAAGGGACGTGTCCTTGTCGTCGATGACGACACCGCACTGGCCGAGATGCTCGGCATTGTGCTGCGTGGTGAAGGTTTCGAACCGTCGTTCGTAGCGGACGGTGACAAGGCACTAGCCGCCTTCCGTGAGGCCAAGCCGGATCTGGTGCTGCTGGATCTGATGCTGCCCGGCCGGGACGGTATTGAGGTGTGCCGGCTGATCAGGGCCGAGTCCGGGGTGCCCATCGTCATGCTCACGGCCAAGAGCGACACGGTCGATGTGGTGGTCGGGCTGGAGTCCGGGGCCGATGACTACATCGTCAAGCCGTTCAAGCCGAAGGAGCTGGTGGCGCGTATCAGGGCGCGGCTGCGCAGGTCCGAGGAGCCGGCGCCGGAGCAGTTGGCCATCGGTGATCTGGTCATCGATGTGGCGGGTCATTCGGTGAAGCGGGAGGGGCAGTCGATCGCCCTGACGCCGCTGGAGTTCGACCTGCTGGTCGCGCTCGCCCGTAAGCCGTGGCAGGTGTTCACCCGTGAGGTGCTTCTGGAGCAGGTGTGGGGTTACCGGCACGCTGCGGACACCCGGCTGGTCAATGTGCATGTGCAGCGGCTGCGCTCCAAGGTTGAGAAGGACCCCGAGCGGCCCGAGATCGTGGTGACCGTCCGCGGGGTCGGTTACAAGGCGGGACCGAGCTGACATGACCGGCGGCAGCGCTGCTCCGAAGCCCGGTGAGCCGGGAGTCCGTGCGGGGCGGGCTGCCGGGTCGGGCCATGCGGCGGCGCGGTTCGTCCGGCTGTTCCAGAGCGGCAGGCTGCTTCAGGACGGCTCGCCCGGCGGACCGATGCGGCGGCTCCTGGTGCGCTGGGTGCGGCGTCCGCTGCTGCCCGCCGTACGGCTGTGGCGGCGCAATATCCAGCTGAGGGTCGTCGCGGCGACGCTGCTGATGTCGCTCGGCGTGGTGCTGCTGCTCGGGTTCGTGGTCATCGGCCAGGTCCGCAACGGTTTGCTGGAGGCCAAGGAGAAGGCCGCGCAGAGCCAGGCGGCCGGAGGGTTCACCGTGGCGAAGGAGAAGGCCGACGCCCCGGCGGCGCCCGGAGCCCGGGAGGGCGACGGGACGAACGGCAGGTCGGGGAGGAACTCCGTCAACTGGCGGTCCGATCTCGTCGAACAGCTCGCCAGTGGTGGCCCGGGTGCGTTCAATGTGGTGGCGCTGAGCCCCGACGCGGTGGACGCCGTGTCCACCAGCCGCGCGCCGCGCGTCTCGGGCGGGGTGGACTTCGCCAGCGTTCCGGCGGATCTGCGGACGGCGGTCGCGCAGGGGACCGGTCCGTTCCAGGCGTACGCCCAGATCAAGTACACCGGGGCCACCGAGGCCCGGGAGCCGGAGCCGGGGCTGATCATCGGCAAGCGGCTGAACGACGTCGACCGTAACGCGTACGAGCTCTACTACATATTTCCGCTCACGCAGGAGGAGCAGTCGCTCAACCTGGTCAAGGGCACGCTCGCCACGGCCGGGCTCTTCGTGGTCGTGCTGCTCGGGGCGATCGCCTGGCTGGTGGTGCGGCAGGTCGTCACGCCCGTACGGATGGCCGCGGGGATCGCCGAGCGGCTCTCCACCGGCCGTCTCCAGGAGCGGATGAAGGTCACCGGCGAGGACGACATCGCCCGTCTCGGTGAAGCCTTCAACAAGATGGCGCAGAACCTCCAGCTCAAGATCCAGCAGCTGGAGGAGCTCTCCAGGATGCAGCGGCGCTTCGTCTCCGATGTCTCGCACGAACTGCGTACGCCCCTCACGACCGTACGGATGGCCGCCGACGTCATCCATGAGGCACGCAGTGACTTCGATCCGGTGACGGCGCGCTCGGCCGAACTGCTCGGTGACCAGCTGGACCGCTTCGAGTCGCTGCTGTCGGATCTGCTGGAGATCAGCCGCTTCGACGCGGGCGCGGCGGCGCTGGAGGCCGAGCCGATAGATCTGCGCGAAGTGGTGCGCCGGGTGATCGGCGGCGCCGAGCCGCTGGCGGAGCGCAAGGGCAGCCGGATCCGGGTCCTCGGGGACGAGCAGCCCGTCGTCGCCGAGGCCGACGCGCGCCGGGTCGAGCGAGTGTTGCGCAATCTCGTCGTCAACGCCGTCGAGCACGGCGAGGGCCGGGATGTCGTCGTACGGCTGGGCGCGGCGGGCGGGGCGGTCGCGATCGCCGTACGCGACTACGGAGTGGGGCTCAAGCCCGGCGAGGCGACACGGGTGTTCAACCGCTTCTGGCGGGCCGATCCGGCCCGTGCCCGGACGACCGGGGGGACCGGTCTCGGGCTGTCGATCGCCGTCGAGGACGCCCGGCTGCACGGTGGCTGGCTCCAGGCGTGGGGTGAGCCGGGTGGCGGTTCCCAGTTCCGGCTGACGCTGCCGCGTACGGCGGACGAGGCCCTGCGCGGCTCGCCCATACCGCTGGAGCCCGAGGATTCCCGGCGCAACCGCGAGCGCGGCGGCACCCAGGACCTCAAGGAGACCGCGCAGCGGCTGGCCAGTGTGCCGCTCCAGCCGGGCGCGGACCGCTCCGCGCAGACCGGAGCGCCCGGCGTGCCCGCCCCGCCGCGTGCGACGGCGACGGTGGATCCCGCGGCTCTGCCCGGCAGCGGCGCGCGGGTGGTGGCGCGTCCCGCCGGGGAGCGGCCGTCCGGGAGCGAATCCGATCGCCCCGATCATTCTGTACGCCGGGCTCCGGAGCGGGAGGACACAATTCGTGGGCGCTGACCGCCGTCGTTATGGGCCGGGGAGCGCGGTCCGGACGCCGACGCTGCTGGCGGCTGTCGCCGCGCTGCTGGCCGGGTGCGCGTCGATCCCCGACAGTGGTGATGTCGAGCCGGTCAAGGCATCGCCGCCCGGTGAGTCCCAGGTGCGGGTGTATGCCGTGCCGCCCCGGGAGAAGGCGGAGCCGGACGAGATCGTCAACGGCTTCCTTGAGGCCATGACCAGCGATGATCCCGACTTCGCGATGGCCAGGAAGTATCTGACGAAGAAGGCGTCCGGGTACTGGCGGCCGGGCGCCGGTACGACGGTGCTGCGCGCCGCGCCCGACCCGGCGGGCCCGAAGGAGCTTTCGGGCACCGACAGTTCCTCTCTCACCTATCCGCTGTACGGCGACCGGATCGCGGATGTGGACTCCGTACACGCCTACCAGCCGACCGAGCCGAGCGAGTACGCCGGAGAGATCCGGCTGGTCCGGCAGAACGTCGGGGGCGCCGAGGAGTGGCGTATCGACAGCCTGCCGCAGGGGCTGGTGCTCGGTGAGTCGGACTTCCAGCGCAACTACCGGTCGGTCAACAAGTATTACTTCGCGTCGGGGGAGAACTGGCTGGTCGCCGACCCCGTCTACATCCGTCAGCGAATAGACCCCACGACCCGGATGGATCCGGTGACCCAGGCGGTCAAGGTGCTGCTCGACGGCCCGACGAACTGGCTGAAGCCGGTGGTCGACTCGCCCTTCCCCGCCGGTACGGCGCTCCAGAAGAGCACCAAGTCGCTGGAGTTCGACGACCGCAACGCCCTGAAGGTGCCGCTGAACGACAAGGCGTCCAAGGCGGGCCGTACGCAGTGCCGGAAGATGGCGGCTCAGCTGCTCTTCACCCTGCGGGATCTCACCTCCACACCGGTCGGTCAGGTCGAGCTGCTGGCCGACGGGTCCTCGCTCTGTGTGCTCAGCGGCGACCAGGCCGAGGAGTTCGCGCCCGACCGCACCACCGGCCGGTCCGACAATCCATATTTCGTCGACGACCACGGGCGGCTGTCGCTGTTGCAGGCGAGCGCCGACGAGGGTGTCGACCGCTCGCATGTCATCGGACCGTTCGGTACCGGTGGAGTGAAGCTCGGCTCGGTCGCGGTGGCCCGCGATGAGAAGCGCGCGGCGGGTGTCACGGATGACGCCAAGTCGCTCTATGTGTCTTCCATACTGTCGGACAGTGAGCCGGCTCCCGCGCTGGTGTCCAGCGACGGTCCGGCGCGCAGCCGGCTGTCCCCGCCGAGCTGGGACGGGCACGGCGATCTGTGGATCGCGGACCGCGACCCCGGCAATCCGCGACTGCTGCGATTCGCGGAGGGCACCGGTCCGCCGCGGCCGGTCACGGTCGAGGGGATCGGCGGCGGGCGCATCCAGGGGCTGCGGGTGTCGGCGGACGGGGTGCGCATCGCGCTGCTGGTGTCCGAGGGCGGACGGACCACGCTGCAGATCGGACGGGTGGAGCGGAGCGGCTCCGCGGCCGATCCGACGGTGTCCGTGGCGCGACTCCAATCGGTGGCTCCGCAGATGGAGACCGTGACCGCGGTGTCCTGGGCCGGGCCGAGCCGGCTGGTGGTGGTCGGCAAGGAGTCCGGCGGTGTGCAGCAGGTGCGCTACATCCAGACCGATGGTTCGACGTCGGCCGCGAGTGTGCTGCCCGGTCTGAACCAGGTGACCGCGATCGCGGCGGCGAACGACGACCAGCAGCCGCTGGTGGCCGACTCCGACGACGCCGGGATCGTCCGGCTGCCCTCCGGGGGGAACTGGCAGACGATGGTCGAGGTGGGCTCGTCGCCCGTCTACCCCGGCTGACACGCACGGGCCGGTCGGGGCCCCGGGGGCACGCGGGAGCGGGCGCCCGGGGGGTGCGTGCCGGAGCGAACCGGATCTTTGCCTGAACGAGTTGTCCACAGGGGTGGCCGGGCGCCCTCGTCGTTGGCACAGTGGTTGCCATGCGGGCGTGGTGGCGGGAGATCACCGGCCTGGTGCTGCCGGTCGCCTGTGGCGGCTGCGGCAGCCCCAGGACACCTCTGTGCGAGGACTGCGGGCGGGCGCTGTACGGCACCTGGCCCTGCCGGGTACGGCCCGCGCCGGAGCCCGCGGGGCTGCCGCCCGTCCATGCGGCGGCCCCGTACGAGCACGCCGTACGGGCCGTCCTGCTGGCGCACAAGGAGCGTGGCGCGCTCGGGATGGCGGCGCCGCTGGGGCGGGCCCTGGCGGGGGCCGTACGGGCCGCCGCGCCGTCGGGTACGGGGGTCGGTCCGCTGCTGCTGGTGCCGGTGCCCTCCACGCGCCGTGCGGTCGGGGCCCGTGGACACGACGCAGCCCGCAGGATCGCGCTGGCCGCCGCCGGGGAGCTGCGGCGTGGCGACCGGCCGTGCCGGGTCCTTCCGGTGCTGCGGCAGCGGCGCGCGGTGGCCGACCAGGCGGGCCTCGGCGCCCGTCAGAGGCAGGCGAACCTGTCGGGAGCGCTGGAGGTCGTCGTCGGGGGCACGAGTCTGGTGGCGGGCGGCAGGGTGGTGCTGGTGGACGATCTCATGACGACGGGCGCCTCGCTCGTCGAGGCGGCGAGGGCACTGCGTGCCGCGATCGGCCCCGGCAATCAGGGATTCGGCCAGGTGAGCGCCGCGGTTGTCGCCGCGCCGCCGCTCTCCTTCGAAATAAACCGGAACTGACCGCAAGCGCGCATCGTTGCAGCTAAAGAGGGCAGGAGAACAACTGACCAGAGGTACGTGCCGGTAGCGGGTGCCGACACCCGTCCGGGAGGGCTATGTTCGGAGATAAGGAGTGGCGCGAGTCATGACTCGCTGAATACCCCGTGTTGCGTCGGCTTTTTCAGAACCTTGGAATTTCGGGGGATGGGGATCATGCCGATGGGGGAGGAGGAGGTGAAAGTCGCCAAGTCCGAGGCTCCGGTGATTACCGGGGTCTGGTGCAACAGGGAGTAACTCCGCAGCGAGGCGGAGTGATCCGGGAACGGAGTTCTGCGTGGACATCGTCGTCAAGGGCCGCAAGACAGAGGTGCCCGAGCGGTTCCGCAAGCACGTGGCCGAGAAGCTGAAGCTGGAGAAGATCCAGAAGCTCGACGGCAAGGTGATCAGCCTCGACGTCGAGGTGTCCAAGGAGCACAACCCGCGGCAGTCGGACCGGTGCGACCGGGTGGAGATCACGCTCCACTCGCGCGGCCCCGTGATCCGCGCGGAGGCGGCCGCGGCCGATCCGTACGCGGCGCTCGATCTGGCCACCGGCAAGCTGGAGGCACGGCTGCGCAAGCAGCACGAGAAGCGTCACAACCGCCGGGGGAACGGGCGGTTGTCGGCGGCCGAGGTCGTCGAGGTCGTTCCTGGGGTCGCCCAGTTGAACGCGAACGGCGAGACCGCGGCCCAGGAGGCGGCACAGACCGTTCCCACCACGATGGTCTGCTCTCTTGAGGTGCAGGGCGAAGGGCCGCTCGTGGTGCGGGAGAAGACCCATGTCGCCGCTCCGATGACACTCGATCAGGCGCTCTACGAGATGGAGCTGGTCGGGCACGACTTCTATCTGTTCGTCGATTCCGACACCAAGGAACCCAGCGTCGTCTACCGGCGCCATGCCTACGACTACGGCGTCATTCATCTCAGGACGGACCCGCTCGCCGGATCGGAAGCGGGCGGCGCGGGCGGTGCCCTCGGCGGCTGACGCACCGGCCGGGACCATCGGAATCCGGCCGGAACAAAGTCCGGAATCCGTGCCCCCGCGGTGCCCCTGAGCGCCCTTCGAGGCCTCAGGGGCACCGCTGTGCGCCCCCAAGGACCATCGCTTCGGTGTCCGGGCATGAAATCATGGCGTCGCGGCCAACAAGTGGTCCGCGAACTGCGGTTGGCCGGGCCCCCGGGAAATTCGGGCCATGGCCTTCAGGGGAGGGAACGATGGCGGACAGCTTCGGTCCGGTGCATCACGCGAGCGATGCCGACGACACGATTGGCGGCGCCCGGTCCGATGCCGCCGCGGAACGGGGCGACTCCCGGAGGGAGCCGATCCGGGTCCTCGTCGTGGACGACCATGCCCTCTTCCGCCGCGGACTGGAGATCGTCCTCGCCCAGGAGGAGGACATCCAGGTCGTCGGAGAGGCCGGCGACGGCGCTGAGGCCGTCGACAAGGCCGCCGATCTGCTGCCGGACATCGTGCTGATGGATGTACGGATGCCCAAGCGCGGCGGGATCGAGGCCTGCACCTCCATCAAGGAGGTGGCCCCCAGTGCCAAGATCATCATGCTGACGATCAGCGACGAGGAAGCCGACCTCTACGACGCGATCAAGGCGGGCGCCACCGGCTATCTCCTCAAGGAGATCTCCACCGATGAAGTGGCCACCGCGATCCGCGCCGTGGCCGACGGCCAGTCACAGATCAGCCCGTCGATGGCGTCCAAACTGCTGACCGAGTTCAAATCGATGATTCAGCGCACCGACGAACGCAGACTCGTTCCGGCGCCGCGCCTCACCGACCGCGAACTGGAAGTCCTCAAGCTGGTCGCCACGGGAATGAACAACCGTGATATCGCCAAGGAGTTGTTCATCTCCGAGAACACGGTGAAGAACCATGTCCGCAACATCCTGGAGAAGCTGCAACTGCACTCCCGGATGGAGGCCGTGGTCTACGCGATGAGGGAGAAGATCCTCGAAATCCGCTGATGTTATGAGGAGCCGACCGTATTCAGTTGTTCAGACCCGGTGGGCGGCGTTCAGAGAGCTCAGAGCGCGGTGAGCGCGTCCACCAGCGGGCCGCGCAGCGCGGGCGCGTCGACCCGCTCCACCCGTACGTCCGAGCAGCCGACCCACTCCGCCGCCTCCCGCAGCGCCTGGGCCATCGGTTCCACGGCCCTGGGGGTCTCCAGGGACACGTGCTTAGCCACCAGCGTCTTCCCCTCGCGTGCCGGGTCGACACGGCCCAGCAGCTTTCCCCCGGACAGCAGCGGCATCGCGAAGTAGCCGTACACCCTCTTGGGCTTGGGCACGTACGCCTCCAGCCGGTGGGTGAAGCCGAAGATCCGCTCCGTACGGGCCCGCTCCCAGATGAGGGAGTCGAAGGGCGACAGCAGCGTCGTGCGGTGCCGCCCCCTCGGTGTGGTCGCCAGCGCCTCCGGATCGGCCCAGGCCGGTTTCCCCCAGCCCTCGACCGTCACCGGCACCAGCCCGGACTCCGCGATCACGGCGTCGACCTGCTCGCCCTTGAGGCGGTGGTAATCGGCGATATCCGCGCGCGTACCGACACCGAGCGACTGGCCCGCGAGCCGAACGAGCCGGCGCAGACACTCCGTGTCGTCCAGATCGTCATGAAGGAACTCATCGGGCACGGCACGCTCCGCGAGGTCGTAGACCCGCTTCCAGCTGCGCCGCTCGGTACAGACGACCTCGCCGTACATGAGCGCGCGCTCGACGGCGACCTTCGCCTCGGACCAGTCCCACCACGGCCCGCCGTTCTTGGCGCCGCCCAGCTCCGTGGCGGTCAGCGGGCCCTCGGACTCCAACTGCTTGATCACCGTCTCGTACGCGCCGTCCGCCAGCTCGTGGTACCAGTGCGGGCGGGCGCGGTAGGCGCGCCGGCGGAAGGCGAAGTGCGGCCATTCCTCGATCGGCAGGATGCATGCCGCGTGGGACCAGTACTCGAAGGCGTGCGGCTGTGCCGGTGACGTACCTGACGTACCGGCCGGGGCCGGGGTCCAGTACGCGTCCTCGACCGTCCTGCGGCCGACGGCGCCCAGACGCGCGTACGGAATCAGTTCATGCGACCGCGCCAGCACCGAGATCGTGTCCAGCTGGACGGCACCGAGATGGCGCAGCACGCCCCGCACCCCGCCGCGCCGGTCCGGCGCACCGAGGAATCCCTGGGCGCGCAGCGCTATCCGGCGGGCCTCGTCGGCGGACAGTTCGGTGGTGGCGGCCGGCATCGTGGTCATGAACCGCACGATAGACGGCGGCACTGACAGTCAGGACCCCGCCGGCACATTCCTCTCCTGGGAGGGCAGGTACGGGTGGGCGCCCGGGAGCCCCAGATCGGACGGGAGCAGCGCGCCTATCCACACGTCCCGCAGCGTGTCCCTGTGGACCAGCGCGGCGCGCAGCACGCCCTCCATCACGAAACCGGCCTTCTCCGCGACGGCCCGCGAGCCCGCGTTGCCGGCCTCGGCGCGCCACTCCAGGCGCTGCGCGCCCAGCGCCGTGAAGACCCAGTGGGCCACCGCCCGCACGGCTTCGGCCGTATAGCCCCGGCCACGGTGCTCCCGCCCCGTCCAGTAGCCGATCTCCCAGGTGCCCGACTGGCAGTGCGCGTTGACCGCGCCGATCACCGGGCCCCCGCCCCGGGGCACCACACCGAAGGTGCAGATGGTCGCCGTACGCCAGCCGTCCGGGACCATCCGCTCGATGAAGTGCCCGGCGTGCTGCCGCTCGTACGGTGCGGGAATCGGGATCCACCGCTGGATCTCGGGGTCCTGGCAGACCGCGAGGACATCGTCGATGTCGTCCGGCGTGAGGGTGCGCAGCAGCAGGCGCTCGGTGCTGAGGGTGACAGGTTCCATCCCCGGATTCTGCTGAGCGGAGTCCCCCGGCACGAGTGCTTTTCCCGTCTCACCGGCACCTTCCACGGGTCCCGCGCGTTCTCCTTGCGGGTATCGGCGGGCCCGCGTGACCTCGGCCCTCCCGGCGCGGGCGGGTCCTCGCTTACGATGGCCGTTGCGGTGGGGCCCGCCTGCCGTGCCCGCGCCCGTGTCCGTATCCGACCCACGTGCCAGGCCCGACCGGCAAGGAGACCAACCTCAGTGTCCGTCTTCAACAAGCTCATGCGTGCAGGCGAAGGCAAGATCCTGCGCAAACTGCACCGCATCGCGGACCAGGTCAACTCCATCGAAGAGGATTTCGTAACCCTCTCCGACGCCGAGTTGAGGGCGCTCACCGCCGAGTACAAAGAGCGGTACGCCGACGGTGAGAGCCTTGACGACCTGCTCCCCGAGGCTTTCGCGACCGTCCGCGAGGCGGCCAAGCGCGTCCTCGGCCAGCGTCACTACGACGTGCAGCTGATGGGCGGCGCCGCCCTGCACCTCGGCTATGTCGCCGAGATGAAGACCGGTGAGGGCAAGACCCTCGTCGGCACACTGCCCGCGTATCTGAACGCGCTGTCCGGCAAGGGCGTCCACCTGATCACGGTGAACGACTACCTGGCCGAGCGCGACTCCGAGATGATGGGCCGCGTCCACAAGTTCCTGGACCTCAAGGTCGGCTGCATCCTGGCGAACATGTCGCCCGCGCAGCGCCGTGAGCAGTACGCCTGCGACATCACGTACGGCACGAACAACGAGTTCGGGTTCGACTACCTGCGTGACAACATGGCGTGGTCCCAGGAGGAGCTGGTCCAGCGCGGTCACAACTACGCCATCGTCGACGAGGTCGACTCGATCCTCGTGGACGAGGCCCGTACGCCGCTGATCATCTCCGGCCCCGCCGACCAGGCCACCAAGTGGTACGGCGACTTCGCCAAGCTGGTCACGCGGCTGACCAGGGGCGAGGCGGGCAACCCGCTCAAGGGCGTCGAGGAGACCGGCGACTACGAGGTCGACGAGAAGAAGCGCACCGTGGCCATTCATGAGCCCGGTGTGTCCAAGGTCGAGGACTGGCTGGGCATCGATAACCTGTACGAGTCGGTGAACACCCCGCTCGTCGGTTATCTGAACAACGCCATCAAGGCCAAGGAACTGTTCAAGAACGACAAGGACTATGTCGTCATCGACGGCGAAGTCATGATCGTCGACGAGCACACCGGCCGTATCCTCGCCGGCCGCCGTTACAACGAGGGCATGCACCAGGCGATCGAGGCGAAGGAAGGGGTGGACATCAAGGACGAGAACCAGACCCTTGCCACGATCACCCTGCAGAACTTCTTCCGCCTCTACGGCAAGCTCTCCGGCATGACCGGTACGGCCATGACCGAGGCCGCCGAGTTCCACCAGATCTACAAGCTGGGCGTCGTGCCGATCCCGACGAACCGGCCGATGGTCCGCATGGACCAGTCCGACCTGATCTACCGCACCGAGGTCGCCAAGTTCGCGGCGGTCGTGGACGACATCGCGGAGAAGCACGAGAAGGGGCAGCCGATCCTGGTCGGCACCACCTCGGTCGAGAAGTCCGAGTACCTCTCGCAGCAGCTCAACAAGCGCGGCGTCCAGCACGAGGTGCTCAACGCCAAGCAGCACGACCGGGAGGCGACGATCGTCGCCCAGGCCGGCCGCAAGGGCGCCGTCACCGTCGCCACGAACATGGCGGGACGCGGTACGGACATCAAGCTCGGCGGCAACCCCGACGATCTCGCGGAGGCGGAGCTGCGCCAGCGCGGGCTGGACCCCGTCGAGCATGTCGAGGAGTGGGCCGCCGCCCTGCCGGCCGCGCTGGAGAAGGCCGAGCAGGCGGTGAAGGCGGAGTTCGAGGAGGTCAAGGACCTCGGCGGGCTGTACGTCCTGGGCACCGAGCGGCACGAGTCGCGCCGTATCGACAACCAGCTGCGCGGTCGGTCCGGACGTCAGGGCGACCCCGGTGAGTCCCGCTTCTATCTCTCCCTCGGCGACGACCTGATGCGGCTGTTCAAGGCGCAGATGGTCGAGCGCGTGATGGCCATGGCCAACGTTCCGGACGACGTCCCGATCGAGAACAAGATGGTGACGCGCGCCATCGCCTCCGCCCAGTCCCAGGTCGAGCAGCAGAACTTCGAGACGCGTAAGAACGTCCTGAAGTACGACGAAGTGCTCAACCGGCAGCGTGAGGTCATCTATGGCGAGCGCCGCCGTGTCCTGGAGGGCGAGGACCTTCAGGAGCAGGTGCGTCACTTCATGGACGACACGATCGACGCGTACATCCAGGCGGAGACCGTCGAGGGCTTCGCCGAGGAGTGGGACCTCGACCGGCTGTGGGGAGCCTTCAAGCAGCTCTACCCGACGAAGATCACGGTGGAGGAGCTGGAGGAGGCGACGGGCGACCGCGCCGGGATCACCGCCGAGTTCATCGCGGAGTCCGTCAAGGACGACATCTACGCCCAGTACGAGGAGCGCGAGAACCAGCTCGGCTCGGACATCATGCGCGAGCTGGAGCGGCGCGTGGTGCTGTCCGTCCTGGACCGCAAGTGGCGCGAGCACCTCTACGAGATGGACTACCTCCAGGAGGGCATCGGCCTGCGCGCCATGGCCCAGAAGGACCCGCTGGTCGAGTACCAGCGCGAGGGCTTCGACATGTTCAACGCCATGATGGACGGCATCAAGGAGGAGTCCGTCGGCTATCTGTTCAACCTGGAGGTCCAGGTCGAGCAGCAGGTCGAGGAGGTCCCTGTGCAGGACGCGGCCGAGCGTCCCTCGCTGGCGAAGAAGGACGACGCGGTGCCCGCGGGCGCTCCCCGTCCGGAGATCCGCGCGAAGGGCCTCGAAGCCCCGCAGCGGCCCGACCGGCTGCACTTCTCCGCTCCCACGGTGGACGGCGAGGGCGGCATCGTCGAGGGCGACTTCCAGAGCGCCGAGGGGCCGACACGGTCCACGTCGGACGGGATGACGCGTGCCGAGCGCCGTAAGGCCCAGAAGGGCACGAGCGGCGGGCGTCGCCGCAAGAAGTAGCCAGGCGAGATGTAGGTATGAGTGAGGGCGGGCCGGGGCGCACGATGAGTGCGCGCCCCGGCCCGCCCTCATGTGCGCTGTCAGATCCGTTCTCCGCTCCGTTCCCCGGTCCGTTCTCCGCCGAGCTCGACCGCCGCGCAGCGCCAGCGCAGGTCGGCGCCCTGTTCCAGCCGGAAGGCCATGGCGCGGACCTGATCGCCCGCGGAGATGCTGGCGGCGGCCTCGACCGCTCCCGGGCGCGGCTGGAAGGCACGGCAGGTGCGGATGACGGGACGGGCGCCCCGCGCCCTGAGCGGGGTGCCGGGCGCGAGCCGGACGAGCTGTTCGTACGCCTCGCCGATGGTCTGGCCGAGCATCCAGTGCACGGGGCGGTGGCCGCTGAGGACAGCGAGCAGGCGCTCCGCGAAGAGTTCGTGCGGCGGCGGGAGGTGCGGGCGCCGCGGCGGGCTTACGGCGCCGGGCCCGCGCTGGTCGCGACGGCCGGGCGGCCTCGCGGCGGCGGTGGTCCTGGTCCTCGTCGTGCCGGTCGGATTGGTGGTACCGGTCCTGTTCACGCAGATCGCCCCCGTTCTGCCCGGCCGGTTCGGATACCGGCCGGTAACTTCTGTTGGGGGATCTTTTACGGGCCCTTGGGGGACCCCCGCAAGGCCGGTGCGGACAGGGATCGCCCGGCGCCGAAGTCACCTATCCGGGTGACGGGCGGACGACACCCGGCCCGGCGGAGGGGTGGCGCGCGGTTCTCGGTGGACGCCTGGGGCAGCCATGAGCGTCACCCCGAAGAGGGACTACCGCACGTATCCTTAGCGGCCTCTAAGGTGCTCTCCCGACTACGAAAGCGGCCAGCCATGCGCGTCTACGTCCCCCTGACCCTTCCCGGTCTCGCAGAGGCGCACAAGACGGGTGAGCTGGGACCGGGGCCACTGACCGCGTACGCCGTGACTCCCGGGCTGCGCGAGTGGTACGTGTCCGACGACATCGAGGAGCTGGAGTACGCGGCCCTCAACCGCGCCGCGGCCGCCTCGCTCCGGCTGCTCGCCGCCGATCCGGTGGCCGGACGCCGCAGGGTGGTCGTGGCGGCCGACGTGCCGGACAGGGAAGCCGTGTCGGATCCCGACCGCGGGCTGGACGACGCGGGCCTCGGCGAGGTGCGGATCGCCGACCCGATCGCGCTGTCGAAGGCGGCCGCGGTGCATGTCGACTCCGACGAGGCGGACGCCGATGTGTCGGCCGCGGCGGCGGCGCTGGGCGCGGCGGACCACGGGGACGACGACGCGCGGTTCACGGTGGACGGCGCGGAGGACCACGAGCTGCTTTGGTACGGCGTCCAGGAGATCCCGAACCTGATCGGATGACCGGTCGGCCGGCGCCGACCGGCCGGTGGCGGCCCACAGGGGCTCCGCCAGGTTCGTTGTCAGACCCGGCCGGTACCGTTTTCGGCATGGGGAAGCAGAACACGCATCTGGTCTGGGACTGGAACGGCACCATTCTCGACGACATCGAGGCAGTCATTGGGGCGACCAACGCCGCCTTCGCGGAGATAGGGCTGGAGTCCATCACGCTGGACACCTACCGCGAGCTGTACTGCGTCCCGATCCCGAAGTTCTACGAGCGGCTGATGGGCCGCCTGCCGAGCGACGCCGAGTGGGCCGTCATGGACGAGACCTTCCACCGTCACTACACGGACCGGCGGACCGGCTGCGGGCTCACGGAGGGCGTCGAGGAACTGCTGTCGCAGTGGCGGCTGGCCGGGGACAGCCAGTCGCTCCTGAGCATGTACGGGCATGAGCAGCTGGTTCCGGTGGTGCGGGGGTACGGGATCGAGCGCCACTTCCTCCGCGTCGACGGCCGGACGGGCCCGTCCGGCGGCAGCAAGGCGGTGCACATGGAGCGCCATCTGACCGCGCTGGCGTCGGAGGGCGCGATATCCGCCGAGCGGACGGTGGTGATCGGTGACGCGGTCGACGACGCGCTGGCGGCGGCTCATGTGGGCGCGCGTGCCGTGCTCTACACGGGGGGCTCGAACAGCCGGGCCAGCCTGGAGGCGGTGGGCGTACCGGTGGTGGACACCCTCGCGGAGGCGGTCGACACGGCGCGGCGTCTGACGTCCTGACACCGGTGCGACCGGTGCGACCGGCGGGGACGGCGGGGACGGCGGGGACGGCGGGGACGGTCGGGGGACTCGGCCGGGGGTGCGCCCGGGAGCCCCGGGCGCACCCCCGGTTCACCGGGGCTTCGCCGGTCAGGTCACCGGCGCCTTCGCGCGCAGAACGGTGAGGAATTCACGCATCCAGGCCGGGTGGTCGGGCCAGGCGCGGGACGAGACGAGTGTGCCGTCCACCACCGCCTCCGTGTCCTGGAAGGTGGCCCCGGCCGCCTGCATGTCCAGCTCCAGGGCCGGATAGGCCGTGACCCGGCGGCCGGCCAGCTCACCGATCGCGGCCGTCAGCAGCGGCCCGTGGCAGATCTGGGCGACGGGTTTGTCGGCGTCGAAGAAGGACTTGAGGATCTTGCGCAGCTCCGGATCGCCCCGCAGATACTCGGGGGCGCGGCCGCCCGGGATGACCAGAGCGGCGTACTGCCCCGCGTCGACCTCGGCGAAGGCCAGATCGGCGGGCCAGGTGTAGCCGGGCTTCTCGGTGTAGGTGTCGAAACCGGGCTCGAAGTCATGGACCACGAACTGGAGCTTCTTACGGGTCGGAGCGGCGATATGGACCTCGTATCCCTCCTCGCGCAGACGCTGGTACGGGTAGAGCACTTCCAGCGACTCGGCGGCGTCGCCGGTGACGATCAGAACCTTGGCTGCCATGACTGCTCCCGGAGAGAGTGTGTCGGTCTGTCCATCTGTCGATCAGTGTCGTCCTGTGGACCAGTGTCGTCCCGGTCGGCACGCGTCGGCGAGGGCGCGTCGGCGAGGGTTCTGTGCCGTGAGCGCACGGCCGTGAGCGGCCGTGAGCGGCCGTGAGTGGCGTAGGCGGTCACGCGCGGCCGTGAGCTGCCGACATGCGTCCGTGTCGCTGTCCAGAGTGTCAAAGTTGGTACCCCGTATTTGTACACATGCGGCCCATGACGGCGCCCCGGTCAAGGGCGATAGCCTGGTGCCCGTGATCAGCGCGATATGCCGTGGGGGCAGCGAAGCCCCCCGCTTGCGCCCGGAGCGCCACAGCGTCCGGGCGATCGCTGGTCCCCCGGGACCGGTCCCTCCAGGACAGGCCCTTGATCCGGGCCGGCTGCCAAAATTGGCAAATAACGCCCCGGACATCTCTCATCGCGGCATAACGTCGACTCAGACCGGAAACCCCGCGTCGTGGCGTTGTGTCGCTTCCTTCACCTACGTCACGCAACGGCGCGCGACAGGAGCCAGAGGACATGCAGACCAAGCTGGACGAAGCCAAGGCCGAGCTGCTCGAACAGGCGGCTCGGGCCGCTGAGAACAGCCCGGTGGGGGGAACCGGGGGGCTGGGGGCCGGCCCCCAGGAGGACGAGGCCTCGGCCGGATCCCGCAGCGCGGGCGAGGGGGACGGTCCCGACCGGGACGGCCTTCTCGCCTACCTCCAGCGCTACTACCTGCACACCGCTCCCGAGGACCTGGCCGACCGTGACCCGGTCGACATCGTCGGTGCGGCGCTCTCGCACTACCGGCTGGCCGGAAACCGCCCTCAGGGGACGGCGAGCGTACGGGTGCACACCCCGACCGTCGAGGAGAACGGCTGGACCTGCCGCCACTCCGTGGTCGAGGTCGTCACCGACGACATGCCGTTCCTGGTCGACTCCGTCACCAATGAGCTCTCGCGTCAGGGCCGCGGCATCCACGCCGTGATCCATCCCCAGATCGCCGTACGGCGCGATGTCACCGGCAGGCTGATCGAGGTGCTGCCCGAAGAGGCGGTCACCGCCGCGGAGCCCCGGCACGACGTCTTCATCGAGTCCTGGATCCATGTCGAGGTCGACCGCGAGACCGACCAGGCCGATCTCCAGCAGATGACCTCCGACCTGCTGCGGGTCCTCTCCGATGTCCGCGAGACCGTCGAGGACTGGGAGAAGATGCGGGAAGCCGCGCTGCGCATCGCCGAGGAGCTGCCCAGCGAGCCGACCGCCGACGATCTGCGCGACCAGGAGGTCGAGGAGGCCAGGGAGCTGCTGCGCTGGCTCGCCGCCGACCACTTCACCTTCCTCGGCTACCGCGAGTATCAGCTGACGGACAGTGACGCCCTCTCCGCCGTGCCCGGCACCGGACTCGGCATACTGCGTTCCGACCCGGCGCACACCGGCAACGAGGACCACCCGGTCAGCCCGTCCTTCAGCCGGCTGCCCGCCGACGCCCGCGCCAAGGCGCGCGAGCACAAGCTGCTCGTCCTCACCAAGGCCAACAGCCGCGCCACGGTCCACCGGTCGGGCTATCTCGACTACGTCGGGGTCAAGAAGTTCGACGCCAAGGGCAATGTCGTCGGCGAGCGGCGCTTCCTCGGGCTGTTCTCCTCGGCCGCGTACACCGAGTCAGTCCGCCGGGTCCCGGTGATCCGCCGCAAGGTCGCCGAGGTCCTGGAGAACGCGGGCCTCTCGCCCAACAGCCACGACGGCCGCGATCTGCTCCAGATCCTGGAGACCTACCCGCGCGACGAGCTGTTCCAGACGCCCGTCGACGAACTCCGCTCGATTGTCACCAGCGTGCTGTATCTCCAGGAGCGCAGGCGGCTGCGGCTCTACCTGCGCCAGGACGAGTACGGACGCTACTACTCCGCTCTCGTCTATCTGCCGCGCGACCGTTACACCACGGGCGTCCGGCTCCGGCTGGTCGAGATCCTCAAGGAGGAACTGGGCGGGACCAGCGTCGACTTCACCGCGTGGAACACAGAATCGATCCTCTCCCGGCTGCACTTCGTCGTCCGCGTCCCCCGGGGCACGCAGCTGGCGAAGCTCACCGACGCCGACACCGAGCGGATCGAGGCCCGGCTCGTCGAGGCCGCCCGCTCCTGGGCCGACGCCTTCGGCGAGGCGCTGACCGCCGAGTGCGGTGAGGAGCGCGCCGCCGAACTGCTGCGCAGGTACGGCTCCGCCTTCCCCGAGGGCTACAAGGCCGACCACTCCCCGCGCGCCGCCGTCGCCGACCTGGCCCATCTGGAGGCGGTCACCAGGGCCGAGGCGGGGTCGGACTTCGCGCTCTCCCTGTACGAGCCGGTCGGCGCGGCCCCCGGCGAGCGCCGCTTCAAGATCTACCGCTCGGGCGAGCAGGTCTCCCTCTCCGCCGTCCTGCCGGTGCTCCAGCGGCTCGGTGTCGAGGTCGTCGACGAGCGCCCGTACGAGCTGCGCTGCTCGGACCGTACCCACGCCTGGATCTACGACTTCGGCCTGCGGCTACCCCAGGGCGGCGCGGGCGACTATCTCACCGAGGACGACCGTCAGCGCTTCCAGGACGCCTTCGCGGCCGTCTGGACCGGGGCCGCGGAGAACGACGGCTTCAACTCCCTCGTCCTGCGGGCCGGTCTTGACTGGCGGCAGGCGATGGTGCTGCGCGCCTACGCCAAGTACCTGCGCCAGTCCGGCTCGACCTTCAGCCAGGACTACATGGAGGACACCCTCCGCAGCAATGTCCACACCACCCGGCTGCTGGTCTCCCTCTTCGAGGCCAGGATGTCGCCGGGCCGCCAGCGCGCCGGCACGGAGCTGACGGAAGCGATGCTGGAGGAGCTGGACGGCGCCCTTGACCAGGTCGCGAGCCTGGACGAGGACCGCATCCTCAGGTCCTTCCTCACCCTCATCAAGGCCACGCTGCGGACCAACTTCTTCCAGCACGCCGGCGAGGGCGACGGCAAGAAGGGCCGGCAGGGCCCGGGGACCGCCGCGGGCGAGCACCACAGCTATGTGTCGATGAAGTTCGACCCGCAGGCCATCCCCGATCTGCCCGCGCCCCGCCCGGCGTACGAGATCTGGGTGTACTCCCCGCGTGTCGAGGGCGTCCATCTGCGCTTCGGCAAGGTCGCCCGCGGCGGTCTGCGCTGGTCCGACCGGCGCGAGGACTTCCGTACGGAGATCCTTGGCCTGGTCAAGGCGCAGATGGTCAAGAACACCGTGATCGTGCCGGTCGGCGCCAAGGGCGGCTTCGTCGCCAAGCAGCTGCCCGACCCGGCGGCGGACCGGGACGCCTGGCTCGCCGAGGGCATCGCCTCGTACAAGATCTTCATCTCGGCGCTGCTCGACATCACGGACAACATGGTGGCGGGCGAGGTCGTGCCGCCGGCCGATGTGGTCAGGCACGACGAGGACGACACCTATCTCGTCGTCGCCGCAGACAAGGGCACGGCAAGCTTCTCCGACATCGCCAATGACGTCGCGGTCGCCTACCACTTCTGGCTCGGGGACGCCTTCGCCTCCGGCGGCAGCGCGGGCTACGACCACAAGGGCATGGGCATCACGGCGCGCGGCGCCTGGGAGTCCGTCAAGCGGCACTTCCGCGAGCTCGGCCATGACACCCAGACCGAGGACTTCACGGTCGTCGGCGTCGGTGACATGTCCGGTGACGTGTTCGGCAACGGCATGCTGCTCTCCGAGCACATCCGGCTGGTCGCGGCCTTCGACCACCGGCATATCTTCCTCGACCCGCACCCGGACGCGGCCACCTCGTACGCCGAGCGCCGCCGGCTGTTCGAGCTGCCGCGCTCGTCGTGGGCCGACTACGACAAGGGGCTGCTGTCGCAGGGCGGCGGAATCCACCCCCGTACGGCCAAGTCGATCGCCGTCAACGCGCATGTACGGGAAGCGCTCGGCATCGAGCCCGGTGTTTCCAAGCTGACGCCCGCCGAGCTGATGAAGGCGATCCTCCAGGCCCCGGTGGACCTGCTGTGGAACGGCGGCATCGGTACGTATGTGAAGGCCTCCACCGAGACGGACGCCGATGTCGGCGACAAGGCCAACGACGCGATCCGCGTCAACGGCGAGGACCTGCGGGTCAAGGCCGTCGGCGAGGGCGGCAACCTGGGGCTGACCCAGCTCGGCCGTATCGAGTTCGCCAGGCGCGGCGCCGGCGGCGAGGGCGGCAAGGTCAACACCGACGCCATCGACAACAGCGCGGGCGTCGACACCTCCGACCACGAGGTGAACATCAAGATCCTGCTCAACAGCCTGGTCACCGACGGCGACATGACCGTCAAGCAGCGCAACACCCTGCTCGCCGCGATGACCGACGAGGTCGGCGCGCTGGTGCTGCGCAACAACTACGCGCAGAACACCGCGCTCGCCAACGCCGTGTCCCAGGCGCCGTCCCTGCTCCACGCCCACCAGCGGTTCATGCGCCGACTGGCGCGCGACGGACATCTCGACAGGGCGCTGGAGTTCCTGCCCAGCGACCGGCAGATCCGTGAACTCCTCAACGCGGGCAGGGGCCTGTCCCAGCCCGAACTGGCCGTGCTGCTCGCCTACACCAAGATCACGGCGGCGGAGGAGCTGATCCACACGGAGCTGCCCGACGACCCTTTCCTGCGCAAACTGCTGCACGCGTACTTCCCGCGGGCACTGCGGGAGAAGTTCGCCGAGCAGATCGACACGCACGCGCTGCGCCGTGAGATCGTGACGACGGTACTGGTCAACGACACCGTCAACACCGGTGGTTCGACCTTCCTGCACCGGCTGCGGGAGGAGACCGGGGCGTCGACCGAGGAGATCGTACGGGCCCAGGCGGCGGCCCGGGAGATCTTCGGGCTGAACGCCGTCTGGGACGCCGTCGAGGCGCTGGACAACCAGGTCGCGGCCGACGTCCAGACCCGGATCAGGCTGCACTCGCGCCGGCTGGTCGAGCGCGGTACGCGCTGGCTGCTGGGCAACCGGCCGCAGCCGCTGGAGATCGCCGGGACCATCGAGTTCTTCGCCGCGAGAGTCGAGCGGGTCTGGGCGCAGTTGCCCCCGATGCTGCGCGGCGCGGAGCTGGAGTGGTACCAGCGGATCCTGGCGGAGCTGACCGAAGCCGGGGTACCGGAGGAGCTGGCCCTGCGGGTGGCGAGCTTCTCATCCGCCTTCCCGACGCTCGACATCGTGGCGATCGCGGACCGTACGGACCAGGACCCACTCTCCGTCGCCGAGGTGTACTACGACCTCGGTGACCGGCTGCGGATCAGCCGGCTGATGGACCGGATCGTGGAGCTGCCGCGGGCCGACCGCTGGCAGTCCATGGCCCGCGCCTCCATCCGCGAGGACCTGTACGCGGCGCACGCCGGGCTGACGGCGGACGTGCTGGCCGTGGGCGACGGCGACTCGACGCCCGAGGAACGCTTCAACGCGTGGGAGCAGAAGAACGCGGCGATCCTCGGCCGTTCGCGCGCCACGCTGGAGGAGATCCAGGGATCGGACGCGTTCGATCTGGCGAATCTGTCGGTCGCGATGCGGACGATGCGCACGCTGCTGCGTACGCACAGCTGAGCGGTATGAAGGGGGAGGGGCGGCCCGCGCGCCACGGGCCGGGCGCCCCCGCGCCCCGGGCGGGCGCCCCCGCGCAGCATTGCGGCCGGCCGACCCACCCCCCCCCACGCCGCAACGAGAGAGCTGACAGG
>NZ_JBHUBB010000050.1:27888-44280 GCF_042789485.1 Streptomyces sp. NPDC056835
CCCCTGCGTGTTAATGGTGGGGGGTGCTGTTTTTTTTTTATCTGCCCCGGTTGGGGCTACCCCCTTGTTGGGGGTTCGGCGGGGGGCGGGCCCCCGGGCTCACGACGAGCCGGGCGCCCCTTCTCACGTCGCTCTCGCCTCGCTCTCGCCTCGCTCTCGCGTCGTTCTCACCAGGGCTACTTCTTCTTGCCGGTGAACTCCTCGTACGCCGCGACGACCTCCCGCGCCGGGCCGTCCATCCGCAGTGTCCCCGACTCCAGCCAGAGCGCCCGGTCACAGGTGTCGAGGATGGACTTGTTGCTGTGGCTGACCAGGAAGACCGTGCCGGCCTCCGCGCGCAGCTCGGTGATGCGCTCCTGGCTGCGGCGCTGGAATCGGGCGTCGCCGGTGGACAGAGCCTCGTCGATCAGCAGCACGTCATGGCTCTTGGCGGCGGCGATCGAGAAGCGCAGCCGGGCGCCCATGCCCGAGGAGTACGTCCGCATCGGCAGCGAGATGAAGTCGCCCTTCTCGTTGATCCCGGAGAACTCCACGATGTCGTCGTAGCGGCCGCGGACCTGCTCCCGTGACATGCCCATCGCCAGCCCGCCGAGGATGACGTTCCGCTCGCCGGTCAGATCGCTCATCAGGGCCGCGTTGACGCCGAGGAGCGAGGGCTGCCCCCGGGTGAAGACCTTGCCCCGCGACGGCGGCAGCAGCCCCGCGATCGCCTTCAGCAGGGTCGACTTGCCGGATCCGTTGGAGCCGATCAGACCGATGGCCTCGCCCTTGTACGCGGCGAAGCTGACGCCCTTGACGGCGTGCACCTCGCGCGCGCCGGGCGCCGACCGGCGCGAGACGATCCGGCTCAGCGCCGAGGTGGCGCTGCCCCGGCCGCCCCGGGTGCCGTGCACCGTATAGGTGAGGTGGACGCCGTCGACGACGACGGTGGGGACGCGTTCCGGCGGGGTGAGCCGCCCGGCGGTGTCCGTAGCCTTCCTCTTCTCAGCCACGTCCGTACTCCTCCTCGGCCTTCCAGAAGAACAGGAATCCGCCGACGCCCGCGAGCAGGGCCCAGCCGATGGCGACGGCCCAGATGTGCGGGGGCAGTTGACCGGCGGTGAAGCTGTCGATGAGCGCGAAGCGCATCAGATCGATATAGACGGCGGCCGGGTTGCACTCCAGGATCACCGTCACCGCGTGCGGCAGCCGGTCGCCGCTCGTGACCTTGTCGACGCTCCACATCACGCCCGACACATACATCCAGGTGCGCAGCAGGAACGGCATCAGCTGCGAGATGTCCGGCGTCCTGGCCGCGAGCCTGGCCACGGCCATCGAGACCCCGGTGTTGAAGAGCGACTGGAGCAGCAGCGCCGGTATCGCGAGCAGCCAGCCGACCGCGGGGTACTGGCCGAAGCAGGCCAGGATCACCACCAGCGCGCCCATGGAGAACAGCAGTTGCTGGAGCTGCTGGAGCGCGAGCCCGATCGGCAGGGCGGCGCGCGGGAAGTGCAGGGCCCGTACGAGACCGAGGTTGCCGGAGATCGCACGGGTGCCCGCCATGATCGAGTTCGAGGTGAAGGTCCAGATGAAGACGCCCGTGACCAGGAACGGGACGAAGTCCGGTACGCCGTGCTTGGTGTTCAGCAGCACACCGAAGATGAAGTAGTAGACCGTCGCGTTCAGCAGCGGGGTCATGATCTGCCAGATCTGCCCGAGCTTCGCCTGGCTGTACTGGGCGGTCAGCCGCGCGGTGGCGAAGGCGCCGATGAAATGCCGGCGCGACCACAGGGCGCGGAGATAGTCGGGCAGGGCGGGGCGGGCGCCGCTCACGGTCAGGCCGTGGCGGCGGGCGAGGGCGCTGAGATCAGGCCCGGTCCCGATACCGATACCGGTCCCGATACCGGTCCCGATACCGGTCCCGGTGTCGGTATCGGTCCCGGTGTCGGGCTCCGGGACCGGTGAGGCCGGTACGGCCGGTGCGATCGTCTGGCTCACGGAGGGTCGCTTTCGACGGTGTTCTGGGGGCGGTCCCAACGACGGGACGGTTACGTATCGTCGTAACGCCAAAGGTAGGACGGAGTACGTCGCAACGCAACCGTGTCGTCGTCACGTCGATCGGCGCTATGCTCGTACGCGATGACTACCGACCCCCGCGCCACGGACCCCCGGATCAAGGCTCCGAGCACCGCACGCCGCGTCCCGGCGGGAGCGGCCGTGCTCCGGGAGGACGTGACCGACGCCATCCGTGCCGCCGTCTTCGAGGAACTGGCCGCCGTGGGCTTCGCCCGGATGTCCATCGAGGGCATCGCGCGCCGGGCCGGGGTCGGCAAGACCGCCGTCTACCGCCGCTGGAAGTCCAAGCTGGAGCTCGTCCTCGATCTGGTCTCCGCCTTCGCGGCGCAGGGGCTGCCCGCCCCCGGGACCGGTTCGCTCTACGGCGATGTACGCGCCCTGCTCGAAGTGGCCTCCCACGCCCTGCGCCACCCGGTGGCCTCGCAGGTCATCCCGGATCTCCTGGTGGAGGCGGCCCGCCACCCCGAGATCTCCGACGCGATCAAGACGGCGCTGCTCGACGGACAGCGGGGCATCGCGGCGGTGATCGTCCGCGCGGCGGTCGGACGCGGTGAGCTTCCCGAGGGCGCGGACGCCGACCGGGCGCTCGATCTGATCGTCGGACCGCTCTACTGGAGGCTCGTGGTGGTCAGAAGCGAACTGCCCCCCGGCTATCTGGATGATCTGGCGGCCTCGGCGGTCGCGGCGCTCGGCCACCGGGCCTGACCGGCGCGCGCCCCCTGACCGGCGCCCCCCGCCCGGCGCGCGCCCCCTACCCGGGCGGAACGGGTCCCGGCGAGTCCGCCGCCTCGCCGGGGGAGCCGAGGAACACATGGCGTACGACCCGCTCCGCCGCCCGCCCGTCGTCGTACGGACAGAAGCGCCCGCGGAACGCCGTACGCAGCTCGCTGGAGCGTGAGCCGCGCCAGTGGCCCGTGGTGAAGATGTCGATCAGCTCGTCCTCGGTGCGCGCGACCGGGCCCGGCGGGAACCCCCGTAGATCGAAGTACGTACCCCTGGCCGCCTCGTAGGCCTCGCGGTCGGCGTCGTGGATGACGATCGGCCGGTCGAGAGCCGCGTAGTCGAACATCAGCGACGAGTAGTCCGTGAGGAGCGCGTCGGAGGCGAGACAGAGCCGCTCGACCGAGGGGTGGCCGGAGACGTCGAGGATCCGCGGGTGCGGCGTGTACGGGAGCGGCGCGCCGTACGCGGGGTGCGCGCGGGCCAGCAGGACGAAGCGCGGGCCCAGCGACCGTGCCACCCGCTCCGGATCGAGCAGTTCGCACTGGCCCCGGCGGTAGTCGCGGTAGGTCGGCGCGTACAGGACGGCGATGGCGCCCGCCGGGATGCCCAGCGACGCGCGCAGCCTGGCGATATCGGCGGCCGTGGCGCGCCGGAAGACATCGGTGCGCGGATGGCCGTACTCCAGCGTCGTACCTGACAGCAGGAAGGCCCGCTCCCGGACGAGCGTGGAGTGGCGGTTGGCCGAGAGGGAGTAGTCCCAGCGGCCCGCGTCGGCCAGCGGCCGGGCGAGGTCCGTGGCGCGCGCGGCGGCCGGGCGGTCCAGCAGATCGAGGCCCACCGACTTGAGCGGTGTCCCGTCGTGCGTCTGGAGCAGGATCTGCCGCTTCCGCTTCACCAGCCGGTGGTCGAAGCCCGTGTCGCTGACGAGATACGCGGAGCGGGCCAGCGCCGTCCAGTACGCGAAGGTCCCGGGGCGCAGTCCGCGGGTGCCGGTCGGGACGGTGTGCCGGCAGGCGGCCTCGCTGATCCAGAACGTACGGATGTGCGGGGCGAGTTCGCGCACCTTCTCCTCGATGGCGGCCGGATTGCCGGAGTAGCCGCCGTGGCCGTACGCCGTGAAGACCGCGCGGTCGGCGCGGAGCGGAAGCCGCCGCTGGACGGCGTAGTGGAGCCGCCGCGTGCCCGCTCGTACGGTCCTCAGCAGCCCGGTGGCGACGCGGCCGAGACGTTTCCGCAGCCACCGGGCGGCCCGCAGCGCGCGGTACGTACGGTGCGCGCCGAGCCGCAGCAGTGTGTGCCGGGGCCGTGTGCGCCCCTCCGTGCCCGGGACGCGATAGCGGCGGTGGTGGGCGCGGGCGCGGCGGAAGAACGCGGCGCGGGCCCGGCGCGGCAGCACGCCGTCCGTGGCGGCGAGCGCCGCGAGCTCGTCGAGCATGCGCCGGTGGAGCACCGGACGCCGGCGGGCCGCCTCCGCCGCGTCGGCCCGCTCGTCAACAAAGGCGAAGACCCGGTCGTACGCGCCGAAGACCTCACCGGTGTTCATGGACACGGCCGGCCCGTCCTGGCCGCCGCGTCCGGGGCGGCCCCCTGCCGCCGCGCGTGGCGCGCGCAGACCCGGTTCAGCGTGGTCACCGACTCGGCCGCGATCAGGACCGGACAGATCCAGGCGGTGTCGGCGTGGTCCCCGGCCAGGAAGGCGAAGCCCTCCCGGACAAGGAACTCCCGGCGGTACGCCTTTCCCGAGGCCGTCGCCGGATAGCCGAGCAGATCGGGCCGGTCGGCCGGCGCGACGGCCCCCCGGTCGTCCTCGGCGTGGCCGGGGACCAGGACATCCGGATCGCCCGTCTCCTTGAGCCGGTCCGCGATCGCCCGGAGCGCGCCGGGCATCAGCGTGGCGCCGCCCTCCAGGAAGATCGCGTAGTCGCCGGTGGCGCGGGCGAGACCGGCGTCGCGTGCCGGGCCGGCGCCGCCGTGCGCGGGCAGCCGCAGCGCGGTGACCCGGCGGTCACGGGCGGCGAACTCGTCGATGAGCGCGCCGCAGGCGTCCGGCGAACCGTCGTCCACCGCGATCAGTTCGAAATCCTCGAAGGTCTGGTCCAGTACCGATTCCAGGCAGCCGGTGAGATACGCCTGGACCTGATACGCGGGGACGATGACGCTGAACCGGGTCATGGCCCGGGAACGTCCGGCGGGGTGAACTGGTTACGCCGCGGCCGGCCCACGGGGGACGCGCGGAACAGATGTCCGGCCGGACAGCGCGGCGGGGGAGGACCGGCCGTCCCGCGGCCCGTCCTCCCCCGCCAACATCGTTTCCCATGAGGCCACTTGGGCGCTACTTGACGGCTCCGGCCATCACGCCCGTCACGAACTGCCGCTGGAACGCGAAGAACACGGCCAGCGGAATGATCATCGACACGAAGGCGCCGGGCGCCAGGACGTCGATGTTGTTGCCGAACTGCCGTACCTGCTGCTGGAGCGCGACGGTGATCGGCGGATTCTTCGAGTCCGCGAAGATCAGCGCGACCAGCATGTCGTTCCAGACCCAGAGGAACTGGAAGATACCGAGCGAGGCGATCGCCGGACCGCCCAGCGGCATCACCACCCGTACGAACAGCCGTATTTCGCCCGCCCCGTCGAGCCGCGCGGCCTCCAGCAGTTCCCTCGGGATCTCCGCGAAGAAGTTCCGCAGCAGGAAGATCGCGAACGGCAGGCCGAAGGCGACATGGAAGAGCACCACGCCGAACGTCGTCTCGAAGATGCCGACCGCGCCGAACAGCTTCGACACCGGGACCAGCGCGACCTGCACCGGGACCACCAGCAGCCCGACGACCACCAGGAACCACCAGTCCCGGCCCGGGAAGTCCATCCACGCGAAGGCGTATCCGGCGAGCGAGCCGATCACCACGACCAGGACCGTCGCCGGGACGGTGATCAGGATCGTGGAGAGCAGCGAGTTGGTGATGATGTCGTTGTCGAAGAGCCGCGAGTAGTTCTCGGTGGTGAGCTGCGCGGGCGCGGTGAAGACCTGCCACCAGCCGCTCGCGCTGATGTCCGTGGCGTCGCGCAGCGAGGAGATCAGCAGACCGATCGTGGGCATCAGCCAGAACAGGCCCGCCAGGATCAGGAAGACCCGCATCGCCCCGCCGCCCGCGCGGGCCGCGATCCTGCTCGCGAGGGACTGCTTCGCCTTGACCTTGATCGCACCGTCGTTCGTGGTCATCGGCGAGTCTCCCTTCGCATGCGTCGAATGTTGAACAGCATCACCGGGATCACCAGCAGGAGCAGCAGTACGGCGATGGCGCTGCCCACGCCGAGATCCGCGTCCGTACCGAACGACGAGCGGTACAGCTGGAGCGCCAGCACGTTCGCGTCGTCCTGGGACGAGCCCGGCGCGATGATGAAGACCAGGTCGAAGATCTTCAGTACGTTGATCATCAGCGTGACCAGGACGACCGCGAGCACCGGCGCCAGCAGCGGCACCGTGATCCGGCGGAAGACCTGCCACTCGGTGGCACCGTCCACCCGCGCGGCCTCCATGAGTTCACGGGGCACACTCGCGAGCCCCGCCGCGATCAGCACCATCGCGAACCCGGCCCACATCCAGATGTAGCTGCCGATGATGGCGGGCGTGACCAGGGAGGGCCCGAGCCAGTCCACACCGTTGTACGGCTCCCTGAAGTTGGCCGCGGGCAGTCTCAGCTGCGCGCCGTCGGCCGCTTCCGGCAGGCTGAACGTACCGTCGGCGCCCGCGGTCGTGGAGGCGACGACCTTGCCGTCCTTGACCGCCTCCACCTTGATGCCCTTGAGGCCCAGTTCCTTGGCGTCGATGACATTCGGCTTGCCGCCGCCGCCCTTGGTGAAGTCCAGCCAGGCGGTGCCGGTGACCCGGCCGTCCTCCGTTCGCGCGGCCTTGGCCGGCGCCGCGTCGGACGGCATCTTCGCGGGCGCCACCCCCACCAGCGGGAGCAGGACCTCCGTCCCGGCGCGCGCGGGCTCCTTGGTGACGAACGCGCCGCCGCCCGCCGGTTTCAGCGGATGCACCGGCAGCGGACGCGCTCTGGGGAAGCCCGCCGACTCGCTGAACGTGTCGTGCACACCCACCGCGACCGCGTTGGCGATGCCGCGCTCCGGGTCCTGTTCGTACACGAGCCGGAAGATGATGCCCGAGGCGAGCATCGAGATCGCCATCGGCATGAAGATGACGAGCTTGAAGGCCGTGCTCCAGCGCACCCGTTCGGTGAGTACGGCGAAGATCAGCCCGAGCGCCGTGGCGATGGTGGGCGCCACCACCACCCAGATCGCGTTGTTCTTGACCGCGGTCAGGATGGTGTCGTCGGTGAAGAGCTCCACATAGTTGTCGAACCCGGCGAAGCTGTCGCCGGACTTGTCGAAGAACGACCGGTAGACCGAGAACCCGATGGGGTAGACCACGAGCGCGCCGAGCAGCACCAGCGCGGGCAGCAGGAAACCGGCCGCGACGAGTTTGCGCGTGCCTGTCACGCTCTTGCGTTTGCCCTTGACGGGGGGCGCCGCCGCGGCGCCCCCCGTGACCGCCGACTTCACCGCGTCAGCTCGTGTACGCCTTGGCCGCGGCCGTCTCCAGCTGCTGCTGGATCGCCGCGACGTTCTTCGGGCTCTTCAGGAAGTCCTGGAGCGCCTTCCACTCGCCCGCGCCCGGGGTACCGCCGAACGACTGCGGCATCTGGTCCGACATGTCGAAGCGGAAGTTGTCGCCCGCGGCGATCAGCGCCTTGGCGATGTCGCGCTGGACGTCGTTCGGGTACGCGGCGGCGTCCAGGGACTTGTTCGGCGAGACGAAACCGCCCGCCTCCGCCCAGATCTTCGCGGCGTCCGTGGACGCCAGGAAGGTCAGCAGCGCCTGCGCGCCCTTGGTGTCCTTGAGTGCCACGGCCGCGTCACCGCCGGTCACGACCGGGGCGTCGGGGCCCACCGCCGGGAACGGGAAGACCTTCGCGTCCGTACCGATCTTCGCCTCGGTCTGGCCGATGTTGACGCCGACGAAGTCACCCTCGAAGACCATCGCGCCCTTGGGCTGGTCGCCGCCGGTGAAGGTCTGGGTGACGGACGCGGGGAACTCCGTCTGGAGCGCGCCGTCCGTACCGCCCGCGAGCAGGTTCGGCTTGCCGAAGAGCTGGCCGAGCGTGGTGAGCGCGTCCTTCACGGAACCGTCGGTCCACTTGATCTCGTGCTTGGCGAGCTGGTCGTACTTCTCCGGGCCCGCCTGGGAGAGATAGATGTTCTCGAACCAGTCGGTGAGCGTCCAGCCGTCCGCGCCCGCGACCGAGACCGGGGTGACACCCGAGGCCGAGATCGTCTCGGCCGTCTTCAGGAGGTCCTGCCAGGTCTTGGGGACCGCGGCGCCCGCGTTCTCGAACGCGGCGTTGTTGTACCAGACCAGCGACTTGTTGGCGGCCTTGAAGTACACGCCGTACTGCGTGCCGTCCACCGCGCCGAGGTCCTGCCAGCCCTTGCTGTAGTTCTTCGCGAGCTGGGCCTTGGCCTCCGCGCCCGCGGGCTTGGCCCACTTCTTCTCCACGGCCTGCTGGATGGCGCCGACCTGCGGCAGCATCGCGACATCCGGCGGGCTGCCACCGGCTATCTTCGTCCCGAGGAAGTTGACGATCGGGTCCTGGGCGGGGACGAACGTGACCGTCGCGCCGGTGCGCTTCTCGAACTCGCTGAGGACCTTGGTGAAGTTCTCCTGCTCGGGGCCGGTCCAGACGGCCGCGACCTGGATCTTCTCGCCGTCCAGCTTGGGCAGTTGGACCGTGGCCGCGGGCGCCTTGCTCGCGCTGTCGCCCGAATCCTTGTCGTCGTTCGAACCGCCACCGCAGCCGCTGAGGGCCACGGCGCCGACGGCGACGATCGCCACGGCTGCCCGGCGCGTGCCGAGCCCGTTCCTGCCGGTCCCAAGAGCCTTACGTGCTCTACGAGTTGTGCGCATCACTGCCCCGTCTCTTCTCCCGTGTGCGTACGGATCTACGCAAGCGGGACCGGCGACGCGGCCGTGACGTGGCAACGCTGCACTCGTCCCGTGCGGACAGTCCTACGCCGCGTGACCGGGTGCCGCAATAGCGATCCTGGTGTAGGGCCGGTGATCGTGATGGGCTCGTGACGTGCCACGACGGACGTATGCCCTGTCCGGGGACCTTCAGGGGTGAGCCGGGGTCAGTGGTGCGACAGGTACGGCATTGACGGATCGGGCGGCCCGTTCGAGAGCGCTCGCGAGCAGCGCCAGATCCGTCGGGCCGTTGCCCAGCTCCCTCACCGGCCGGCGGGCCGGCGGATCGCCCATCCGCTCCCACTCCAGGGGCACGACCGTGGGCCGCAGCGTCGCCGTACGCGGGATACGGCCGGTGACCCGGCCGCCCTGGAACGGCGTGACCCTGCCGTCCGGATGGCCGAGCCGGCCACGGCCGGGCGCCGGATCGTCCGGGGAGGGCGCGACGGGCGGCGCGTCCAGCACGACCCGCAGCCGTGCGCCCTGGGCCAGCTCCGTGTCGACCGTACGGTCGGGGCGGGCCGAGGTGGCCACCAGATGGACGCCGAGCCGCTCGCCCTCCCTGGCCACGGCCTCCAGGGCCCGTACGACCGAACCGGCCGCGGGCCGCCCGGGACTGCCGAGCGCGGGCGCGACCAGGGCGTCGAAGTCGTCGACCAGCACGACGAGCCGGGGGAGGGGCGCGGGGTCCTGGGGGCGCTGCCGGGTCTGAGGCTGTTCCGTACGGGCCGAGGTGGTCCTGAGCCGGAGCGTGCCGCTCGCGTGCGTGTCCAGATCGCCGCGGTACGGGTGCTGATCAGTCGCGCGCGGATCACTTCCGCGGTGATCACCGCCGCGCGGTTCTGTTCCGCGCGGTTCTGTTCCGCGCTGGTCGGGGCGTGACTCGCCGCGTCTGCCCGCCCGTTGCTCGGCGGCGCTCGGCGAGCGCTGGCCGACTATCCGCTCCGCCACCTCGTGCCGGCTGTGCCACTCCGTGAAGTCCAGCCGCCCCAGCAGCTCGGACCGCCGCTTCAGCTCGGCCCCCAGCGCCTGGGCGAACTCCCGCATTCTGACCGGGTCGGAGGCGATCAAATGCTCGGTCACATGCGGCAGTTCCGTACAGACGGACAGCCCCTCGCCGCGCTCGCCCCCGGCGCCGTCGACCAGCAGCAGCCCCAGCCGGTCGGGCCGGCCCGCGGCGGCCAGCGAGGCGGCGACGGAGCGCAGCAGCTCCGTACGGCCGCTCCCGGCCGGCCCCTCGATCAGCAGATGCGGGCCCTCCTCGGTCAGATCGACGCTCACCGGGCCGCGCGGTCCGGCGCCGAGGACCGCCGCGCAGTCGCCGGTGCGGTCGGCGGCGGACGCCCAACGGGCCATCAGGGACGCGGGGGTGGCCCGCGCCAGCCCCAGCTCGTCGAGCAGCCTGGCGGAGCGCGGGAGCGCCGCCGCGGGCCGTCCGCGACCGCTTCCCGCCGACGCGCGCAGCGGCGCGAGCGCCCGTCCGAAACGGTCCGCCCAGGCCGCCGAGACCGCGTCCACGACGGCGACCGTGCCATGCCCGGCGGGCTGTCCCACGGCCGTACGCAGCAGCCGCAGCGCGGTCGCCACATCACCGCTCAGCAGGGCGACGGCCCCGCACTCGCGGAAGGGGAGCGAGGCCGCGCACGCCATCTCATAGGTCGCGGCGATCGGGGAGAGGGGCGAGGCGGCGTCCGTCTCGGCGAGACAGATGAGATGGACACCCGCGGCGGCGCCCGCGCCGGCCAGCTGCGCCGTCGACTCGCGCAGCGCGGCGGTCCCGGGGTCGCCGTCCACGATCACGACCGTGTACGGGCCGTCGTGGCGGGCGGCGGCCTCCGTGATGGTCCACGGGTCGGCCGAGGCCCAGCCGGGCCCCATGGGGCTGTCGTCGAGCCGCCGGGTCAGCTCGGCGGTCCTGGCCGTCGCCTGCTCGCGGTCGTACGCGAGCAGCAGCCGGCAGTCCTGGCCATGGGCGGGCCGTACATGCGGCAGCCAGCCGAGCCAGCCCCAGTCCCGCCGGCGCTCCTCCAGGCTTCTCGTACGGTCCGTGCTGATCAGCACGATCTCCAGATCGGCGGGTGAGTGCAGCGCGGCGAGCTGGGCCACGACAGCCCTGGCCAGCCCCGCCAGCCGCTCCCTGGGACCGGCCAGACCCAGCGACCCGGCCTCGCGCAGGCCGACGGTGACCGGTACGGAGGGCAGCGGTCCGCCGCCCTCCGAGGCGGCCCGGTCGGCCGTGCCGAGCCGTACGGCGAGCGCCTCGGGATGACGGCTGTCCCGCTCCCACAGCCGGGGGCCGGGACCGAGCGCCGTCAGCAGGATCGCGGCCGGATCGGGCCAGGTCTCCGCGCGCGGGGCGCGCGCGGGCGTCCCGGCGGCGGGCAGCGGGCCGGGGCCGGACTCCGGCAGCTCCTCGCCCCGGCTGCCGGTGAGCCGCCGGGCCCAGGCGCCTATGCCGCCACGCCGTCTGGCCGCTGCGTCGGGTGCTTCCGTCCCGCGCGTGGGCGTGGCCTGCCGCCGCGAACCGGAGGTCCTGCTGTGCGACTGCGGGCCGTCGTCGGCCCCGCGCGCGTCCGAGCCTCCCGGGCCCCCGACCGCGCCCGTCCCGTACGCCGGGTCCGGCGCCGTCGCCCTGCTGTGCGTCCCGTCCGGGGAGCCGGCCGTCGGGCGGCTGCCGTAGTGCGTATCGACGCCGCGGGCGTCGGGCATGCGCGGGGCGCCCGGCGGATTGCCGTACTGCGGCCCCAGCACCCGGCTCGACGCGCCGGAGGGTACGGAGCCGCCGTACGCGCGGGGCGTGTAGCCCTCGCCATGGCTCCGGGTCTCCTCGCCCGGTCCGTCCCCCGGGGCACGGGCGCCGGGTACGGCCGGGCCGTGGGCCGGGGCGGGCTCGTGCCGCGCGCCGCCGTACTGCGGACCCGGCGAGGCGCCCGAGGGGCCGTACGCGGAACCGTCCGTGGCGTAACCGCCGGTGCCGTACGCGCCCGTCTCCGGACCGGGGCCGCTGGCAGGACCGGGGCCGGTGGCCGCTTCCGTCGCGCTTCCGTCGCCGCGGGCCGGGCCGCGGTCTCCCGAGGGGCTGTACGCGCCACCGCCCGGGCCGCTCTCCGTGCCGTACGGGAGCGGGCCCCGGCCGTCCGCGTCCGGCCTCGCGATCCGCAGATGGCCCTCGCCGTCCGGCGCCGTCGGCAGCGCGGGCGACCGGCCCCCGACCGTGAGCCGGAGGGCCGACTCACCGAGCCGCAGCAGCGCGCCGGGCGGCAGCGGGACCGGTCGGTTGCCCACCGCGACGCCCTCCAGCGTCGTCCCGTTCGTGGAACAGAGGTCCGCGACCGAGATCCGGCCGTCCTCGCCGACCGTCACCGCGCAGTGCAGCCGGGAGACGTCCGGGTCGTCCAGCGGCACATCGGCCTCGGCGGACCGGCCGATCCTGATCTGTCCGCCGTGCAGCAGATGCACCCCGCCCGCGTCGGGGCCCGCGACCACATGGAGCTGGGCCGGGACGTCGTCGGCGGGCACGTCGTCCTCCCCTGGGACCTGGAGGGAGAGCACCGCGCCGTCGATCAGCGGCGGCTCGCCGAGGGTGCGGCGCTGGGCGTCGAGCCGCTCGCGGCCCGCGTACAGGACGACGCTGCCGGAGGCGTCGGGGCCCGAGACGGCCGTGGCGAGCCCGGAGGCGACGGCGGCCAGCGCCGTCCCCGCCGGTGCGGTGACGAGCACGTCGCACACGCGCCCGGCGGCATGGCCGCTGCGCGGCGCGAGGACGGTCAGCCGGATCTGCATCGCCGTCAGCGGTCCCTTCTGCGCGGGGTGCCCGGCAGGGGAATACCCGCTGATCTCCCCCCACCGCGCACGGACGCGTCGTCCGGTACAGGTCGGCACGGGGCGGTGTGAATCCCCACTCCACACGTCACGTGCTGGGGGCATCCTCGCACCTGCCACTGACAACACGCCCGGGGACCGGCGACAAGTGATCTTGAATAGTCGGCTGTTGGCGCAAAAGTGCCTGATTGGGAGCGGCTTCGAGACGCCTTGGGACCGGGTGTGACGTCGTCCGACCCGCTCTCCGGCAACCATCCGTACGATGCGAGCGTCTTTCTTTCGAACCCGACCGGACTCGGCCGGACTCGGCCGGACTCGGCCGGACTCGGCCGGACTCGGCCGGACTCGGCCGGACCCGGTCGGACCCGGTCGGATCGGGTCGGGTCCGGGGCCGTGTCCGACCGGGATCGGAGCGGGACCGGAAGAGGACAGGCGGGTGACTTGCCTGGCCCGTCTACAGTGGGTCGGAGACCCGGCGGGGGCCGGGACGAGATGACCACGACCAGCAGGGAGCGCATGACGTGCGGCCGGTAGGCAGCAAGTACCTGCTTGAGGAGCCGCTGGGACGCGGCGCCACGGGCACCGTCTGGCGAGCCCGTCAGCGAGAGACCGCGGGAGCCGAGGCGGCCGTGGCCGGCCAGCCCGGCGAGACCGTCGCGATCAAGGTCCTCAAGGAAGAGCTGGCGAACGACGCGGATATCGTGATGCGCTTCCTGCGCGAGCGCTCCGTACTGCTCCGCCTCACCCACCCCAATATCGTGCGCACCCGCGACCTGGTGGTCGAGGGCGATCTCCTGGCGCTCGTCATGGATCTGGTCGAAGGCCCCGACCTGCACCGCTATCTGCGCGAGAACGGGCCGTTCAGTCCCGTCGCGGCGGCCCTGCTGACCGCCCAGATCGCGGACGCGCTCGCCGCCAGCCACGCCGACGGCGTCGTGCACCGCGACCTCAAGCCCGCCAACGTGCTGCTCAAGAACGACGGCGAGCGGCTGCACCCGATGCTCACCGACTTCGGTATCGCGCGCCTCGCGGACTCCCCGGGGCTGACCCGCACGCACGAGTTCGTCGGCACCCCCGCCTATGTCGCGCCGGAGTCCGCCGAGGGCCGTCCGCAGACCTCCGCCGTCGACATCTACGGCGCGGGCATCCTGCTGTACGAGCTGGTCACCGGGCGCCCGCCGTTCGCCGGCGCGACCGCGCTCGAAGTGCTCCACCGCCATCTCAGCGAGGAGCCCCGCCGGCCCACCACCGTGCCCGAGCCGCTGTGGACGGTCATAGAGCGCTGCCTGCGCAAGGACCCGGACCAGCGGCCGAGCGCCGAGAACCTGGCCCGCGGACTGCGGACCGTCGCCGCCGGTGTCGGCGTGCACTCCACGCCCGCCCAGGTCGACGCCGCGCTGGGCGTCGGCGCGCTCCTCGCGCCGGACCCGGCGCCCGCGCCGGTGCCCGAACTGCCGGGCGCGGCCGACCCGACACAGGTCCTGCCGAGCAACGCCGGCTCGTACGACCCGAGCGCGGCGACCAGCGTCATGCCCTCGTCCGGGCACGGCGGCGGCCCCGGCGGTCCTGGCTCCGGCGCCGCCGACCCGACCTCGGTCATGCCACCCGTACCGGCGGACCCCGACGGCCCGCACCCCTGGCAGGGCCAGATGCGGGCCGTCCGCGACCGCAACGAGCAGACGCAGGTCCAGTACCTCGACCCGAGCCAGGACCCGCTGCGCCGCCGCCCGCAACGGCAGCCCCAGCAGCCGCCCGCGCACCAGCCGCCCCAGCATCAGCAGCACCAGCAGCGGTACGCGCCGCCCCCGCAGCAGCACCAGCCGTACGCCCCGGCCCCGCGGCAGGGGTACGCGCCTCCGCAGCCGCCGCCCCAGCAGCCGCAGGGACCGGCCCCCCGCCAGCAGCGCGAGCCGCGCCCGCCCCGCCAGCGAAGCTCCAATCCGATGCGGATCCCGGGCCTGGGCTGCCTGAAGGGCTGTCTGTTCACGCTGGTCCTGCTCTTCGTCGCGGGCTGGCTCGTCTGGGAGTTGACGCCGCTTCAGGACTGGGTGGCCCAGGGCAAGGGCTACTGGACCGCGATCGGTGACGCGATCTCGACGGTGACGGACTGGATCTCGGAGCTGGGCGGCGCGACCTCGGGTCAGTGACCGCGACCTCGGGACAGTGACGGGGGACGAGCGACCCGGGGGTGAGGGATGAATCCCCCCGGATCGTGCTATTTCCCCTGCCGAAGCGGGTGACGGTGCCGACCGGGGCACGGAACCCGCCGATACCCGCGTACTTTGAGGGGCAACGCCAGCCGCTGAGGGAGCAGTCTTGGCACGGAATATCGGCAGCCGGTACACCGCCCACCAGATCCTGGGACGGGGCAGCGCCGGCACGGTGTGGCTCGGGGAAGGGCCCGAGGGCCCCGTCGCCATCAAACTGTTGCGCGAGGACCTCGCGTCCGACCAGGAGCTGGTCGGACGCTTCGTCCAGGAGCGCACCGCCCTGCTCGGACTCGATCACCCCCGGGTGGTCGCCGTCCGTGACCTCGTTGTGGACGGCAACGACCTCGCGCTCGTCATGGAGCTGGTCCGCGGTACGGATCTGCGCACCCGCCTCGACCGCGAGCGCCGGCTCGCCCCCGAGGCCGCGGTCGCGATCATCGCGGATGTCGCCGACGGGCTCGCCGCCGCGCACGCCGCCGGGGTCGTCCACCGCGACGTCAAGCCCGAGAACATCCTCCTCGACATGGAGGGCCCGCTCGGCCCCGGCGGCGCGCACCCCGCGCTGCTCACCGACTTCGGTGTGGCCAAGCTCATCGACACCCCGCGGCGCACCAAGGCGTCCAAGATCATCGGCACCCCCGACTACCTCGCCCCCGAGATCGTGGAGGGCCTGCCGCCGCGCGCGGCCGTCGACATCTACGCGCTGGCCACCGTCCTGTACGAGCTGCTGGCCGGCTTCACCCCGTTCGGCGGCGGCCACCCCGGGGCGGTGCTGCGCCGGCACGTCACCGAGACCGTCGTACCGCTGCCCGGTATCCCCGAGGAACTGTGGCAGCTGCTCGTCCAGTGCCTGGCGAAGGCCCCGGCCTCCCGGCTGCGCGCGTCGGAGCTGGCGGCACGGCTGCGGGAACAGCTGCCGACGCTCACGGGCATTCCGCCGCTGGACGTGGACGAGCCGGACACGGAGCCCACCGAGCGGGCCTACGAGGAGCCGGGGCCGTCGGCGCCCTCGGCGCCGGAGGAGCCGCGCCGCAGGGGGGCGGTTCCGCTTGTCCCCGGCGCGGTGCCCGACTCCAACCGGGACACGCATACGAGCATGCGGGTGCCCGGGCCGGACGAGCTGGCGGGCGGGGCGCGCGGTACGGCGCGGGCGCCGCGGTCCCCGGGGCAGCGGCGGCCGGGGTCGGCGCGGCACAAGGCGGAGGCGGTGCGGAAGCGTCGGATCAGGCTGGGGGCGGTGGGGGTGCTGCTGGTCGCCGCGGTGGGGGTGGGGGGCTGGCTCGCGCTGAGCGAGGACGGGGCGTCGGCGCCGCGGGACTCGGGACGGACGACGGCTCCGGCGCCGTAGCGGCTCCTGGCGGAGTGCGCCTTCCGGCGGGGGGTGCGCCTGCTGGCGGGGGGTGCGCCGTCCGGCGGGGGTGCGGGGTGCGCCTCCGACGGGGGTGCGGGTGCGGGTGCGCCGTTGTGGTGCGGGGGCCGGGGTCTGCGGAGGTGCGTGTCCGGACTGCTTTCCTCACCGCGCTTCGCGCGTGCTGCGACGCTTTACGTCCGGACACGCAC